>DATLME010000239.1:0-2785 GCA_035537395.1 Sphingomonas sp. | reverse complement strand
GAGGACATCCTCATCGCCGCGCGGCTGCTGCTGCGCGCGATCTTCAAGGAAATCGTCACGGTGTCCGGGCCGGAACGCGCGATCGCCGCGGCCGCAGGCCGGGTGCCCGATGTCGTGCTGCTCGACGCCAATTTCGGCCGCGCGGCGACCGACGCCGCCGAGGGGCTCGCCCTGCTCGATCGGCTGCTTGCCGCCGATCCGGACGTGATCGTGGTGATGATCACCGCGCATGCGGGCGTGCACGTCGCGGTGGAAGCGATGAAGCGGGGTGCGACCGACTTCGTCTCAAAGCCGTGGGACAATGATCGCTTGCTCGCAACCGTCCGCACCGCCGCGGCGCTGCGCCGCTCGCGCCGGGCGGTACAGGGCAAGCCGCGCGTGCCGGCGAACGCGACCGCCTCCCCGCTGATCGGCAGCGCGCCGGCGATGGCGCGGGTGCATTCGCTGATCGCCCGCGCCGCGCCGACCGAGGCCAATGTCCTCGTGCTCGGCGAGAACGGCACCGGCAAGGAGCTGGTCGCGCGCGCGTTGCACGAACAGTCGCTTCGCGCGGACCAGCCGATGGTGACGGTCGATCTCGGCGCGGTCACTGCCGAGCTGATCGATTCGGAACTGTTCGGCCATGTCAAAGGCGCGTTCACCGACGCCCGTACCGATCGCGTCGGCCGGATCCAGGCGGCGCATGGCGGGACGCTGTTCCTCGACGAACTCGGCAATCTGCCTCTACATCTCCAGCCCAAGCTGCTGACCGCACTCGAGCAACGCCAGGTGACCCCGGTCGGCGCGAACCGGCCGGTACCCGTCGATATCCGCGTCATCGCCGCGACCAACCTGACTGCCGCGATGCTGCGCGACGATCGCTATTTCCGGCAGGATCTGCTGTTTCGCCTCAACACCGTGGAGATCGAGCTGCCGCCGCTGCGCGACCGGCGCGAGGACGTGAACGCGCTGCTCGACCATTATCTGGATCACTACGCCCGGCGCTACCACCGCGCGGTGCCGGTGCTGACGCGCGCCGCGCGGGCGGCGCTGATGGCATATGACTGGCCCGGCAACGTGCGGGCGCTGCGCCACGCAGTCGAGCGCGCCGTCATCCTGGCCAGCGACGCGGCACTGGAACCCGACGATTTCCCGCTCGCGCCTGGGCGGCAGCACATCGCGCGCGAGGCGATCGTAACGCCGGCCGCCGATCTCAACCTCGATCGGGTCGAGCGCCGGCTGGTCGAGGAGGCGTTGCGGCGCCACGGCTACAACATCTCGGCCTCGGCTACCGAGCTCGGGCTGTCCCGCGCCGCGCTGTATCGACGAATGGAGAAGCATGGGCTTTGACCCGCGCTTCACCGCCGCGCTGGCGGCCTGGGTCGTCGGGCTGCTCGTGGCGCTGCTTGCCGCTGCGGCAGCCTTTTCCGAGCCCGATCTGGCCGCCGCGCGGATCGTCGCGGTGCTGCTCGTTGCCGCGGCGCTGGCGGGGCTGTGGACGCATATCGAACGCACCAATCTGATGCTGGCGCGCTTCGTGGAGGCGCTGCGCCACGGCGATGTCGCGTCCCGGTTCGATGCGCGGGGCGGCGCGGGCTTCGCGGCGCTGGCGGGAGCGCTCGACGGCGCGATGCTGCGGTTGCAGGCGCAGGCGCAACGCGCGGCGGACGATCAGCGCTTCCTCGAAGCGCTGATCGACGACATGCCGGTGGCGCTGCTGACGGTCGCGGCGGACAGCGGCGTCACCCTCCGCAATCGCGCGGCGCGGCGCCTGTTCACCACTCATGGCGGCATCCGCCCCGACGATTTCGCGGTATATGGCGCCACCTTCGCGACGAAACTGGCCGGGACGAGTGCGACCGGCAACGAACTCGTGATCCTCGACCTGCCCGGCGGGCCGCAGCGCGCGATCCTGCATGTCGCGACACTGCACCGCCTCGGGACGCCGGTCCGCGCGGTCGTCGTCCAGCCGGTGCAGGGCACGCTCGATGCGGTGGAGATGGCGGCGCAGACCGATCTGATCCGTGTCCTCACGCACGAGTTGCTCAATTCGCTGACGCCGGTGACCTCGCTCGCGCTCACCGCGGCGGCGGCGCTGGAGGGCATGCCGCCGGACCACGAGACCGCACAGCTTGCGATGACGACGTTGTCGCGGCGGATCACCAGCCTGCACCGCTTCGTACAAAGCTACCGGTCGGTCGCCAACGTGCCGACGGTCCGGCTCCAGGAGTTCGCGGCCGCCGCGTTCGCCGACGAACTGGTCCGCATGGTCGCGATCGAATGGCCGCAGACGCGTTTCGCGACGCAGGTCGATGCGGGCGTCGTGCTGCGCGCCGACCCCGATCTGCTCGCACAGGCGCTGATCAACCTGTTGCGCAACGCCGCTCAGGCAACGAACGCGGGCAGCGAGCCCGCCGCGGTAACGCTCAGGATCGCGAGCGACGCTGCCGGCATCGTGGTCATATCGGTTGCCGACAATGGCGCGGGCGTGCCCGACGCGCTGCACCGCGAGATTTTCCTGCCGTTCTACACTACCCGCACCGACGGTACCGGCATCGGGCTCAACCTCGTTCGCCAGATCGTGATCGCGCATGGCTGGAGCATCGATGTCGGGCGCAGCGATGCGGGCGGTGCGGAGTTCGCGCTGCGCACGGGCCGAACGGGGTAGTCGGCAAACGTGTTAACGTAGATTGGCGGCGCCATAATCGAGGGAACGGGGGCCGGTCGAGGGTGGTTCGATCGGCTAGACGACAATGGCGAATGCTCATGACCCTGGCCTTTCACGACCATCCCGACAGCGCGCAAA
>DATLME010000238.1:0-9286 GCA_035537395.1 Sphingomonas sp. | reverse complement strand
CGCCTATGGCGCGTCGACCTGGGGCCAGTTCTTCGTCTATCAGGGCTTCAATCCGAAGATCGGCTGGATGCACACCTCGTCGGGCGTCGACTCGGTCGATGAATTCGCCGAAACCGTCGTCGCTCGCGGCTCGGGCTATCGTTATCGCTACGGCGCAGCATCGCGAAAGGTCGAAAGCCGCGCGGTAGCGATCCAGGTCCGCCAGCCCGACGGCAGGATGGCGCCGCGGCGCTTCACGACGCTGCGCACGCATCACGGCCCGATCGTTGCCAAGCGCGACGGGAAATGGATCGCGACCGCGCTGATGTGGCGACCGGTGCCGGCGCTCGAGCAGAGCTGGCTGCGCACCAAGACCACCGACCTCGCCTCGTTCATGCAGGTCTCGGCACGCCAGGCGAATTCGTCGAACGCGACGATCCTCGCGGATGCCAAGGGCGAGATCGCGTATCTCCATCCCCAATTCGTCCCGCGCCGCGACGACCGGTTCGATTACACCCGCCCAGTCGACGGCGCCGATCCGGCGACCGACTGGAAGGGGATCCACCCGCCGGCGACGTTGCCGCAGGTTGTGACGCCGCCGGCCGGCTATGTCGCCAACACCAACAACTGGCCGTGGACCGCTGCGGGTGCCGACAGCCCCAAGGCTGCGGACTTTCCGAAATACATGGATACCGCCGGGGAGAATGCGCGCGGTATCCATGCCGGGCTGCTGCTGAACGGTCGGCGCGATTTCACCCCCGAACGGCTGATGGCCGCCGCCTATGACAGCTATCTGCCGGCGTTCGCGACACTGATCCCGCAGCTCATCGATGCGTACGAAGCACTGCCCGCAGCCGATCCGCGCCGCACGTCGCTGGCCGCGCCGATCGCGCTGCTGCAGTCGTGGGATTACCGCTGGTCCGCGGAGTCACGGGCGACCGCGCTGGCGGTATTCTGGGGCGATGCGCTGTGGCGCGATGTCGGCGCTCTCGCCAAGACGGCGCGGCTCAACGTCCCCGATTTCATTGCGACGCGGGTGTCGGCGGATACCAAGCTGGCGGGGCTCGCCGCCGCGGTGGCGACGCTGCGGCGCGATTTCGGCGACTGGCGGGTGCCCTGGGGCCGGATCAATCGCTTCCAGCGGCTTGCGAACACGATCGAGCCGCGGTTCGACGATCGCGCGCCGAGCGTCGCGGTGCCCTTCACCTCGGCGCAATGGGGGTCGCTGGCGTCGTTCGGCGCGCGCACCTATCCCGGTACCCGCAACTATTACGGCACGAGCGGCAACAGCTTCGTCGCGGTGGTCTCGTTCGGCGCCACCCCGAAGGCATGGGCGGTGATGGCCGGCGGACAGAGCGGCGACGCGGCGTCCCCGCATTTCGCCGACCAGATCGAACGCTATGCCGGAGGCCGGCTGCGTCCCATCTACCTCACGCAGCAGGATCTGGTCGGGCACGTCGAACGGACCTATCAGGTCGGCGAATGATGCCGTGAGCGACAGGAGCGATCATTGACCGACCAGCCCGACTATACCCCGCCCGAAATCTGGACCTGGGACAAGGAAAGCGGCGGGCGCTTCGCCGCGATCAACCGGCCGATCGCCGGCGCCACGCACGACAAGGTGCTGCCGGTCGGGCAGCACCCGCTCCAGCTCTATTCGCTGGCGACCCCGAACGGCGTGAAGGTCACGATCATGCTCGAGGAGCTGCTCGCGCAGGGGCACACCGGCGCCGAATATGACGCATGGCTGATCCGCATCAACGAAGGCGACCAGTTCGGCAGCGACTTCGTCGAGATCAACCCCAACTCCAAGATCCCGGCATTGCTCGACCGCAGCGGCGCGACCCCGGTCCGCATCTTCGAATCGGGTTCGATCCTCGTCTACCTCGCGGAGAAATTCGGCACGCTGCTGCCGACCGAGCCAGCGGCGCGCGCCGAATGCCTGTCATGGCTGTTCTGGCAGATGGGCAGCGCGCCCTATCTGGGCGGCGGCTTCGGCCACTTCTACGCCTATGCGCCCACCAAGATCGAATATGCCATCGACCGCTTCGCGATGGAGGTGAAGCGGCAGCTCGACGTGCTCGACCGCCGGCTCGCGCAGACCGAATTTCTCGGCGGGGCGGATTATACGATCGCCGACATCGCCACCTGGCCCTGGTATGGCGCGCTCGCCAAGGGTGTGCTGTACGAGGCCGGCACGTTCCTCGCGGTCGAAAGCTATACCCATGTGCAGCGCTGGGCGACCGCGATCGGCGAGCGTCCCGCGGTCAAGCGCGGGCGCATGGTCAACCGCGTGATGGGCGATCCGGCGAGCCAGCTTCACGAACGCCACGACGCGGCCGACTTCGACACCCGCACCCAGGACAAGCTCGAGAACGCCGGCTGATCATTTCGCCAGGTCGCGGAGCAGCGACTGGTAATAGGTGATCGCGGGCGCGATGTTGGCGATCGGCGTGCGTTCGTCGAGCCCGTGGCTGAACTCGTCCGAATCCTTGATGAAGATCGGGCTCGCGCCGTAGCTCGGGACACCGCGGGCGCGGAACCACATGCTGTCGCTCGCCCCGGATGCCATGCTGGGGAACAGCGGCACCCCGGGATAGGTGGCGGCGAGCGCCTTCGTCACCGCCGCGACGAAGTCCGGACGGATCGGCGAGGCGTCGGTCGCCACCGAGCCGACGCTGACGTCTTCGAACGTAATCGCGGGATCGGCGGCGACGCGTTGCAGCTCGGCCATGATCGCCGCCGGCTTGTGCCCGGGGAAGATCCGGCAGTTGATGTTGGCGGTCGCGCGCTGGGGCAGGGCGTTCAGCGCATGGCCGCCCTCGATCATCGTCGCGACGCAGGTCGTGCCGAGCTTGCCGATCATCGCCGGATTGGCGCTGAGCGTGGCGATCGCGGCACTGTCGCCCGGATCGGCCGCGAAGGCGCGCATCGCCGCAGCGGTCGGCGCGTCCTCATGCGCGGCGGCGCTGGTGAAATAGTTGCGGGTGAGGTCGCTGACCTCGGGCTTGAAACGATACGCGCCGATCCGCGCCAGCGCCTGCGAGAGTTCGACGATCGCGTTCACCGGGCGCGGTGCGGAGCTGTGCCCGCCGGGGTTTGTGACGGTCAGGCGGATGTCGGCATAGGTCTTCTCGGCGCCCTGCCAGGTCATATAGGCGGGCTTGCCGGTTGCCTCGTCGATCGATCCGCCGCCGCCGTCGATGTTGAGGACGAGTTCGGCGTTCTTGAGCTGCTCGGCGATCAGCGTGCTCGTCTTCATCGTCGTTTCCTCGTCACCCGAGAATTCGAGTACGATGTCGCGCCGCGGCCGATACCCCTGGCGCTTCAGATCGATCAGCGTCGCGATCACGATCGCGGCATCGAGCTTCATGTCGGTGGCGCCGCGGCCGAACAGATAGCCATTCTCCACCACCGGCACGAACGGGTCGCGCTTCCAGTCGGCGGGCTTTGCCTCGACCACGTCGATATGGCCCGAGATCACGAGCGGCTTGGCGGCGGGATCGGTGCCGCGAAAACGCGCGATCAGATAGGCGGTATCGTCGACCGGAGTCACCGTGACGTCGGCGTCGGCGAAGCCGCCGGCGACCAGCTGCTGCTTCAGATAGGCCGCGAGCTGCGGCGTCTGGTTGCCCGGGCCGGCAACCGATCGAAATGCGATCGCGCGCTTGGCGATGTCGAGCGCCTGCGCCTCGGCGACTCGGTGCTCGACCGGCCTTGCCGTAGCGACGGCCGGCGCCAGCAGTGCCAGGGTGAGCGAGATCATGGGTCGGTAAGGCATCGCGGCTCCTGAACAAGGCTTCGCGCCTTGCTAGTCGCGATGGCCAAGCCGTCAACTCCCGGCATGCTTGATGCCGTGCTTAACCCCGCGATGACGATTGCGCGGCTATCGTGTGCCTATGACCCTAAGTTCGCGTCCTCCGATTCCAGTCCTGCTCGGGTTTGCATACCTGATCGGTGCGGGCTTCGGCGTGGCGTTGACCCGGTTCAGCGGCGGCGTCGCGTTCGTCTGGGTCGCGACCGCGCTGCTGCTGCCGTATCTGTCGGTGCACCGGCGTCGCGACTGGCCGGTCGCGATCCTGGTCTGCAGCGTCGCCTCGTTCGTGGTCACCACCGCGGTCGGGTTCGGGTTTGCCGCAGCCCCGTTCATGGTCGTCGCGAACATGGGCGAGGCGCTGGTTGCCACCGTCCTGCTCCGCCGCTGGGCGCCGCATGGCCGCTATTTTGATTCGACGGCGGGGATCAGCGCTTTCGTGCTGGCCGCCGGGATCATCGCGCCCGCATTGTCGGGCCTGATCAGCGCGAACGTCGCGGTGGTGCTGATCGGCAAGCCGTTCTGGGCGAACTGGCTCGCCTGGTTCACCGGGCACGGCCTCGGCGCGGTGATCTGGACTCCGATCGTGATGCTCGCGATCCAGGGCGAGGCGCGCTCCTGGTTGCAGCACGCATCGTGGCGCCTGAAGGGCGAGGCGGTCGGGTTGTTCGCGCTGGTCGCGGTCGCCGCGCTGCTGGTGTTCGGGCAGGATACGCTGCCGCTGCTGTTCCTGCCGCTGCTGCCGATGATGGTGGTGACGATCCGGCTCGGGCGTTTCGGCGCCGCGGGCTCGATCGTCCTGCTCGCGTCGATCGGCTGTGCGCTCACGATCAGCGGGCACGGACCGATCAACCTGCTGCACGTGTCGACCGCGGCGCGGATCGAATTCCTGCAATTCTACCTCGCCATCGCGGGCATGCTGGTGCTGCCGATCGCGGCGCTGCTCCACGAACGCAAGGCGCTGTTCCAGCGGCTCTCCGAAAGCGAGGCGCGCTACCGGCTGATTGCGGATTCGGCGGGCGATGCGATCATGAACGTCGCGGTCGACGGTACCATCCTCTACGCTTCGGCGGGGATGCGCAGCCTCGTCGGGTTCGCGCCCGCAAAGCTGATCGGGCGCAATACCCACGACATGATCGACGCGACCGAGCTGGCGAAGCATGATGCCGCGCGCGACGAGGCGATCGCCAATCCGCATCGCACCGTCTCCCGCAGCTTCCGCATCAACACCGCGATCGGCGGCGAGCGCTGGTTCGAGACCAGCCTGCGCGCGACGCTCGACGAGGACGGCACCGTCACCGGGCTGGTCAGCGTGCTGCGCGACGTCTCCGAGCGCAAGGCCGACGAGGAGCGGCTGACCCGCGAGGCCTCGACCGATCCGCTGACCGGGCTCGCCAATCGCCGCGCGGTGATCAAGCGGCTCGAGCGCGGGATCGCGCGCGTCGCGGCCGGGGAGGGGACCTGTGCCGTCGCAGTGTTCGATCTCGACCGGTTCAAGTCGGTCAACGACACCCACGGCCACGCCACCGGCGATCGCGTGCTCCAGGCGTTCGCGGCGTCCGCCACCGGCGCGGTACGTGACGCCGATCTGGTCGGCCGCATCGGCGGCGAGGAGTTCGCGCTGATCCTGTGGAATGCCGACGAGGCGCTCGCCATGAAGATTTGTGAACGGCTGCGCGGTTCGCTCGCCGCGGTCCGGGTGACCGCCCCCGACGGTACGCAGATCGCGGTGCGCGCGAGCGCCGGGATCGCGATGGTCGAGCCGAATGCCGACGCTACCAGCATCCTCGCCGCGGCCGACACTGCGTTGTACCAGGCGAAGGCCGGCGGACGCGACCGGCTGGTGCTCGCCGCCTGATCGCGGCGCTGGACGACCGCCGCCGGAACCGCGAATAACGGGCGCGATGGCGAGGTTGCCGTCGGAGCCGATCATGAACCAACTCGACATGGCGCTTGCCGCCTCGACCAGCCGACGGCGACTGCTCGCCGCTGCGGGCGCCGGCAGTGCCGCGGCGCTCGCCGCGCCGCTGTTTGCCCAGCGCGTCGCCAGCCTCGGCTTCCCGGGCGCCGTCTCCGAAAGGCCGCTGTCCGGCGGCTTTCCCGGCAAGGGCGACATGATCGTCCAGCGCAACCATCCGCCGCTGCTGGAAACGCCGATGGCGACCTTCGACCAGGGCGTGTTCACGCCGAACGATCAGTTCTTCGTGCGCTGGCACTGGGCGGACATGCCGACCAGCATCGACGTCGAGCGCTTCCGGCTACGGGTCCACGGCGCGGTCGCGCGGCCGTTGTCGATCACGCTCGCCCAGTTGCTGCGCATGCCGCGGGTCGAGCTCGCCGCGGTCAACCAATGTTCGGGGAATTCGCGCGGCTTCTTCGCGCCCCGCGTTCCCGGCGCGCAATGGGGGCATGGCGCGATGGGCAATGCGCGGTGGCTCGGGGTCCGGCTGCGCGACGTGCTCGACTTGGCCGGCGTCCGGCCGGGCGCGGTGGCGGTACGCTGCAACGGGCTCGATCAGCCCGCGATGGCCGGCGCGCCGGACTTTGCCAAGACCATCTCGATCGATCATGCCCGTGGCGGCGAGGTGATGATCGCATTCGGGATGAACGGCGAGCAATTGCCGCTGCTCAACGGCTTTCCCCTGCGGCTCGTCGTGCCCGGATGGTACTCGACTTACTGGATCAAGATGCTCGACGAGATCGAGATCCTGTCCGCCGCCGACGAGGGCTTCTGGATGGCCAAGGCATACCGTATCCCGACCACGCCCCGCGCCAACGTCGCGCCGGGTACCAAGGACTTCCCCCAGGTGCCGATCAACCGCATGATCCCGCGCAGCTGGGTGACCAGCCTCGCCGAGGGCCAGCGCATCGCATTCGACCCGGTCGTTCCGCTCGGCGGCATCGCGATGGGCGGCGACAAGGGCGTCGCGCGGGTCGAGGTGTCGGCTGACGGTGGCGGGCACTGGCAGCGCGCGACGCTCGGGCCCGATCATGGCCGCTACAGCTTCCGCCGCTGGGACGCGCAGCTGCCGCTGCGGCGACGCGGCGCGACCAGCCTGATGACGCGCTGCTGGAACACCGACGGCGTCGCCCAGCCGCTTGCCGGCAACTGGAACCCGAGCGGGTTCATGCGCGGCGTGGTCGAAACCACCCGCATCATGGTCGGGTGAGCGCGATGAAACCCGTCTCGATCGGCGTGCTCTGCGCCGCGGTCCTCGGCAC
Source organism: Sphingomonas sp. (assembly GCA_035537395.1). Taxonomy (GTDB): domain Bacteria; phylum Pseudomonadota; class Alphaproteobacteria; order Sphingomonadales; family Sphingomonadaceae; genus Sphingomonas. The sequence continues at coordinate 2,271 of DATLME010000238.1, read as the reverse complement.
CGCGATTGCCGCGCTGGTCGCGGTCGGAGCGCCCGATCGTCGCACCGCGACACCACCGCCGCCGCCGCCGGCACCGCAGCCCGCGCGGGTCGCCGCCAACGGGTTCGCGCTAACCTCGGTCGCTGTCACCCTACCCGAGGAGGTCGCGACCTACCCCGACGCGCCGCATGCCGACGCGATGAACGCCAATTGCGCCGCCTGCCATTCGCCCGCGATGGTGCTGACCCAGCCGCCGCTGACCCACGAACAATGGGCCGCGACGGTGGCGAAGATGCGGACGGTGTATCGTGCGCCGATCGACGATGCGGCAGTGCCCGCGATCCTCGCCTATCTCGACGCGCGGAGCGCCAGCGTCACCGCCGGCCAAGGGAATTTACCAGCCGATGCGACCCGCCGCGACGAGGCGCGTTGATCGGGAAGGAGGTATGCATGGCAAACAAAACCTATGACGAAGCATCGAGTGTCGGCGCCGAAGAGGGCAACGTCTATGTCGACGGCCCCGACGGTGTGGCAGTGGCCATGACCCCGGGCGCCGCGGCGGAGACTTCCGACCGCCTACTCCATGCCGCCAACATGGCGCAGGGACAGCGGATCGCGGAGCGCCAGCAGGAAGAGGAAAACCGCGCTCGCCACCCGCATTGATCTTCTCCGCCTGGTCTGCGCGCGAGGTAATCGCGCCAGGCCGCGGACGAACGATCGCTGGCGCCCGGCGCGACGGCGCCCGGCTTGCCAGCAAACCGACGAGCGTCGATAGCGAACCATGCCCAACTTCACCGAACAATCCGAGCTGATCCAGCAGGAAGCCGTTCAGCTTCCGCCCGCCCGCGACACGCTCGAACGCCGGGTTTTCCGCGCGACGGTGGTCGTGCTGGCGACGACAGCCGCCGCTTACGTGATCTGGCTGCTCGTCGATCTTCTGCTGCTGCTGTTCGCGTGCGCGCTGGTCTCGCTGATCCTGCTGACCGCCACCGGGGTCGTCCGGCGCCACACCGGCCTGCCGTTCGCGGCGGCGCTGACGCTCAGCGTGCTCGGACTGCTCGGGCTGATCGTCGGCGCGATCTGGTTCTTCGGCGCCACCCTGCAGGGCGAGTTCGCCGAACTGGCGATGCGCCTGCCCGCGGCCTGGGCCGAACTCCAGGCGAGGCTGTCGACCTCGTCGATCGGGGCGGCGATGGTCGAGCGTGCGCAGGGCCTCGCGCCGAGTGCGCAGACCGTCGTCAACGCCGCGACCACGGCACTGGCAGCCGTCGGCGGGGCGCTGTCTGGGCTCGCGATCGTGCTGGTCGGCGGTCTCTATCTCGCCGCGCAACCGAACCTTTATTCGATCGGCCTGCTGAGACTCGTCCCGGCGCGTGCGCAGAAGCCGGCCGCCGAGACGCTCGACGCAATCGCACAATCGCTGCGCAATTGGCTGAAGGGCCAGGCGCTCGGGATGGTCTTCGTCGGGGTCGGCACCGGCCTCGGTCTGTGGCTGGTAGGGGTGCCCGCGGCGTGGGCGATCGGTCTGGTCGCCGGGCTTGCCGAATTCGTGCCCTATGCCGGCGTCATCCTCGCCGGCATTCCGGCGGTGGTGCTCGCCTTCGGGCAGGGCACCAGCACCGGGCTGTGGACGATCGGCGTGCTGCTGCTCGTCCAGCAGCTCCAGGGCAACCTCGTGATGCCGTTGCTCCAGAACAAGATGGTCGATCTGCCGCCGGCGACGACGATCTTCGGGATCATCGCCGCGGGCATCCTGTTCGGCGTTGCCGGGGTTCTGCTCGCGACGCCGCTCACGATCGTCGTGCTGGTGCTGGTGCGGCGGCTCTACCTCGGCGAAGACAAGCACGAGGTGCTCGCCAGCGGCGATGCGCCGCCGACCCAGCCGCGCGCCACCGCCTGACCCGCGCTCCCGGCGTCAGCTACGCTGGTCGTGGCGGGCGCTGGCGATCATCCGCCGCGCGATCTCACGGACTGCCTCGTCGTCCTTGGTGCCATCCGCGGCGGGGTCGCCGAGATGATCGAGGCTCGCCTCGACATGGTCGAGCAACCCAGGATGGCGTTCCTCGACATATTCGATCAGCTTGAACAGTACATGTTCGGTTGCGATCTCTCGGCGGCGGACCTGCACGGCAACATCGTCGGTCATTTCTCTCTCCTCGGCGGCCGGGCGGCCTGATCTGCGACCCCAACGACAGGCCCGCGGCATCGTTGCACGCATTGCGCCGCAGCACGCTCTCCGGTTCGATACCGCAGGAAAGCATATAGATGCCGAATGCTGTTCGCCTGCGACGT
>DATLME010000237.1:0-3267 GCA_035537395.1 Sphingomonas sp. | reverse complement strand
GACGATCGCGGCGATGCGCAAGGACGTGACCGCGAAATGCTATGGCGGCGACGCGAGCCGGAAGAAGAAGCTGCTGGAGAAGCAGAAGGAAGGCAAGAAGCGGATGCGCGAGTACGGCTCGGTCAGCATCCCGCAGGAGGCGTTCATCGCCGCGCTGAGAATGGGCGACGACGGCTAGATCCGAATAATTCCTCCCCGGAACGGGGAGGAATGATAGATTACTCCGCGGCTTCCTCGACGCCGGGCTGCGCGGCCTGGCGTTTGCGCCAGCGTTTGAAGACGTCTTCCTGCTGCCGGGTAGCGCGGCGGTAGCCATAATAGTCGGGGACCATCAGGCTGCGGCAGCGGCCGCAGGTCGTCCAGCCGCTATACGGGCCGGTCTTGCCGCGCGGACGAATGGGCCTGTGGCCGAACATGTAGCACCAGATCCGCTTCATCTATTATCCCGACTTCCGCTCGTAGCCCGACTTCCGCCCGTCGAACGTGCTTAGTCTATATTTTGACGTTCGCATCTGCAACATCGCGACGGTGGTAGCGGGGTTTGTCCCACATCGATACCCGTCAGCCGCGGCGCAAACGCACCAGCGCGGCATCGAGTGCCGAGAGAAATCGCGAGCGATCGCTCTTGGCGAACGGCGCAGGGCCGCCGACGATGTCGCCGCCGGCGCGCAGATCCGCCATGATCGCGCGGGTCGCGATGGCGCCGCCGATCGAGGCCGTGGTGAACGGCTTTCCGGTGGGGGAGAGCACGGTCGCGCCCGCCTTCAACGCACGATCGGCAAGGAGGATGTCGGCGGTGACGACCACCGCGCGCGGATTCGCTGCCTCGGCGATCCAGTCGTCGGCGGCGTCGAAGCCGTCGCTGACCACGACCCGGTCGATCAGCGGATGGACGGGAATGCGGAAGTGGCTGTTGCTGACGATCGTCACCGGGACTTCGTGGCGCCAGGCGACCTTGTAGATCTCGTCCTTGACCGGGCAGGCGTCGGCGTCGACGAGGATGCGAAGCGCGGAGCTCACAGCGCCTGCGCCGCAGCCCAGCCGCTCGCCCAGGCCCATTGAAAATTATAGCCGCCGAGCCAGCCCGTAACATCGACCGCCTCGCCGATGGCGTAGAGGCCCGGGACGCGGCGTGCGGCCATGGTCTGCGACGACAACTCGGCGGTGGCGATCCCGCCGACGGTGACCTCGGCCTTGGCATAGCCCTCGCTGCCACTCGGGACGAACGACCAGGCCGAGAGCGTGCCGGCGGCTTCGGCGAGGCGGCGGTCGGTTGCAGCGGCGAGCTCGCCGGGCAGCGCGAGGCGATCGGCCAGCGCTTCGGCAAGGCGATCGGGAAGGGTGGTGGCGAGTGCGCGGCGCAGCGTGGTGCGGGGTGACGCGCGTTTGGCGGCGAGCAGCCAATCGGACGGAGAATCGGGAAGGAAGTCGATCGCGATGCTCTCGCCGTTTCGCCAATAGGACGAGACCTGGAGGATCGCGGGGCCCGACAGGCCGCGATGCGTGAACAACGCCGCCTCGCGGAACCGCGCTTTGCCGGCGCGTGCCTCGACCGGCGCGGCGACCCCGGAAAGGTCGCGGAACAGCAGGTCGTCGGCGCCGAGCGTCAGGGGAACGAGCGCGGGACGGGGCTCGACGATCTTGAGCCCGAACCGGCGTGCGACGTCATAGGCAAAGCCGGTCGCGCCCATTTTCGGGATCGACGGGCCGCCGGTCGCGAGCACCAGCGCGGGGGCGGTCACGAGGCGGTCGCCGATGGTGACGCGATAGTCGTTGCCGTCGTGCGCGACATCGGTGACCGGGCGGCCGAGCGCGAGATCGACCCGGCCCGCGGTGCATTCGTCAAGCAGCATCGCGACGATCTGCCGCGCCGAGCCGTCGCAGAACAGCTGACCGAGCGTCTTTTCGTGCCAAGCGATGCGGTGACGCTCGACCAGCGCGACGAAATCGTCGGCGCGGTAGCGGCCGAGGGCGGACTTGGCGAAATGCGGGTTGGCGGAGATGTAGCGATCGGGCGCGGTGTGAAGATTGGTGAAATTGCACCGCCCGCCACCCGAGATCAGGATCTTCTTGCCGGGTTCGTCGGCGTGATCGACCAGCAGGACCCGCCGTCCGCGCTGCCCCGCAACGGCGGCACACATGAGGCCGGCCGCGCCCGCGCCGAGGATGATGGCGTCGTACGCGGTGTCGGGCATGCCGGGGCCTTTAGCGAGGGATCATGTGGCCGTCGAGTTTTGCGGAGGGCGTAGCGACCCGGTATTTTCTTGGGGTGTCGTGGCTTTGCAGTGGATTTGGTTCGCGCGGAGGCGCGGAGATGTCGTGGGTGGGGTAAGCGTCGCGCGCTGCGACCTGCTCCATTTCTCCCCGGAACGGGGAGGGGGACCATGCGAAGCATGGTGGAGGGGCAGCCAAGCAGCGATGACCTTCGTGGCTGCCCCTCCGTCACGGCTTCGCCGCGCCACCTCCCCGTGCCGGGGAGGAATTTTCATGATGGTTCGGGCGTCCGTTAGATCTCGTATTCGAGCTGCCAGCCGGGTTCGGCGAAGCTTGGCTGGCGGTTCGCGTAATTGGGCTGGCGCGCCATCAACCTGGCGTAGAGCGACTTGATCGTGGTGCTGCCCGTCCGCACGCATAGCGCCGGAACGACCGCGTGGACGAGGCAGGCGACGCCGCCGGCAATCATCCGCAGGCCGATCGTCGAGGCTGCTGCGGCGTGTTCCGCATAGCTTTCGCCGACGCTGCGGGGATGCTGGAACAGCAGGCGGTCGATCATGGTCGGTAGCTCCCTCGGTCGGTGACCAATCTATCGCAGAACCGCCGTCGATCCAACCGGGGCTATTACCTAGAACAGCAGCGGTGTCTGGCGAAGTTGCGGCAGAGCGCTACGGTCTGGCGATGAACAGGCGATTCCCCTTCGCAGCGCAGGTCCTCGTCGGCATGGCCGTCGGTCTGCTCCTCGGCCTCCTGGTTCGCTCGATGGATCCGGCAAGCCCGGCCGCCACCGCGATCGGCGAAGGCCTGCGGATCGTCGGCGACAGCTTCATCCAGCTGTTGAAGGCATTGGTGGTGCCGCTGGTGTTCACCGCCATCGTCGCGTCGATCGCCGCCCTGCGCGACCTCGGCGACGCGGCGAAGCTGGTGACCAGCACCCTGTTGTGGTTCGCGCTCACCGCGCTGATCGCGGTGACGATCGGGCTGGTGCTCGGCACGATCATCGAGCCGGGCGTTCATGCGGGCATCGAGCGCGCCGCGGCGGCGCGGCCGACG
>DATLME010000236.1:0-2610 GCA_035537395.1 Sphingomonas sp. | reverse complement strand
AAGCTGTCGGCGGCGCAAGCCGAAGCCGCCGACACGCTGGTCGCCGCGGTCGCGGCCCGCGCCTTCCAGCCGACCCTGCTCGACGGCGTCACCGGATCGGGCAAGACCGAGGTCTATTTCGAGGCCGTTGCACAAGCGATCCGCCAGGGACGCCAGACTATCGTGCTGTTGCCCGAGATCGCGCTCACCGAGCCGTTCCTCCGGCGCTTCCACGATCGCTTCGGCTGCGAGCCGGTCGCGTGGCATTCTGGGCTGCGGTCGACCCAGCGCCGGCGCGCGTGGCGGGCGATCGCGAGCGGCGAGGCGCTGGTCACGGTCGGCGCGCGCTCGGCGCTGTTCCTGCCGTATCGCGATCTCGGCCTGATCGTCGTCGACGAAGCTCACGAGACCAGCTTCAAGCAGGAAGAAGGCGTGCACTACCACGCTCGCGACGTGGCAGTGATGCGCGGCAAGTTCGAAGAATGTCCGGTGATCCTCGCCTCCGCGACCCCCGCGATCGAGACCCGCCAACAGGTCGCCCTGGGCCGCTATGCCGAGTTGAAGCTGCCATCGCGGTTCGGCGCTGCGGAAATGCCCGAGATCGAGGCGATCGACCTCATCGAGCATCCACCCGAGCGTGGCCGCTGGCTTGCGCCGCAGCTGGTCGGCGCGATCGAAGAGACGCTGGAGCGGCGCGAGCAGGTGCTGCTGTTCCTCAACCGCCGCGGCTATGCGCCGCTGACGCTGTGCCGGACCTGCGGGCACCGGTTCCAGTGCCCGAACTGTACCGCCTGGATGGTCGAGCACCGGCTGACCCGCCGGCTCGCCTGCCATCATTGCGGGCATATCGAGCCGGTGCCGCGGCTCTGCCCCGAGTGCAAGAACGAGGACACGCTGGTTGCCTGCGGGCCGGGCGTCGAGCGGATTGCGGACGAGGTCACCGCGCTGTTCCCCGAAGCCAAGGTGGCCGTGGTCACCTCCGACACGATCTGGTCGCCCGCCAAGGCCGCGGAGTTCGTCGGTCGGATGGAGGCGGGCGACATCGATATCGTCGTCGGCACCCAGCTTGTGACCAAGGGCTATCATTTCCCCAATCTGACGCTGGTGGGCGTGGTCGACGCCGATCTCGGGCTCGAGGGGGGCGACCTGCGCGCAGCCGAACGCACTTTCCAGCAGATCCGTCAGGTTTCGGGGCGCGCGGGGCGCGGTGAGAAACCCGGGCATGTCTACATCCAGACCCACAGCCCCAAGGCGCAGGTGATGCAGGCGCTGATCACCGGCGATGCCGACGCATTCTACGAAGCGGAGACCGACGCCCGCCGCGAAGCGGGTGCTCCGCCGTTCGGCCGCTATGCCGCGATCGTGGTATCGTCGGAGGACCAGGCCTGCGCGCACGACACCGCCAAGCTGGTCGGCCGCAGCGCGCCGCTGGTCGACGGCATGGCGGTCTACGGTCCCGCCCCCGCCCCGCTCGCAATGCTGCGGGGTAGGCATCGCTATCGCTTGCTGGTGCATGCGCGCCGCGCGCTCGACGTGCAGGACGTGATCCGCGACTGGCTCGGAGCGCTCGACTGGCCGAGCAAGGTCAGGGTGACGGTGGACGTCGATCCGTATAGTTTTTTGTAATTGCCGTCATCCTGACGAAAGTCAGGACCCAGAGCCACAAGCGCTGCGCGTCGTTACTCTGGGTCCCGGGTCAAGCCCGGGATGACGGTAGGCTTTACTCCGCCTGCTCCGCGAGCACCGTCAGCCCGGCCGCATTGACCTCGGCGAAGCCGCCCTGGATCGCGATCGTCTCGGGCGTGCCGTTCTGCGTGCGGTAGATCGACAGCGCGCCGTCGCGCACCGTCGACATCACCGGCGCATGCCCTTCGAGCACGCCGAAGTCGCCATCGGTGCCGGGAACGACGACCATATAGACCTCTTCCGAGCGCACGAGGCGCTCGGGGGTGACCAGCTCGAAGTGCAGCATCAGGCTTCCTGTGCCATCTTCTCGGCCTTGGCGACGACCTCGTCGATGCCGCCGACCATGTAGAACGCCGCCTCGGGAAGATGGTCGTACTCGCCGTCGACCACCGCCTTGAACGACTTCACGGTATCCTCGACCGAGACGAACTTGCCGCTGATGCCGGTGAAGACCTCGGCGACGTGGAACGGCTGCGACAGGAACTTCTGGATCTTGCGGGCGCGGGTCACGGTGAGCTTATCCTCCTCGGACAGCTCGTCCATGCCCAGGATCGCGATGATGTCCTGGAGCGACTTGTAGCGCTGGAGCAGCGACTGGACGGCACGCGCGGTGTCGTAATGCTCCTGCCCGACGACCCGCGGCTCGAGCACGCGCGACGTCGAGTCGAGCGGATCGACCGCAGGGTAAATGCCGAGCTCCGAGATCGCGCGGTTGAGCACGGTCGTGGCGTCGAGATGGGCGAACGACGTGGCAGGTGCCGGATCGGTAAGATCGTCGGCGGGCACGTACACCGCCTGCACCGAGGTGATCGACCCCTTGTTGGTCGAGGTGATCCGCTCCTGGAGCGCACCCATGTCGGTCGACAGCGTCGGCTGATAACCCACCGCCGACGGGATACGGCCGAGCAGCGCCGACACTTCGGCGCCAGCCTGGGTGAAGCGGAA
>DATLME010000235.1:0-11670 GCA_035537395.1 Sphingomonas sp. | reverse complement strand
ACGGTGCCGCGTACTAGCACCGTCGAACGCGCGGCGCGGTGGATGCCGGAACAGGTCCGGCATGACGGAGATAGATCTGTCCTCCCCGACGTGTTCCGGGGTCCACGGTGCCGCGTACTAGCATCGTCGTAAGCGCGGCGCCGGGGATGCCGGAACTGGTCGGGCGTGACGGGAGGAAGCGGGTCGGTGGGCGGACCGGTCAGGGGCCGTCCGCGTCGTTTTCGCCGCGGCCGATCAGGTCCATCAGGTTGCGTGCCGCCTCGCGATCGGCGGGCGCGGGGAAGGCGATGTCGAGGTCCGGCGCGTCCCCAAGCATGTGCAACAGCGCCCATAGGGCGAAGCGGCGGCTGCGATCGCGTTCCAGCCCGAAATCGACCATGAGATGCTCGGTTCCCGCTTCGACGGCGCCGGGCGACAGCGTGGCGAGATCGGTAGTGCCGAAATACCGGCGAAACTGGTCGTCCAGATCCATCTAGCGCGGCTTCGGCAGCGCGCGCCGGACGCTGGGCACGATGCGCGCGACGATAACATCCACCCCGCGGGCGTTGGGGTGGAGGCCATCGGACTGGATCAGCGCGCGATTGCCCGCCACGCCGTCGAGAAAGAACGGGTAGAGCGGGGTGGCGTGGCGTCGCGCGAGCGCGGGGTACATCGCCTCGAACGCGCGGGCATAGACCGGGCCGAGGTTCGGCGCGGCACGCATCCCGGCGAGCAGCACCGGGATCTTCCGGCGTTTCAGCTCGGCGAGGATCGCGTCGAGGTTCGCCCGCGCCTGGGCGACGGGGAGCCCGCGGAGCATGTCGTTGGCGCCGAGTTCGACGATGACGAGATCGGGCGTGGCGCCGAGGCCGCGCAGCCCCCACCGCAACCGCCTGCGAGCCTGGTTCGCCGTATCGCCGGCGACGCCGCCGTTGCGGACGGTCGCCTGGATGCCGCTGCGACGCAACGCCGACTGCAACCGCGCGGTAAAGCCTTGTTCGGGAGGGAGACCGTAGCCGGCGGCAAGGCTGTCGCCGAACGCCCAGATCAACGGAGTCCGCGGCGCCGCGGCGACCGGCGCGGCAAGCAACGCAGCGATTACCAACGCGAGATGGACAAGCGCCGGTCGCAGCCCGTATCGCGAGGCGAGTGACCAGCGTTCCATCCCCTGCCCTTAGCGCCGTGATCGCGGCACGCAACATCGCACTCTCGCTCGGGCGCCCGCCTGCACGCGTGGAGATCCTGCGCGGCATCGACCTCGACGTCGCGGCGGGTGACAGCGTCGCGTTGCTGGGCCCGTCGGGCTCGGGCAAGTCGTCGTTGATGGCGGTGCTCGCGGGGCTCGAACGCGCGACCAGCGGCGACGTGTCGGTGGCAGGCTTCGATTTTGGCGCGCTCGACGAGGATGCGCTGGCGGTCGCGCGGCGCGGGCGGATCGGCATCGTGCTCCAGGCCTTTCATCTGCTGCCGACGATGACCGCGCTCGAGAATGTCGCGGTGCCGCTCGAGCTTGCGGGCGAGCCGGACGCGTTCGCGCGCGCGGAAGCCGAGCTGGCGGCGGTCGGGCTCGCGCACCGCATCGGCCATTATCCGGCGCAACTGTCGGGCGGCGAACAGCAGCGCGTGGCGATCGCGCGCGCGCTGGTCGCACGCCCGACGTTGCTGTTCGCCGACGAGCCGACCGGCAATCTCGACACCGCGACGGGCGGCGCGATCATGGACCTGCTGTTCGCGCGGCATGCGGCGAGCGGCGCGACGCTGTTCGTGATCACGCATGATCCGGCACTCGCGACCCGCTGCAACCGCGTCGTCGAACTCGCCGACGGCCGCATCGTCGCCGATCGGCGCAAGGCTTGATCGCCTGGCGGCTAGCGCTGCGCGATCTCTCCCGCGGCGGTCGCGGGTTGATCCTGCTGGCGCTGTGCCTGTTTCTCGGCACCGCGGCGCTGGCCGGGATCGGCAGCCTTTCCGCGAGCATGATCGCGGCGCTCGACGCGAACGGCCGCACGATGCTCGGCGGCGATCTCGAGATGACCGTCTCGCAACGCCGCGCCACCGTCGCCGAGCGCGCGGCGTTCGCGCGGGCGGGCCGCGTCGCCGAGACCGTGTCGATGCGGACGATGGCCTATGCAGGCACCGGTGGGAGCGGCAACGCCGCGCTGGTCGACCTGCGCGGGGTCGATGCGGCATGGCCGCTGGTCGGCCGGTTCCGGCTCGCGCCGGGGGCACTCGCGCCGCGTCCGCAAGGGATGCAGGTCGCGATCGCGCCCGCGCTCGCCGACCGGCTCGGCGTCGGGGTCGGCGATCGGGTGCGGATCGGATCGGCGATGCTGCGCGTGATCGGGATCATCGCGGAAGAGCCGGACCGGCTCGGCGCGGGCTTCGCGCTCGGCCCGCCGGTGCTCGTCGACCCGGCCGGGCTCGACGCGACCGCGATCGTCCAGCCGGGCAGCCTGTACGAGAGCCACTACCGGATTGTGCTGCCGCAAGCCGCCGCGGCCGGCGCGGTCGGCGAGGCTCTGGTCAAGCAGTTCGCGCGCGCCGGCTGGTCGGCACGGACGAGCGACCGGGCGGCCGGCGGCCTGCGCCGGGGTATCGGACAGCTCGGGCAATTCCTGCTGCTGGTCGGGCTCGCCGCGCTCGCGATCGCGGGCGTCGGCGTCGGCAGCGGGGTCTCCGCCTATCTGGGGGCGAAGACGCGGATCATCGCGACGCTGAAGGTACTCGGCGCCCGCTCCGCCACCGTCGCTGCGATCTTCGTCGCCGAGCTGGCGATCGTCGGCGGGATCGCGGTCGCCGCGGGACTGGCGGTCGGCGCGGCGGTGCCATGGCTCGTCACCGCGATCGCGGGCGCGGCGCTGCCGATCCCGCCACGGCTGGCGCTCTATCCGCTGCCGCTCGCGACCGCGGCGGCCTTGTCGATCCTCGTCGCCTTGCTGTTCGCGCTGCCTGCGCTTGCGCGGGCGCGGCACGTGCCGGCGGCGACGCTGCTGCGCGATGCGGTGGCGGCACGGCGCCTGCCGTCGCGGCGTACCCTCACGGAGATGTTCGCACTGGCGGCGGCGCTCGTCGGCCTGGCGGTGTTCACCGCAACCGACCGGTGGCTCGCCGCGGGGTTCGTGGGCGCGGTGATCGGGTTGATCGCGCTGTTATGGGGGGTCGGATACCTGGTGCGGGCGGGGGCGGCCCGACTGCCGCGTCCGCGGCGGCCGCTGGTCCGGCTCGCACTCGCCAACCTGCACCGACCGGGGGCACAGACCGACCGTCTGGTGATCGCACCCGGACTCGGATTTTCGCTGTTCGTCGCGCTGGCGGTGATCGACACCAGCCTGTCGTCGGAACTGGCCAATGCCGCGCCCGCCAAGGCGCCGCGGTTCTTCGCGGTCGATCTCCAGCCCGACGACGCCGCGCGCTTCCGCGCCGCGGTGCGCAAGGCCGCACCCGACGCCCGGGTCGAAGCGGTGCCGTCGCTGCGCGGATCGATCACCGCGCTACGCGGCGTGCGGGTCGCCGACATGAAGACGCTGCCCGAGGGCGCGTGGGTGCTGCGCGGCGACCGGACCCTGACCTGGTCGGCGACGCTGCCGCCGCGCAACACGCTGACCGCGGGGCGGTGGTGGCCCGCCGATTATCGCGGCCCGCCGCTGGTGTCGCTCGAGGACCGCGCCGCCGCCGCGCTCGGGCTGAAGATCGGCGACATGATCACGGTGTCGGTGCTCGGGGTCGACGTGCCGGCGCGGATCGCGGCGCTGCGCAAGATCGACTGGGGGGGGCTCGGGCTCAACTTCGCGATCGTGTTCTCGCCGGGCTATATCGAGGAGGCGCCGCACGGCCTGCTGGCGAGCGTCTACTCGCCGCCGGGGCGCGACGGTGTCGTCGCGCGCGAGGTCGGGACCGCGCTGCCGGCGGTGACGCTGATCCGGGTCGGCGACGTGATCGGGCAGATCGGCGCGGTGCTGGGCCAGGTTGCGCTCGCGATCCGCGCCGCCGCCGCGGTGACGGTCGCGGCGGGGATCGCGGTGCTGGTCGGCGCGGTCGCCGCATCGGGCCGCGCGCGGCGCTACGACGCGATCATCCTCAAGCTGCTCGGCGGCAGCCGCAACCAGGTGCTCGGCGCGCAGGCGCTGGAATATGCGATGCTGTCGCTGGTGCTGGCGATGGTCGCGCTGCTGTTCGGCGCGGGTGCGGGTTATTACGTCGTGACGCAGGTGTTCAAGATCGGCTGGGCGCCGGGCTGGGGCGTGGTCGGCATCACGCTCGCGGTGGCGACCGCAATGACGCTCGGGACCGGGCTGCTCGGGAGCCTGCCCGCCCTGCGGGTCCGCCCCGGGGCTGCCTTGCGGGAGGGCTAGCGCGGGTCGTCCGCATAGGTAACGATCTTGACCAGCTCGCCCGGCCGCAGCGGATCCTTCGCGGTGCGCGCGTTGAGCATCAGGAACAACGCTTCGGGCGCAGGGTCCGCCATGCGGCGCGCCATCGAGGCGACCGTGTCACCCGCGCCGACCTGAACGGTGCGGAGCACGCGCGGCCGCAGCTGCGCGACCTCGGCATCGGTGAGGCGGCGGAACGAGCCGAACAGCCGCTGCAGCGCGTCGGCGCTCGCATTGGCGGGGGGCGAGGCCATGATGAAGTGATAGGCGCGCCCCTCGCCGCCGTCATAGGCCGCGATCACCAGCGGCACCGCGCCGTTCTGCACCGCCAGCCGCAACTGCAGGATCACCGCGGGCAGGCCGTTGATCGTGACGCGGTCCGCCGCCGCAACCTCGGCGCGGCCGCGGCCGACGACGTGGCGCGCGAGCAGCTCGGCATAGGCGCCGATCCCTTCGGCGGGCAGCGCGCCGCCGCCGAACTCCCCCGCGACCCCGGCGGGGCCGCTGAGGCGGATCGCCTGCGGGCTGTTGGTGAGCGAGAAACCCTCGGGCGCGGCGAAGAAGATCCGCATCACCGGGTGCGCGAACTGCCGGCCGAGCACGAAGCCCTGCTCCGGATCGTCGCCGTAGAGCAGCCCGTCGGCCGCCCGCAGATAGGCCTCGGCGCGTTCGGGCAGGGCATCGTCGGCGAGCCCGGTCGCGGCCGCGGCGGCGCGGGCACGCTCGATCCGGTGTTCGGTGAGCGGGTGGCTGAGCGTCCATTCGGGGATGCTGCGTGCCTCGTCGCGGCCGGCGGTGGCCGCCATGAAGCGTTGCTGGCGGCCGAGCGCTCCCAGCATGTCGGCGGCGGCGTGGACGTCGTAGCCGGCGGCCTGGAGGTAGCGGACGCCGAGATCGTCGGCGTCATATTCCTGGCTGCGGGAGTAGCGCAGGGTGAAATATTGCGCGGCCTGCCCGGCGAGCTGGGTAAGCCGGTCCGAGCCGGTGAGCCCCACCGCGATCACGCCGAGCCGCCGCCACAGCGAACGCCGCTGCTGGCGCTTCGAATGGCTGGCGACGATGTGCCCGACCTCGTGCCCGAGCACCGAGGCGAGTTCCGCCTCGCTGGTCACCACCGCGAGCAGCCCGCGGGTGATGTAGATGTAGCAGCCGGGCACCGCGAAGGCGTTGACGACGTCGCTGTTGACCAGCGTGAAGCGGCATTGCCCGCCCAGCCCCGCGGCGACCGCGGTGCGTTCGCCGATCGTGGCGACATAGGCGGTTTCGTCGCCGGCATAGGCGCCGCCAAATTCGGCGAGGAGCTTGGGATGCTGTTCGCGGCCGAGCGCGCGATCCTGGTCGGTGATTTGCGGCGGCACGGTGTCCACCGGACCATCGCCACACCCGGCGAGCAGCAATGCAAGCGCGACGGCACATGCGGTCGGGCGCCTCATGTCAGAGCCAGCCGAGCAGGAACAGCGCGAGCAAGGTCACGCCGGCGGAGATCAGGAGCGACCCGGCACAGCCGAGCTTGCGCGAAAACAACAGGAACATGGGCGACGCTGTACAGGCTCGCTTCGGCATCGGTCGAGAGGGATGTGTGCGGCACATGGTTGCATCCGCGCGCCCGACGCGGCAGCACCGCGGCATGATCATGCCAACCGTCGAACCAGCCCTCACCAACCGGGTCGCCTTCCCGATCGACGCGGTACGCGCGCGCTTCCCGGCGCTGGCGGTGACGGATGCCGGGGTCGCGCGGGCATATTTCGACGCGCCGGGCGGGACCCAGGCATGCGCCGACGCGATCGCGGCGATGGCGAGCCACCTGTCCGAAGGCACCGCCAATGCCGGCGGCGCCTTCGCGACCTCGATCGCGACCGACCGGATGAGCCGCGCGGCGCACGAGGCGATGGCCGACCTGCTCGGCGCCGACCCCGACGACATTGCGTTCGGGGCCAATATGACGAGCCTGACGCTTGCCGTGTCCCGCGCCCTCGCCCGCGACTGGCAGCCCGGCGACGAGATCGTCGTCACCAGGCTCGATCATGACGCCAATGTCGCGCCATGGCTGCTCGCGGCGGAGGATCGCGGCGTTCGGGTGCGCTGGCTCGACTTCGATCCCGCGACCGGGCGGCTCGACCTGGCAGCGCTGCCCGCACTGCTCGGCGAGCGGACCCGGCTCGTCGCGGTCGGCGGCGCGAGCAACGCGCTCGGCACGCTGAACGACATTCCCGCGATCGCGGCGGTGGTGCGCGCGCACTCCCCTGCCCTGCTATTCGTCGATGCGGTCCAGTCGGTGCCGCATGTCGCGGTGGACGTCGCTACGCTGGGCTGCGACCTGCTCGCCTGCTCACCCTACAAGTTCTTCGGCCCGCATCTGGGGGTGCTGTGGGGTCGCGCGGAGATTCTCGCCGGCCTGACCGCCTACAAGGTGCGCCCCGCGGCGAGCGGACCCAGCGCCGTGCGGTTCGAGACCGGAACGCCCTCGTTCGAGGCGCAGGCCGGGGTACGGGCAACGATCGACTATCTGGCATGGCTCGGCGGCCAAGTCGGCGAAGGGGCGGAGGCGCCGCGGCGCGCTCGCCTGCTCGCGGCGATGGACGCATGCGCCGCCTATGAACGCCTGCTCGGCGAGCGGTTGCTGGCCGGCCTGGGTCGGATCGACGGGGTCCGGCTCTATGGCCCTTCGACGATGGACGAGCGGGTACCGACCTTCGCGTTTACCGTCGCGGGCGTCGAGCCGCGCGCTGTCGTAGAGCAATTGGCATCGCGCGGCATCTTCGCATGGTCGGGGCATTTCTACGCGGTCGAGACCATCGCGGCGCTGGGGCTCGGCGAACGGGGCGGGCTCGTCCGCGTCGGGCTGTGCCACTATAACGATGCCGTCGAGGTCGATCGCCTGCTCGACGCGCTGGCAGAGATCGCCCGCGCCTAGCGTCAGCGGGGTTTCGGCTTCAGGCTGCTCCCCGGCTTCCAGGTCGGCGCCCGATCGGCGTCGGCGACGTTCGCGACCAGGGCGTAGAAGAACGCGTTGAACTTCGCGGCCGAGGGCCAGTCCATCGGCTGGCCGAGATCGTCCTGGGGCTTGTGATAGCGCGTCTCGTACCATTGCCGATAGCGCCGCTCCGATTCGGTGCCCTGGCGATAGCCGAACACGAAGCCCGTCGCCGGGATCCCTGCCTCGAGGAAAGGCCAGTGATCGGCGCGCCGCAGCAGATTGCGCTCGGGCTCGGGATCGCGCTGGACCCGGATCGACAACGCCGCCGCCGAGGCGCGCACCGCATCGCCCAGCGTGGTGTCGTCGAGCGCGTGTACGGTCATCAGATCGAGCGGGAAGATCGGCCGCAACTGGTCCAGATTGATGTTCGCGACGATGCTGCCGCGTCCGACCGGCGGCGCCGCGACGAAGGCGTTGGCACCGAGCAGGCCCTTTTCCTCGCCGGTGAACGCCGCGAAGATCACCGACCGGCGATAGCCCTCGCCGTGGCGACGCTCGGCAAGGCGCTGCAGCAGTGCGACATAGGCGGCGTCGTCGAGCGTGCCGTTGTAGAGCCCGTCGCGCTTCACCGCTTCGCCGCGGCCATAGCCATCCAGATGCGCGGACAGCACGACATGCTCGCGTCGCAGGGCCGGATCGCGTCCGGGCAGGACGCCGAGGACATTGGCCGATTCGATGCGGCGACGGCTGACCGTCGCCCGTGCCGATGCCTTTACCGGCAGGTCGAACGAGGGCAGCACGGCGCCGGCGCTGCCGGCACGCAGCAGCACCGCCGCGTCCCTGCCCGAGCCCGCGAGCACGCGTGCCAGCGCTTCGGGATTGAGCGTCGCGACGAGCAACCGGTCCCCGCCCGGGGGTGCCGCGCCAAGCGGCGTGACGCTGCGCGCATAGGCGACCGGCCACCGCATCGGCTCTACCGTGAAGCCCGGATCCGCGATCGTGATCATCCCTGCGGCGCCAGCAGCGGTCACCGCCGCGAGCCGCTGCGCCGCGGTGGTCAGCCCCGCGCGGCGCCAGCCGTGACACAGCACCAGCTTGCCGCGGACGTCGCCAAGCGCGTCCGCCGCGCAATAGCCCCGGAAGGCGACACGAACGTCAAGCGCGCGCGGCATGCCGGACGAGGGGCGCAGCGTGTAATCGTGGAGAAACCGTAGCCGTGCTGTACCGATGCGCAGGCTGGTCCGTCGACCGTCGACCGCAAGGTCGTCGAACTGCAGGCGCTGGAACCAGCCGCCATTCTCGCCGCCGGGAACCAGCCCGGCCGCGGCGAAGCGGGCGGCCAGCAGGCGGGCGGCGCGATCATAGCCGGGCGAGCCGGTGTCGCGTCCCTCCATCGCATCGCCCGACAAGGCCGCGGTCGCCCGCCACCAGGCTGCCGTGTCGGCGTCGCCCGGGCCGGCCTGCGGCGCCTGCGCCTGCGCCGACGCGGCGGCGGTCATGAGGGTCAACACGCGCACGATCATCGATGCCTGTCCTTGTCGTTCGATGCGACGCTAGCCGGTCCGGCGCGCGCGCGGTACCCGTCCAGGCGCTTGCGATATCGTGCCGGAGGCACACATAGCGGCGATGCTTGCCAGCGACCTCGAAGACCTGATCGTCCGCACCCTCGTCCGCCAGTCCGGCGTGAGTCGCCGAACCTGGCAGCTCGCGCTCGGCGCGGTCCGGGTGCACGATCCCGCCTCCTACCCGCACTGCAACTGGTCGGTCGCGCCGACCGGCAGTTCGCGCGAGATCGAGCAGATCGAATCGTTGCTCGATCGGCTGCGGCTCGAACATCCGATCGTCGCCGCGGGCTAAATTCGCGCGAGATCGTGCGCCGAAGCACGATCCGCGGCACTTGCAGCGGGCTAGTGCGTTGGCCCGGCAATGAATTCTGCGCCACGATCATTACCGTCCGACCGCTTTTCGTGGCTGCTGATCCTGGCGATGCTGGGGAGTTTCGTGGCGGCGAGCGCGCGCGACCGGTTCACGATCGACGTGGCGCGCGCCGTGCTGCCGCTCGCCGGCCTGCTGCTGCTCGCGATCACGGCGTTCGTGGCGCGACGGGCCGGCAAGCGCCGGCTCGAAGCCGGAGCGACCGCGTTCCTGCAGATGACGTTGTTCACGATCATCGGCGTGGTGCTCGCCTATGCGCTCGCCGCGCGCGGCGGCACTCCCTGGGATGCGCGGCTCGCGATGGCGGACCACGCGCTCGGGTTCGACTGGCCGATCCTGCTCGCCTCGCTCGACCGCATGCCACCGCTCGTCTGGGTGCTGGGCCTCGCCTATCACGGCCTGATCGCTCAGATGATCCTGCTGATCGTCGCACTCTCCCACGTCGGCAAGCTGGCGACGCTGCGGATCATGGTGGCGGCGGCGATCCTCTCCGGTTTCGCCACGATCATGGTCTCGGCAGCGGTTCCGGCGTTCGGCAACCTGTTCGACCCCGCCGGCTTCCAACATCTGTGGCCGTCGGTCGCCTGGACGGAAATCGGCCTGATCGCGGGCTTGCGAGACGGCTCGCTCCGGACGCTCGATCTGGGTGCGATGATGGGGATCGTGACGTTCCCGAGCTTTCATGCGACGCTGTCGGCGATCTTCATCTGGGCATTTCGGCGCGTGCCGCGGCTCGCGGTGCCGGGCAGCTGCTGCGCGGTGCTGACGATCGCGGGGACGCCGGTGTTCGGCGGGCATTACGGGGTCGACGTCATCGCCGGGCTGCTGATCGCGCCGCCCGCGATCGTTGCAGCACGCTGGCTGACCAGTCGCTCGGCGAACGATCTCTTTGGCAAAATGCCGGCCGTCGATATAGGGTCGCCGGGAACGCGCGAGCCGGAGGCAAGGTATGAAGTGGCTTGATGGCGGTGCGGTCCGCCGCGCCGCGCCTTCGATGCCCAAGAATATGCCCGGGCTGCTGCTGGCCGCGGGCATCGGGACGCTGTGGCTCGCGATCCACGTCGGCGCGATCTTCCTGTGGAGCGTGGCGGTGCGCGACGTCCCGCTGGTGATCGGCGCGATCCTGCTCCAGGCGTGGCTCAGCACCGGGCTGTTCATCGTCGCTCATGACTGCATGCACGGATCGCTGCTGCCCGGGCGGCCACGCGCCAATGCTGCGGTCGGCACCGCCTTTCTCGCGGCCTATGCCGGGCTTTCCTACGCGGCGCTGCTGCCCAAGCACCATGCGCATCACGCTGCGCCGGGCACCGCCGACGATCCGGATTTCCACCCCGATCGACCGCGCGACGCGGTGGCGTGGTTCGTCCGGTTCTTCAGCGGCTATTACACCCACGGCCAGATCGGGCGGATCACGGCGGCGGCGATCGTGTACATGCTGCTCGGCGCGTCGTTGCTCAACATCGTGCTGTTCTGGGCAGTGCCCGCGCTGCTCGCGCTCGTGCAGCTGTTCGTGTTCGGGACCTATCTGCCGCATCGCCACGCCGACACCCCGTTCGCCGACGCGCATCGCGCGCGCAGCACCACGACGACGCCGGCGCTGTCGCTGCTCACCTGCTTCCACTTCGGCGGCTATCATCACGAACATCATCTGAGCCCGGGGACGCCGTGGTGGCGACTGCCGACGCTCAGGCGACCGGCGGCAGCGCGCCGGCAAATGCAGCGCTGATCGCCGCCGCGGTGCCGCTGGCGCCAGCGTCGCGGCGCAGGTCGTCGCGAACCAGCGCCGCCGCCGCGGCATAGGCGGGATCTCCGAGCACCCGCTGCAGCGCGGTGGCGAGGCGCCGCGCGGTCGCGCCTTGCCAGCGCACCACGACGCCGGCGCCGATCCGCTCGAGTCGCGCGGCGGTCGCGGGCTGTTCGAACGCGATCGGCACCGCGACGATCGGCAGCCCGGCCGCCAGCGTGTCGAGCACCGTATTGAAGCCGCCGTGGAGGATCGCGGCGCGGCAATGCGGCAACAGGCTGGTCTGCGGCCAGAAGGCGCGCACCAGCGGGTCGCCGGGTAGCGCGGCGGCATCGGCGTCGCTGAGCCCGCCGCCATGCGCGACCACCGCGCGCGCGCCGATCATCGCGCACGCCTGCGTCATGCTGGCGAACAGCGCCTTGCGCGACCCCTGCAGGGTGCCGAGCGAGCAGAAGATCAGCGGGCGCCCGTCGCTTCCCGGCGGATCGAGCGCGGGTTCGGCGCTGCGCCACGGCGCACCGTAGCGGAACGCCCCGGGAAGGTCCTCCCGCGGAAAATCGAGCGATGCGGGGCATTGGGCGACCTGGAGCAGGGGCGACATGCCGTCGTCGGGCGCTAGCCCCCACTCAGCGGCGTGGCGCGCGAGCGTGCGATCGATCGGCCGCAGCACCAGGTCGCTGACCGCATAGCCGCCGGCGTTGCGCAGCCTGCCGAGCCGCCCGCCG
>DATLME010000234.1:0-9796 GCA_035537395.1 Sphingomonas sp. | reverse complement strand
CTGGCCGAGCACCGCGACCAGACTCTCGAAATCCGCGATGTGCGCGACGGCGAGCTGCACCGCTGGACGAGGCGCGAGATCGATCGCCATCGCCTTGCGGTTCGCCAGCCCGGTCTCTTCGTCGACGAGTTGCTGCTGGTGGAACTGCGCGAGCACATGCTGCACGATCCGGCCGCCGGCCGCAGCGCACAGCAGGATCAGCCCGGACGCGAGCGGATAAGTGACGAGCGCGATCGCCTGCATCGCGAGCACCGCCGCGACCAGCACCGCAGTTGCGACGCCACTCGCCACGACGATGCCGCGCGGCGTCCGTGCCGCCACGATGCCGATCGCCAGCAAAAGCGCGACCAGCAGGCTGGTGGCGCTACCCCCCGAACGCGGCAGACCGCGGATCAGCGTCTCCGCGGCGAGCGCCTGGATGATCACGCCGGGGATCACGCCCCAGCGCGGCGTCGCATATCGGTCCCCCATCTCGACCGCAGTTGCACCGACGATGACGTCGCGCCCGGCGACTGCCCGGCGATCGAAGCGGCCATCGCGTACCGCGACGAAGCTGAGCCGAGGGATCGTCTGCTGGTCGATCGAGAAGTCGATCGGGAAGAAATCGTCCGCCGCGCCGGAGCGTCGCGCCACGAACGCGGACAAGGACGGCCGCGGCACGCCGTCGGTGATCGTGCCGAACGGCGCGTTGCGGATGGTGCCGTCGGGATCGGGCGCGATGCTGACCGATTGCAGCGTCACCGAATCGCGGAACATCGGCAGCGGCAGCGAATCGATTTTGCGGGTCTCACCGGTTTCGGCATCCTGCGACAGCGTCGCGAGCGCCACGAGGCCGGGTGAACGCCCCAGCGCCGCGGCAAAGGCGCGATCGCCGTCGGCGGTCGATGCGGACGAGAAATCGACGTCGAACACCACCGATGCGGCGCCCGCGCGCCTTAGCTGGTCGACCAGCCCGGCATGATTGTCCCTCGACCAGGGCCAGCGGTCGATCGCGGCGACCGATGCCGCATCCATCTCGACGACCGCGATCCGGCCGCTCGCCGGGTGCGAGAGCGCGGCGAACCGCGCCGAGTCCAGCGCGCGATCGACGACAGTGGCGACGCCCGCGACCGTGGCGAGCAACGCAACCGCGAACGCGGCCACAACGATCATGGCGGCGGTAAGCCGCGGCGATAAGGGAAAGGTCACGTCGATGCTCCGGCGATCATCGCGACACCTTGCCGCGACGATCCTAACATCGCGTCAAGCCGCACTCTTGCCGGGCACCCCGATCTGCGTCGCCGCGGAGAGATCGCCGGCTGACAGCGGCTGCACGAACCGCACGCCGAAGCGCTTGTTGGTCATCCAGGCGACGTTGGCCGCGCGGGTCCAGCCGCAACAGGCGAGCGCGAGCAGATTGCCGGGCGCGACCTCGGTGAAACCGTGCACCATCGCGCCCCGCGTCGACACGTCCAGCAGATGGACCCGCACCTCGCCGCTGGCGAGGTGCATCGTCGCGGGCTGGAAGACCTTTAGGCGCGGCTCGGTGCGCCGGACGTCGGCAGGACGTGCCATCAGTCCTTCTCCCTGCCCGCACCCTTGAACTTGCCCTTCAGGTCTTTGAGAAGTTCGTCCGTGGCTTTCAGGATGTCGTTGGCCGCGGTGTCCTTGCCCGCGTCCTTCGCTCCATCCTTGCCGGCATCCTTGCCAGCCTTTTCGGCATCGTTGGCTGCCTTTTCGGCATCCTTTGCTGCCTTCTCGGCATCGTTGGCTGCCTTGTCCGCAGCCTTGGCGGCTTCCTTGTCGGCAGCGTCCTTGCTCGAATCTTCGGCCGCCTTGGCAGCGTCCTTGTCCGCCTTCTCCTGGGCCTTGGCGAGGTCGTCGGCAGCCTTCTTGGCGTCGTCGGCAGCCCTTTTCGCCGATTCGTCGGCAGCCTTCTTGGCGTCGTCGGCAGCCTTGGCCGCATCCTTGTCGGCCTTCTCCTGCGCCTTGGCAGCGTCCTTGTCGGCCTTGTCCTGCCCCTTGGCGAGATCGTCCGCCGGCTTCGATGCATCGCCGGTAGCGGGGGTACCGCCAGGGCCGGCTGCCGGTCCGGGCGCGCTCGGTGCCTCGCCGCTCGCGGGCGACGGCGCGGATCCGGACGGCTTCCCAGCTTCGGACGGCGGCCCAGCTTCAGACGAGGGCCCGGCTCCGGACGAGGGCCCAGCTTCGGACGAGGGCGGCGCCGTGGCGGTCTCGGTCGGCTTCGGCGCTGGCGAAGCCGCCGTATTGCCGGCCGCAGGCGTCGGCGACGCTGATGGCGACGCCGCCGTTTCCGTGGGGGCCGGGGTCGGCGCGGCGTCGCCCGCGATGGGCGGTGCGGCTGCGACGGTCTCGGCCTTCACCGATGCGACCAGGGTCGAGACGACGGCGGTGGAGCCGGTCATCATGCCGCCGGTGGCTGCCGCGAGATCGACCGGCTTCGACGAGATCGCCTCGCCGATCGACTGCGGACCCGGCAGGCTGTCGGCAGCCGCGGTATCGGGCGCGCCGGCGGTCGGCACCACCGCGGCTGGCGCCGCTACGGCGACCACGGCGCCGGCGGGCGCAACCGCACCCGTGGTGACTGGGCGCGAGGGCGAGTCGATCGTGCGCGTGCTGTCGCCCTGGACCTGGAGCCGGTAGAGATCCCCCGCCCCGATCGTCGCCACGCTGCCCGGCAGGATCAGATCCTTCGCGCCGCCGTCGAGCGTCGCGACTTCCACCGCGCCCTCGACGACCTGCAGCGAGGTACCCGACGTGTCGACCGTCACCGAAAAGGTGGTGCCCTTCACGACGGCGGCGAGGTACGGCGTCTTGACTCCGAAATGCGGAATGCCGAGCTTTTCGATCTTGAAGATCGCATTGCCGACATCCTGGATGATCTTCACGAAGCCGGTCGCTTCCTGCGCCTGCGGCACGGTGACCCGGCTGTTCGCGCTGACGGTGACGAAGTCGCGATCGTGGACCAGTACCGCGCGGCCGCCCGCGCCCGTGACGACGGCGTCACCGGCTGCAAGGACCGCGTTTCGCGCGGCGGGGCGCGTCTCGGTACCGTGGCGGATCGATACCGCGCCTGCGGTTTCGGACACGCGCCAGCCTAGCGACTGCGCCATCGCCCCGCCGCTCGTCGATGCGAGCATAACGGCGGTGAACATGCCTGCTGCAGTTTTCAGCATGAGTAATAACCCCTCTTCCAGAGGCCTTACGTACGATGTGTTTCCGACCATACTGTCACCGAGCGTGATTAACGCGCGAAGAAGGTTTGTCTTTTTCTTAACCGCTTGAACCCTAGGACCACGCGTCAGTCGGCAGGGGTTGGTACGTGGTAATAACGAAATGGGTGCTGCGATGCGGCGCGGCTCTGTGGTTGGCGAGCCCCGCTTTGGTCACGGCGCAGACGATTCTCGATCGGGTCGATCCGTCGAAGATCGAGGTCGGCGTGCCCAAGGACGAACAACGCCGCGGCGACACGCCGGTCGGCACGCCGCCCACTACGGCCCCGACGATCGCGACCGCCCGTGCGCCGATCACCGTCGGTGCGATTACGCTGTCCGGGCTCGAGCGGCTGCACGCCGCCGACTTCGCGGACATCTTCGAGCTTTATGTCGGACGCACGGTTTCGCCGGACGCCTTGCGTGGCCTCACCGACGCGATCGCCGCGCGTGCCCGGTCGCGTGGCTATGTCTTCGCGCAGGCGAGCATCGCACCACAGACCATGACCGCGGGTGTGCTCCGCGTGATCGTCGACGAAGGTCGGGTCGACGAGATCCGCTTCCGCGGCAGCGAGAACGATGCGGTTCGCGGCGCGCTGCTTCCGCTTGTCGGCGCCGGCCCGGTCACGCTCGACCAGGTCGAACGGCGCCTGCTGATCGCCGGCGATGTCGACGGGATCTGGCTGCGCGGCACGCAGTTCGTCCGCGAGGGCGATCGCAACGTGCTGCTCGTCGATGTCGCCGCCGATCGCGTCACCGCCTATCTCGGCCTCGACAATCTCGGCTCGCGGCCGATCGGCCCGCTACAGGCGGATCTGTCGATCCGGGTCGCTCAATTGTTGGCCGATGACGATCTCGTCACCTTCAGCGCCCTCACCACCCCGTTCGAGCCCAATGAATTCGCCTATGCACGGCTGCGCTACGGCAAGCGCATCGCCACCGGCGGCACCGAGATGTCGCTCGCGGCCTCCTACTCGCGCGCGCGGCCGGGATCGTACCTCGCCTCCCGCGAGATCGAGGGCCGCAGCTGGAACGCGACATTGGGTGTCCTTCACCCGCTGCTGCGCCGGCGCGAACAGAGCCTGTGGCTCGAAGGCTCGTTCGGGGTTCGCACCGTGTTGCAGGACCGCGCGGAGCGCCGCGCCCGCCGCGACCGCCTCACCGTCGCGCGGCTCGGCGCCTATGGCTTCACGGCCGCCGCGGGCGGACGGCTGCGCGCCAACCTGACGATCAGCCAGGGTGTCGATCTGTTCGGCGCGACCCGCCGCAACGATCCGTTCGCCTCGCGGTCCGATGCGAGCGGCCGCTTCACCACCGTAGCAGCATCGGCCGACTGGACGATGACCCCGATCGGCGGCTTCAGCGCCCAGCTCGGCGTCGCCACCCAGATCGCGGCCCAGCCGTTGCTCGTGTCCGAAGAGACCGGGCTCGGCGGCGGATCGTTCCTGCGCGGTTACAACTATAGCGAGCGCATCGGCGACAATGGCACGATGGCGTCTGCCGAGCTCCGCTACACGCCAGCGGCCAAGCTCGGGCCATTGCGCAAGCCCCAGCTATACGGGTTTTTCGACGGCGGCTACGTCACCAACCTCGACGGTGGCTCGGGCGGCGGTGCGCTGTTCTCGACCGGCGCCGGGCTCCGCGCGGGCGTCGGGCAGACGATGACCGCCGACGTCGCCCTTGCCGTTCCGCTGTCCGGCGCTCGCTACGACAATGGCAATAGCGACCCGATCGTCAGCTTCAGGCTCACCCGCCGCTTCTAGCAGGACCGACGGGGTGCGATGATCTGCCGAACGTTCGGCAGGTCTGCTTCATGGCTGTTCACCCGAAACCGTTCGCTGAACCCACCGACCAATTGTTCGATGAACGCATCCGTTCGTCTCGAGCGAAGTCGAGAAACCCGCCTGCCCTAACGGATGTCGCGATCGTCCGACGCCTCCAGCGTCCATTGCCGGTCGTCCTGCAAGCCGAGCGCGGTCAATCGGCCGTAGCGGAAGGCGCCGGTATCGACCCCGATGCGGTTGCTGCCGAGTCGCACGTTCTGGTCGATGGTGTGGCCGTGCACGATCACCTTGGCATGCTGCCGCCGGCTGGTGAGAAATGGCCGGCGGATCCACAGCAGGTCGTCTTCGACCTGCTCGTCGAGCGGAACGCCCGGTCGGATCCCGGCATGCGTGAAGAAATAATCGTCGATCTCGATCGCGCTCGGCAGCGCGTCGAGCCAGTCGATCATCGCGGGTGCGACGCACCGCCGGAGCGTCGCCAGCAGCGCGGCCGGATCGATCCGTTCGAGTTCCTCGGCTTGCGCGCCCAACCCGATCAGGGTTGGCGTGCCGCCGAAGCGCAGCCACAGCGCGAGCGCCTGGTGATCGCCGCGCCATGCCGCGACCATCGAGGCCTCGTGATTGCCCTTCAGGATCGTCAACCGCGGGTCCGCACAACCGGCGAGCGCCAGCAACAGCCCCGCCGCCGCCGGCCCTCGATCGATGAAGTCGCCCAGCAGGATGATGCGGACCTCGGCAGGGCCGCGATCCTGGCTGTCCGCCTCGATCCGGTCGAGCAGCTGCTTGAACAGTACGGCCTCGCCGTGGATGTCGCCGATCGCATAGATCCGGGTGCCGGGCGCCAGCTGCGCGGTCCGGCTGCGCCTCGACAACAAGGGCCAATGGATCGTCATTGCCGCCAAAATAGGCCGACATGGTAAAAAACCAATGATCCGTTCGGATACGAACTATTAGCTTGATCGAAAGCAATGCCGCGCGGGCCTGCTCGTTCTAGGGATTGACGCTGGCAAGCGAGGCTGAATGCGGCAGATTCTGTACGAAAGCGTCAGCACCGCTCCCAATCGCAGGCTGGACCTTGCGGAAATCTTCGATCGATCGCGGCACAATAACGCGCTGGACGGCGTCACCGGCCTGCTCTGGGCTGACGGCGAGCGGTTTCTCCAGGTCATCGAGGGTCCGGACGACAGCATCGCCAATACTTTCGGGCAGATCCTGCTCGATCCGCGGCATCGCGACGTCCGGGTATTGCTCGACCGCGCGATCGAGGCGCGCGAATTCGGCGCGTGGTCGATGGCGGTGCGGCACCCCGGCGACACGGACGACGAGTTCGACGCGCATCTCGCCCAGCTGATCGAGCGTCGCTCGCTCGCGATCAGCGATCACTTCCGCGCGAAGCTGCTCAGCGACTGAACCCGTCGGCTGCGACGGGCAGGACGGCGCACGGTGGTTGACGTTCGCGAATTTCGCCGCCCAGCGTCGCGATGTTCGCTCGAACCCCCTTCGTAAAACGAGACACTCCACCATGCGACTGCCCCGCTTCCTCTCGCTTCCGTCCAGTGACATAGCTATCGATCTTGGTACGGTTAATACGGTGGTCTACCTGCGGGGCCGCGGCATCGTCCTCAACGAACCGTCTGTCGTCGCACTCGAAACCCGGGACGGGGTCACCCGGGTCCACGCCGTCGGCGCTGAAGCGAAGTTGATGATGGGTAAGACGCCTGAGGGGATCGTTACGGTCCGGCCGATGCGCGACGGCGTGATCGCGGATCTCGACGTCGCCGAGCAGATGATCAAGTTCTTCATCGACAAGGCCCATGGCGGCGCGAGCCGCCTGCCGCGCCGGCCCGAGATCGCGATCTGCATCCCGTCGGGCGCGACTCCGGTCGAGCGCCGCGCGATCCGGCAGGCCGCGACCAGCGCGGGCGCGCGCCGGGTCCACCTGATCGAAGAGCCGATGGCGGCCGCGATCGGTGCGGGGCTGCCGGTTACCGAGCCGGTCGGCGCGATGATCGTCGACATCGGCGGCGGCACCACCGAGGTCGCGGTGCTGTCGTTGCGCGGGCTCGCCTACAGCACCTCGGCGCGGGTCGGCGGCGACAAGATGGACGACGCGATCGCCTCCGCGATCCGGCGCCGCTACAATCTCATCATCGGCGAAGCGACCGCGGAACGGGTCAAGCTCGAGATCGGGCTGGCGCGCTCCCCCGCCGACGGCAAGGGCGCCGTGATGCAGGTCCGCGGCCGCGACCTTCGCGCCGGCGTCCCCAAGGAGATCGAGGTCAGCCAGGCCGACATCGCCGCGGCGCTCGCCGACCTCGTCGGCCAGATCGTCGAAACCGTCCTCAACGCGCTGGAGAAGACCGAGCCCGAGCTCGCCGCCGATATCTGCGACCAGGGCATCGTGATGACCGGCGGCGGCGCGCTGCTGTCCGAGATCGACGAAGTGCTCGCCAAGGCCACCGGCCTGCCGGTGATCGTCGCGGAAAATGCGCTGACCTGCGTCGCGACCGGTGCCGGGCTGGCGATGGAGGACCCGATCTATCGCGGGGTGATGTCGCTGAGCTGACGCGTCGCCCGGGACGATTGTTCGCGACACTATCCCGGCGTAGCGTCGTGCCTCGTCCAGGGAGAACCGTCCGCCTATGCCACGTCTTGCCGCCACGCTCCTTGCCGCGTTGTCCGTCGCGACCACCGCCTCCGCCGCCCCCGCTCCTGCTCCTGCCCTCGCTCCTGTCCCGGCTCCAGGTCCCGCCGACGACCTCAAGCAGGTCATCGCCGATCACTGGCGCTGGTTCCTCGACACCAACCCGACCTATGCGAGCGCGCTCGGCGACAAGACCCAGGACGGCAAGCTCGCCGATCCCTCGATCGCGGCGGCCGATGCACGTGCCGCCGAGGCGACCCGCTTCGTCGCGCGGCTCGATGCCATACCAGACCGCGACCTCGCGCCTGCCGATCGCCTCAACAAGGCGATCCTGCGTCGCACGCTCGACGAGACGGTCATCGGCAATCGGTACCCGCAGCGCCTGATCGGGTTCACCAGCTATTACAGCTGGTGGCAGGGCTTTGCCGGCATGGCGGACGACCTGCCCTTCGCAAGCGGCAGTGACTATCGCAGCTATCTGACCCGGCTTCGCGGCTATGCCACCTATGCCCCCGCCGCGATCGCGGTCGGCCGGGCGGCCCTGGCCACGGGTGTCGCCCAGCCCTGCGAGACGCTCGGCGGCATCCCGGCCTCGATCGCCGGGCTCACGACGGCCGATCCGCAGAAGTCGCGCTACTACGAACCCTTTCTCAAGCCGCGTCCCACGGATGTGTCCGCCGGCGATTGGTCGACGATGCAGGCGGATGCTCGCCGGGTAATCACCACGGTCGTCGTGCCGCAGAACCGCGCGCTCGAGCGCTGGTACGTCAGCGACTATGCGCCGAAATGCCGCAAGGACCCTGCGGCCGCCGCGCTGCCGCAGGGCCGCGACTGGTACGCCTGGCGGGTCAAGGTCGAGACCACGACCGACATGACGCCGGATCAGGTCCACCGTCTCGGCCTGTCCGAAGTCGCGCGAATCCGCGCCGAGATGCAGAAGATCGCGAAGGAGGCTGGATTTGCCGATGCCGACGCGATGACCGCGAGCATGAAGACCAGCCCGAAATATTTCGCGCGCACGCCCGAGGAACTGCTGGCAGCCGCCAGCCGGCAGGCGAAGGTGATCGACGGTAAGATGCCCTCGCTGTTCGTGACCCTGCCGCGACTTCCCTATGGCGTCCGGGCGATCCCCGCCGAGACCGCCGAAGGCACCACCACCGCCTATTACGCGCAGGGCAGCCCCGCCTCCGGGATCGCCGGAACCTATTACGTCAACACCTCGAAGCTCGACCAGCGGCCGCTGTGGGAACTACCCGCGCTGACCGCGCATGAAGCGGTGCCCGGGCACCATCACCAGATCGCGCTGCAACAGGAGCTCGCGCTGCCCGATTTTCGGCGCCACGCCGTCTCGTTCACCGCCTTCACCGAAGGTTGGGGGCTGTATTCGGAGCGGCTCGGCATCGACATGGGGATCTACGATACGCCCGAAAAGAACATGGGACGGCTGAGCTACGAGATGTGGCGCGCCTGCCGGCTGGTGGTCGATACCGGCATTCACGCCAAGGGCTGGAGCAAGAGCCGCGCGGTGCAGTTCATGAAGGCCAATTCGGCGCTGACCGACGCCAACATCGATGCCGAGATCAACCGGTACATCAGCTGGCCCGGACAGGCGCTCGGCTACAAGATCGGCGAGCTGAAGATCCGCGCGCTGCGGAGCAAGGCCGAGGACGCGCTCGGCACGCGTTTCGACCTGCGGCGCTTCAACGATGCGGTGCTTGCCCAGGGCAGCATCCCGCTGGACGTGCTCGAGACCGAGATCGATGCCTGGATCGCCGCCGAACGGCGCGGACGCTCGGCGGCTAGCTCGCCCTGCCCGAAGCGGCTTGCGCATTGGGCGCGGCCGCGCCACCCTGCCCCGAACATTGCCCGAAAGGCCTCCGATGAAGCCCTATGCCAGCCTCCTGCTCCTGACCGCGCCGATGCTCGTCGCGGCCAGCACCCCCGCGGTTCCCGTGGCCCTCGCGGCCGCGGTCGCGGCGCCGACCCGCACGCCCGCCAACATCGCGCGCGATCGCTCTCGCCATCCCGCCGAGACGCTGGCGTTCTTCGGGGTCAAGCCGACCGATACCGGGGTCGAGGTCTGGCCGGCGGGGGGCTGGTATACCGAGATACTGGCGCCGCTGACCGCAAAGCGCGGCGCCTATTATGCGGCGGGC
>DATLME010000233.1:0-2832 GCA_035537395.1 Sphingomonas sp. | reverse complement strand
CGCGGCGACCTTGCGCGACGTGAACTGGCTCGGGGGGGCCCCGGAGGGTGCATTCACGATCAAGGTGCGCTCGATGGCAAAGCCGGTACCGGCCCGGCGCGAGGGTGACCGGATCGTGTTCGACGCACCCGAATATGGCGTCGCGCCCGGCCAGGCGGCCGTGCTCTATGCGGGCGAGCGCGTGCTCGGCGGTGGCTGGATCACCGCTACCGAGCCCGCAATGGCGCACGCAGCATGAGCGATCCCCTGGCCGATCTCCATCGCGAGATGGAAACGGCGGCGGCGGCACTCGACTTCGAGACTGCGCGAAGGCTGCGCGATCGGATTGCGCTGTTGCGTGGCGGTGCCGAGCATTCCGACGTCGACACCGACGGCCTGTTGCGCCAGCAGCCGGGCGCGATGGGACTGGGCACCAGTCGCCAGCGCGTCACCCCGCCGCCGGGCTGGGTCAGGCCGACCAAGCCCGATCCGCTCACCAAGGGACGCAAGCGCTGAGCCGCATCGTGCGTCAGGGCAGCAGGAAGCTGCCCTCGATCGTGGTGACGCAGCTTCCCGCCAGGATCACACGGTCGCCGTCGAGCCGGCAACCGACGCGGCCGCCGCGCGCGCTCGCCTGAAAGGCGGTGAGCTGGTCACGGCCGGTCCGTTCGGCGAAATACGGCACCATCACGGCATGCGCCGAGCCGGTCACCGGATCCTCGTCGATGCCGTAAGCCGGGGTGAAGACGCGACTGACGATGTCGGTGGTCGCGCCTGGAGCAGCGACGATCACGACGGCATGCCCAGCCGCCTTCAATGCGCGCTGATCGGGCGCCAGGCCACGTACCGTCGCCTCATCCGGTACGACGATCAGCGCATAGCCCTTGTCATACCACAGGGTCGCGTCGACAGCGCCGAGCGCGAGCGCGTCGACATAGGCGGAGAGGTCAGCGGCGGCCGGCTTCCAGGCGGGAAGTGCCATTACGTAACCGCGATCCGCACGCTCGACTTCGAGGATACCCGCCTGTCGCGTCCGGAAGCGCACCCGCGTCAGTGCCGAGTCCGACGACAGGACCACATGACCGCTCGCAAGCGTCGCATGTCCGCACAACGCGACCTCGCTCGTCGGAGTGAACCAACGCAACGCGAAATCCGCCTCGGCGTCTTCCGAAGTGGCGACGATGAACGCGGTCTCGCTGAGGTTGTTCTCCTCGGCAATGCGCTGCAGGACCGCATCGTCTAGCCACGCCGCAAGGGGCATCACCGCGGCCGGATTGCCGGTGAACGGCTCTTCAGCAAAGGCGTCGACCTGGGTGAACGATATCCGCATCGAGCCGTCCTTCAAATCCGCTTGCCGAACCAGTGCGGCGTGACGTCCGCTTCGACCAGCGGATTGTCGGTATCGACATGGCCCTGCGGATCGAGATGGATCAGCACTTCGACCTTCGGGAACGCGGTTCGAAGATTGCGCTCCACCCCTTCGACGATGTCGTGCGCGTTGGCGACCGTCAGATTCGCAGCGACCTCCATGTGGAACTGCGCGAAGTCGTGACTGCCCGATCTCCGGGTGCGGAAATCATGAATCCCCTTCAGCCCTGGCTGGCGTGCGGCGATGTCGAGGAACGCGGCGCGTTGCGCGTCCGGCCATTCCTTGTCCATCAGCTGGTCGATCGCATTCGACGAGGCCTTGAACGCGCCCCAGGCGAGCCACAGTGCGATCGCGATGCCGAGGACCGGATCCGCGCGGTGCCAGCCGAGATACTGATCGAGGACGAGCGCAAGGATCACCGACCCATTGAGCAGGACGTCGCTCTGGTAATGGACATTGTCCGCCATGATCGCGACCGATCCGGTCTGCCGGATGATCTGCCGCTGATAGGCGAGCAGTAGCAAGGTCGCGAGGATCGCCACCACCGACACCCCGATCCCGAACCCGGCGTCGGACGTCGAACGCTCCTGCCCCAGCGCCGCGATCGCGCGCCACGCGATCGCGCCGGCCGAGGCGGTGATCAGCGCGACCTGGAACAGCGCGGCGAGCGCCTCGGCCTTGCCGTGCCCGAAGCGGTGATCCTGATCGGC
Source organism: Sphingomonas sp. (assembly GCA_035537395.1). GTDB lineage: Bacteria > Pseudomonadota > Alphaproteobacteria > Sphingomonadales > Sphingomonadaceae > Sphingomonas. The sequence goes on along the minus strand of DATLME010000233.1, from coordinate 774 downwards.
AGGCGTCGCGGCAAGGCGAACGCCGTACAGCGTCACCACCGACGCGAGCAGATCGAGCCCGGTGTCCGCAAGCGAACCCAGCATCGCGACCGACCCGGTCTGCCAGGCCGCGAACGCCTTCAGCGCGAACAGGAAGCACGCCATCGCAACGCTGGCGAGCGCCGCGCGGATCGCGAGCGGCACGAAGCGGCGGCGTTCCTCGTTGGTCATGGGAAGAGGAGCCCTTCGTTCCACGTGCCATCCGCCTGCGCGGTGAACAGGCGGCGTTCGTGGAGGCGGTGCGCCCGATCCTGCCAGAATTCGATGCGCCTGGGCACGACGCGGTAGCCACCCCAATGCGGTGGCCGGGGGACGTCGCCGTCGGCAAACCGGGCGGCCGCATCGGCGACCCGCGCCTCGAAGGTCTCGCGGGTGTCGAGCGGGCGCGACTGATCCGATGCCCATGCGCCGAGCCGCGAATCACGGCCCCGGGTCGCGAAATAGGCGTCCGACTGCGCGTCGGTGGCGAGGGTCACCGGGCCTTCGATGCGGATCTGCCGGCGCAGCGACTTCCAGTGGAAGAGCAACGCGGCATGCGCATTGTCGGCGAGATCGCGCGCCTTGTCGCTCTCGCGATTGGTGTAGAACATGAAGCCGTCGCGGCCATGCCCCTTCAACAGCACCATGCGTACCGCGGGGTGCCCGTTCCGATCCGCGGTAGCGAGCGCCATCGCGTTGGGATCATTGGGTTCGCTCGCCTCGGCTTCGGCGAGCCAGGCGTCGAACAGCACGAAG
>DATLME010000232.1:0-7953 GCA_035537395.1 Sphingomonas sp. | reverse complement strand
ACCTCGTCACGAAGATCCGCCGACAGCTGCTGGCGGCGCCAGCGATTGCGCATCGCCACCGCGACCGCCCGCTTGGCCTCCTGCTGCCCGATGATATGCGCATCGAGCGCCGCGACGATGGCCTTGGGGGTGAGTGCGTCGTTCATTGGTCTCTCTTGCTCCCCTCCCGCTTGCGGGAGGGGCTGGGGGAGGGTTTGTCACAATGGGGAGCGGTTCGGCCTGCAACAGGCCCTCCCCCGGCCCCTCCCGCGAGCGGGAGGGGCGAAGGCGTCCACCACTGCTATCCATGCTCTCCACGGTCAGCCGGTCGTTGGTATAGACACACAGCTCGGCAGCGATCGCCATTGCCTTGCGACACAGCTTTTCCGCGTCGGCCTCGTACTCGACGAGCGCGCGCGCCGCAGCGAGCGCAAAATTGCCGCCGGAGCCGATCGCCGCGATGCCGGCTTCGGGCTCGAGCACATCACCGTTGCCGGTAAGGATCAGCGTCACGTCCTTGTCGGCGACGATCATCATCGCCTCGAGGTTGCGCAGGTATTTGTCGGTCCGCCAGTCCTTGGCGAGCTCCACCGCGGCCCGCAGCAACTGCCCCTGATGCTGCTCCAGCTTGCGCTCGAGCCGCTCGAACAACGTGAAGGCATCGGCGGTGGCACCGGCGAAGCCGCCGATCACCGATCCGTCGCCGAGGCGACGGACCTTGCGCGCATTGGGCTTCATCACGGTCTGCCCCATCGAGACCTGACCGTCACCGATGATGACGACCTTGCCGCTGCGCCTGACCGAAAGAATGGTGGTGCCATGCCAGACCGGCATGGCGTGTGGATCGTTCCCGCTCATGACGCCGCATATGGGTGGCGGTATCGGGGTGTGCAATCAGGCTCGTCGTCCGGCCGTGCTCGTCGGCCCGCCCTTGGCTGCGGCGGTGGTTACCGCTCCGCCCCCTTCGCCTTCCCCCAGGTTCGCGCCGCGGTATAGCCGAGATAACCGGTGCCGAAGAGCGCGTAGAGCGACTCCGGGATGCCGTTCAGATAGGCGGTCATCCCCGCCGCGATCGCCTTGGCCATGTCGGGGCGTACCGCCGCGATCAGCCCCATCGGGATCGACCACAGCAGCAGCAGGTACATGACATACAGGAAGCTCGGCCGCGCGCGGCTGGTCCAGGGATCGGGCGACTGTGCCTCCGCGACGAGCGCGCTCATCTGCGCCTTGACGCGATCGAGCTCCTGGGTGCCTTCGAGGCGCAACAGCTCGAGCTTGGCGGCGTCCCGCGCGGCGGGATCCGGAACGATCTTGTCGATGATGCCTGCGATTGGCGCGATGATACCGTCGATGATGCTCACGACACGTCCTTTTGTCTGAAGTTTTTCGAAAGAGGCGGCCGCGATTAGCCGATCCGGTTCGCGAGCCAGCCATACAGGAACGCCTCGTTGGCGGGCCGTCGCTCGGTGATCGCGAGGTAGCGTTCGCCTTGCAGCGCTTCTACGGCCTTCACGAGCACGCCCTCGCCCCCGCGCCCGCGCCGTGCGAGGAACCGGTCGAGCGCGGCCAGGGTCTTCGCGCCGATCGCCCCGTCGGCAGCGATGTCGGCATAGTCGCTGGCGCCGCGGTTGAGCGCGTTGAGCGCGCGTTGCAGGAACCCGATCGATGCCTTCACGCCCAGGTTGATGCCGGTGTCGAACAGCTCCTCCGCCAGCGCCGGCGCGCGCGTCGCGATCCGGTCGAGCCCGGGCTGCTGCCAGTATAGCGAGCGATAGATCGCGACCGCCTCGCTACGCGGCAGGCTCCGCATCGGCCCCGAGAACCCGGCGGCACGCGCCACCGCCTCGGTGATCCCCCAGCGAGTTGCCCCGCCGCGATCGTCGGGATGATCGCTGAAGCCACCTTCACGATCGATCACCCGCGCAATTGCCTGTTCGATGTCCATTGCCGCCTCCTCGATTAGGCGAGCAATGAACCAGATAGGTTATCTGTAGGACAGAGGCATTTTCGCGCGGAAAGCGCTACGCGCGTTCTTTGAACAACAGGGCGGGGCTGACCAGGTTGCGGCGCAGCGCGACGATCAGCACGCCGAGCAGCGCCAGCGCGCTGCCGACGATCAGCCGCGCGTCGAGCGTATCGCCGGTGAACGCGATGCCGAACGCGATCGTCGACAGCGGCGTCATCAACGTCAGCGGCGCGAGCAGGTTCGCCTCGTAGCGGTCGATCAGCCAGTAATAGCTGGTATGCGCGAACACCGACACGACCAGCGCCGCGAACAGCATCGCGGCGACGAACGGCCACCCCGCCGCCGTCGCGCTCGCCCATTGCCCCTCTTCGAACAGCGCGGAGGCGAGCGCCAGCGGCGCGAACGACATCAGCCCGACCCACGCCTGGAACCGCAGCGGCGCGACATTGTCCATCTGCTTCATCAGGATCGCGCCGAACGACCCGGCGAATGCGGCGGCGACGATGAACCACAGCCCGCTCGACAGCGCGACTCCTTCCGGGTTCCACACCACGATCACGACCCCGCAGACCGTCAGCGCGATGCCGAGCCCGCGCCGCCAGTGGATCCGCTCGCCGAGCATCAGCACCGACAACAGCGTCGTGATCGGCACGCCGATCTGGCTGACCACCGCCACCGTCGACGGCGACGCGGTCTGCAGGCCGATGAACAGCAGGGCGAAGCTGCCCCCGCCCATCAGCAGCCCGACCGCCCCGACCCGCCAGTGCGGCCGCGGCGCGGGCAGCAGCCACGGCAGTGTCACCAGCAGGACGATCGCGAAGCGCAGCGCGGCATAGAACAGGGGCGGCACGCCCCACGGGCCGACCACGATCTTGCTGACGACGTTGCTGAAGCCCCAGATCAGGCAGATCAGGACGAGTAGCGCGAAATCGCGACTGCGCATGGATCCTCCCCGCTGCGGCGCCGCCGGCCTAGCCGGCTTGTTCGCGGAAATCGACCACGCAGGTCAGATCGCGTCGGCCGTCTCGCCGTTGCCGTGGTCCGCGTCGATCGGCGCGACCCCGCGATGGATCCGGACGCCGGAGACCATCATCGGCTGCGCGGGTCGCTGCGGCGTCGCTGTCGCGAGCGTGTCCGCCGGGCTGCCCCCACGATGCACGGTCACGCCCGCGACGTCCCCGCCGTCCTCGTAATGGACCGTGACCCCGCTTGCGCCGGCCGTGACCTCGCCGATGCCGCCGGCCGCCTGGCCGCCCCCCGACACGCTCGGCTCATAGCCGGCATAGCTCTGCCGGAACGTCAGCGTCCGTTCCATCGCGTTGCGCCAGCGGTAGAAGATGTGCGCGCCGACGGTGCCGATCCGGGTCAGGCTCGGCGCCCACCATGGCAGCATATAGCTCGCATGATAGGACGTCGCCGCCCCGACCGGCGCGAACACCGCGCCGCCGAGCGCCGCCGCCGCGACCTCGCGTGCGCGCTGCCAGGAGCTCTCGTCGCGCCGCCGCAGCATCGATCCGTCGCAGGTGAAGCTGAACTGGCAGCCGGTGCGCCGATGCGAACCCTGATAGACCACCCCGCACACGCTGCGCGGAAACGCGCGGTCGCGGACCCGGTTGAGCACCACCTGCGCCACCGCGCGCTGGCCGTCGGGCTGTTCGGACCGGGCCTCGTAATAGACTGCCGCGGTCAGGCATTCGAGCGCGCGATCGGAATCCTCGGCGGACTGCGCGGTCGCATCGAACGGCGGCGCGCCACCCGCGAGCACGACCGGGCTGGCCTGGGTATCGAGCCGCTGGTTCGCGACCTCCGCGGGCAGTTCCAGTGCCAATCCCTTCAGCAATGCCTCGGTCGTCGCGACCGGCTGCGGCGCGCGGTCGGGCGCCGGCCGAACCGTTCCCGGCACGCACGACGCGGCGACGAGCAGGGTCGGCACCCCGATCAGGATACGGACGGACAAGCGGAGGCGGCGAATGATCATGTCGCCCCCGCCTACCGGCAAGGCCTTGTGGTTCGGTTAACCACCGCCCCGACAGGCCAGCACGCCGGCCGGCCCGGAAGGGCAGGTTCAGCGCGCCAGTCGCCGGTGTGTCGCGATCGCGATCAGCGCGAGTGCGAGCTGGGTGACCATCGCCACCGCCGCCGCCGCCGCGTCGACCACCGTGACCGCGATCGGATTGGGCGCGCCGGTACCCCGCATCCACCCGTCGAGCATCATGAACGGCTGCCCGCCGAGCAGCCCGATCAGATAGACGAAGGCGGCCAGCCCGAGCAGGGTCAGGCCCGAGCCGCGGGTCAGCACCAGCGAGCGCTTGATCGCGGCCCAGGCGCCGGTCCCCGGATCCGCGAGCAGGGTCGGTGCCGCGAGCATCGTGCGCGCGAGGATGTACAGGCCCGGGATCACCAGCCACATGCCCAGACCCGCCGGGATGGAGATCAGGATCGTGGCCAGCAGGAAACGCGGATAGATCGATCCCGCCCGCCGCAGCGCGCCGCGCAGGTCGGGCCGCTCCGGGTCGCAATACAGCGCGATGATCACCGCGGTCCCGAAATAGACGAGCAGATAGGCCGCGCAGAATCCGAGGCCATAGCCACCGACCCAGCCGGTCACCGCATCCGCCCATTGCTGCGCCTGCAGGTCGCGGTCGAGGATCGCGCGGTCCGGCATCGGCATTGGCGGCACGAACAGCGTCAGCGCGAAGGCCGGCAGGAACAGGAAGGGCCCGGCGACCCGCAGCAGCAGGTCCGAATCGCGGCGAAACAGCGCCCAGGCGTCGGCAAGGATGCCAGCGAAGGTGATCCTCATGCGGTCGTCGACTGCCTCGTCGTCAGCGCCACGTAGAGCTGCGCTGCGAAGGTCGCTGCGAGGATACTGAAGATCGTGGTGACGATCGTGCCGAGCACCCCGGCGAGGAAGATCGCGGTCGCGACGCCGTCCGCGCCGAGGATCAGTCGGAAGACGACGCCGGCGACGCTCTGCACCGCACCGCCGACGACGAACATGACGACCAGATACAGCAGCAACACGCCGATCAGCTTCATCGTGATGCCGCGGGTCAGCGCGAAGGAACGCCGGATCGCGCCGATCCCGAGGCGCTCGTGCAGGATGACTGCGTTGAGCACCGAAAGGCGCGCACCTGCCCAGAGCAGGGCAAGCAGGAACACGATGTAGTAGATCGCGACGATTGCCATCAATCCGCTCGGCAGGCGCTGTACGCCACCCCCTGCGAGTGCGGCCATGTCGACCCGCGCGCCCGCCAGGATGATGATCACGGGTACCATCGTCAGGAACAGGACGGCGATCAGCAGCACGGTGATCCCGATCAACGGCAGCAGCCGGGCCCTCGCCTGCGCCCACGCGGCACTCGGCGTCGTCGCCGGCTCGGTCGCGAGCGCGGTCATCGCCAGCGCGCCCAGCATGCCGATCACCGCCACCGGCAGGTACAGCAGCGACGTGATCGCAACCCCGCTGGCGGTGCGCGCCGGCCCGAAGCTCGTCCACGCAAGCATCAGCACGAGAGGGATCAGCAGCGTCACGACGGCGATTCCGGCCAGCGCACCCGCACGCCCGCTCAACACCTGCGTGGTCCGATCCCAAACATCGCCCATCTTGACCGTCGCCATGCCCGTCCCCGTCGCCGCCATCCTTGGCTCCGCGTAGCTCACCGGACCCGGCTTGGCCACTCGCTTGCAAGCCGCCGGCGGATTGCGCAAGGCGACGCGGTGAGCTCCGATCTCGATCCCGAATGGCGTGTGTCCGCCGGCCTCACCGACTATGCGGTGGCGCTTGCAGCCATGGAGGAGCGCGCCGCCGCCCTGCTCGCCGGGGAGGCGCCCGAGCTGATCTGGCTGCTCCAGCATCCGCCGATCTATACCGCGGGCACCAGCGCGGACCCCGCCGAGCTGGTCGACCCGCGGTTTCCGGTGGTGTCCGCCGGGCGCGGGGGCCGCTATACCTATCACGGGCCCGGGCAGCGGGTCGGCTATCTCGTGCTCGACCTCAATCGCCGCGGCCGCGACGTCCGTGCCTATGTTCATGCGCTCGAGGGCTGGGTGATCGCTGCGCTTGGCGAGCTCGGTGTCGAGGCGTTTCGCGCCCCCGGACGCGTCGGTATCTGGACGCTCGACCGCGGGCGCGAGGCGAAAATCGGCGCGATCGGGGTCCGGGTGCGTCGGTGGATCACGCTGCACGGCTTCGCGGTCAACGTCGATCCCGACCTTGCCCACTTCGGTGGGATCGTGCCTTGCGGCCTTCCCGACTACCCGGTGACCAGCCTCGCGGCGCTGGGCAATGTCGCCGATCTTGCAACCTTTGACCGCGCTCTGGCGTTAACCTGCACGCGCTTCCTCGATACTCTTTCTATCGGGCGAGAAAACGAGGCTTGAGGCCCGGGCGTAATCCGTTTAATGTCCACCTCGATTTGGGTATTAAGGGCAGCAAGCCGACCAAATCCTCTTTCTAGGGAGCTTCCAATGCGTTCACTCATCTCCAAGGTTCTGACCGGCTCGCTCGTTGCCGGCGCCGCCCTCGCGGTTTCCGCGTGCGGCCCGAAGACCGAAACGACGACCGAAAACACCATGGTCACCGAAATGAATACCACTGACGACATGGGCACCATGACCGACAACATGACCGCCGTTGACGGCGCGATGAACGACGGCATGATGGCGAACGACACCATGATGACCACGAACACGACGTCGACCACCAACGCGATGTAATCATCGCGGTCGGTTTACCGTCCGAGTTTGAAGAGGGTCGCCCGGGAAACCGGGCGGCCCTTTGCTTTTGTGCAGTCCGTCGCAGACGATGCACCGATCGCCGCCGCGTTACTCGACCCGTAAAAAGACGGTTGGGTCGCGCCGCATTTCGATCTAGAATCAAACGACTAGAATATCGGCGCGTTGTTCAGGAGAGTGGGATGTCCATCAAGCGTACCGTCATGACGCTGGGCGTCGCGGCGGCCGGCCTTGCCGGTTTCGGGGGAACACCGGCATCGGCACAGTTCTTCATGCGCTCGCACGACTTTGCCGGCGGTGCGGTCAAGGGCGACGAGCCGGGTCTTGGTCAAGTCCTGCCGGGTGCGACGGAGGCCGAGCTTCGTGCCGCGATGGCGTGGAACCTGCGCGCCGCGCTCAACGTCGCGGCGCTGCAATGCCAGTTCGAACCGACGCTGCTGAGCGTCGTCAACTACAACGCCATTCTGACCGATCACAGCGCGGAGCTGAAGACGGCGTTCACGACGCTCGGCAAATATTTCGCGCGCACTACCAAGACCGTGAAGGCGGGCCAGGCCGCGCTCGATCAGTTCGGCACGCGGACCTACTCGAATTTCGTGACGGTCGGCGCGCAATACGGCTTCTGCCAGACCGCCGCGGCGATCGGCAACGACGCGGTGTTCGCCCCCCGGGGTTCGTTCGGCACCATCGCGATGGCGCGCATCCGCGAGCTCCGCAACAGCCTGATCCCGTATGGCGAACAGCACTTCCAGCGCTATCTGTCGCGCGACGTCGCGACGATCCCGCGGCTCGATCCCGTGTGCTACGACAAGAAGGGCCAGTGGGTGACCAAGAAGTGCGGCGTGCCGAACTGGCCGCCGGTCGGGACCGGCCTGGCGTCGCGCTGATCGCCAAGCCGGCCGTCGGCCGCCGGCCGCCGTCAAGCATCCCCACCCCCGTCATCCCGGTGAACGCCGGGATGATGAAAGGGGCGAGCAGAGCACATGTCAGCTAAACTTCCGTCATCCTGACGAAAGTCAGGACCCAGAGCCAAGCAGCGCCGCGTTCAGGGCTCTGGGTCCCGGCCTTCGCCGGGATGACGGCAAAGGTGTGACCGGAAGCCCCGCCGGCAACACCCTCACCCGGATCCACTATCCAGGGCCCTCGCCGAACCTACCGCAGCCCCAGAAACTTATGGTTCTGCAACGAAAGCCGCCAATGCGGCCGGTTCATCACCAGTTCGATCGCCGCTGCGGTGTTCGCCGGCGCATTGGCATCGTCGAGCGGCTGGA
>DATLME010000231.1:0-5402 GCA_035537395.1 Sphingomonas sp. | reverse complement strand
GTGCCGTCGTCATTGCCCTTGATCGCGAGCCGCTGGCCCTGGTCGATCACATAGCGGGTCTCGATCCCGCCCTGCTGGACCACCTCGACCTCGTAGCGCTGGCCGCCGATCTGGGCATAGGGCTTCGACACCTCGCCGCCGAAGCAGAGCGTGAAATAGCCGATCGCCATGATGATCGCGCCGAACTTCACCGCGCGCTTGGAGCCGAGATACTGGTCCGCCAGATAGCCGCCGATCAGCGGGGTCAGATAGACCAGCGCGGTGAACCCGCCATACAGCCCGGTCGCCTCGCGATCGCCGAAGATGAAATGCTTGGTGAGGTACAGCGTCAGCAGCGCGCGCATGCCGTAGAAGCCGAAACGTTCCCACATCTCGGTCGTGAAGAGCCGTGCCAGCTGGCGCGGGTGCCCGAACCACGTTGCCTCGGCGGCCGGATTGACGTGCGTGATATCCGGCTCGCGCGGATTGTCCGCGGTCGGGGTTTCCACCATTCTTACGCTCCCAGGGTACTTGGCGGCTCGATCGGCGCGCCTGTTTGTCTCGCGCGAAACTAGCGACAAAGCGGCAGGTGTAAATATCGCGCGGTAGGCCTATCTCCCGCGCCATGCTCAACGACGCCTCGACCCCGCTCTCGCTGCTCGCCACCCGGCGGTCGGGCAAGCCCCGCGATCTCGTCGCGCCCGGACCCGATGCGTCGCAACTCGCGACCATGATCGAGATCGCGGCACGGGTACCGGACCACGGCAAGCTCGCACCCTGGCGGTTCGTGATCGTCGGCGACGACCACCGCACCGCGCTGTCGACACTGATCACGGATGCGTATCGCGCCGAACGCCCGCAGGCATCGGCGACCGAGATCGCCGCGCTCGATCAGTTCGCGCATCAGGCGCCGGCGCTCGTCGTCGCGCTGTTCTCGCCGCGGACCGAGAGCCATATCCCGCTTTGGGAACAGCAGATGTCGGCAGGCGCGGCATGCATGAACCTGCTCCACGCCGCGCATGCCTCCGGGTTCGCCGGCGGGTGGCTTACCGGCTGGCCGACCTATTCGGATGCGGTTCGCGACAGGTTCGGTTCCGCACCCGAGCGGATCGTCGGCTTCTTCTTCATCGGCACCCCCTCGCGTCCGCTCGACGAGCGCCCCCGACCGGAAATGACCAGCATCGTCTCGCACTGGATCCCGTGAGGACTCGACGCCGGGGTTGATTGCTGTATTATCTCAGCATGACAGTGCTCAGCAACGAGGACAGCCCGGTTTACATCCGGCTGCGCGGTACGATCGCCGCGGGGATCCTGCGCGGCGATTACCAGGCGGGCGACCAGCTTCCCTCGGTACGCGCCTTCGCCGCCGAACATGGCGCCAACCCGCTGACGGTGGCCAAGGCGTATCAGAGCTTCCAGGACGACGGCTATGTCGAGGTCCGGCGCGGCGTCGGCATGTTCGTCCTGCCGGGTGCCGTGGAACGCCTGCGCCTCGCCGAGCGCGATAATTTCATCACGACGCAATGGCCACGCATCCGGAGCCACATCGACCTGCTCGGCCTGGATGCTGCCAAGCTGCTGGACCACGAACGGGCCTGAGCGCGGGGTGGCGTAATCCCTCGTCGTCCTCCCGGCGGATGCCGGGACCCAGGGTTTCACGCGTTGCACTTGATGGCTCTGGGTCCTGACTCTCGTCAGGATGACGGACGGACGCTACCACCCGTTCGTCCTGAGTAGGGATCGAGTAGCCGCGCAGCGGCTTATCGAGAGCCCGTATCGAAGGACAGGTTGGCGCGCGGGCCGGTGCCATGTGCACATAGGGACGGCGGAAAGCCCCAGCTATTCGAACAACCCCAGTGCCGCGATCTCGTCCGCCGACAGGTCGATCCCGAACATCAGGCTCAGTCGCATCCGGTAGACCCGCGGATCGGTGATCTCGCCCCCGGTCTCCGCATCCCCGGCCTTGCGGCGATACTGCCGGTCCATCAGGCTCGCGAACCCGTGCGGCAGAACGATGCTCGCGATCCGGAGCGCGCGAAACCGGCTTGCCGGCCACGTCGCGCTCCAATGATTGCCCATCGCGAGATCCGCGTCCCACACCGGCGCGGTGGTGAAGCTGTATTGCGGCATGAAACCGGCGCCATTGCCCCGCCCGTCGGTGGCGGCGCCATCACCGTCGCGAAACAGCATCCAGCCATGATCCACGTCGCGTCCCAAGCGGAATCGGGCGCCATCGGGCGCGGCGGCCTCCGCTCCTTCGACCAGCGGCATCGCCGGCGTGTAGCTGCCGCCGAACCCCGGGTCCGCGATCCACTCCTCGCCGTCGATTGTCACCAGGCTGAGCGTATGCGTCAGCGGCGGCGCCTCGCTCGCGCCGAGCCAAACCCGGGCAAGCAACGGCCGTGCGGTGAACCCAAGCGCCGCCAGCGCATCGAGGAACACCCGGTTCTGCTCGAAACAATAGCCGCCCCGCCGCGCGGTGACGATCTTGGCGAACACCGATGCGCTGTCGATCGCGATGCCGCGCCCGAGCACCACGTCCAGATTCTCGAACGGGATCGCCAGCCGGTGCGCCATCTGCAACCGCGCGAGGCCGGTGGCATCGAGCGTCGGCCTTGCCGGCATGCCGATGCGCTGCAGGTAGCTGTCCAGGTCGAACATCGCGCCTAAGCCGCAAACGCCTCGGCCGGCATCGCATACAACGCCGCCGCGCTCGCGCTCGCCGCCGCCGTCAGGCCCATCGCCTCGGGTACGATCTGATCGAGATAGAAGCCGACCACGACACGCTTGCTGGCCGCAAAGCCGTCGTCGCCGGTCGCCGCGCGCGCCTGCCGTTCCATCAGCCACCCGCAGGTGGCGACCGACAGCATCGTCAGGAACGGATAGCTCGCCGCCAGCCGGTCGTCCGCGTCGGCCGTCGCCAGGCGCCGCCCGATCGCATCGCACGCGTCGACGAGCGCGGCCAATTCGCCATGCCGCACCTCGGCACGCATGTCCGCGATCAACGCCGCAAACGCACCGCCATTGTCGAGCCCGAGCTTGCGCCCGACCAGGTCCGCCGCCTGGATGCCGTTGGTCCCTTCGTAGATCGGGGTGATCCGCGCATCGCGGAAATACTGTGCGGCGCCGGTCTCCTCGACATACCCCATCCCGCCATGGATCTGGATGCCGAGACTCGCGACCTCGTTGCCGAGATCGGTGCCGTGCGCCTTGGCGAGCGGGGTCACCATCTCCAGGCGGTTCTTCGCCGCCGCATCGCCGAGTCCGGCGCGATCGACCTGCCCCGCCGCATAATAGACCAGCGCACGTGCCGCCTGGGTCTGCGCGCGCATCCGCATTAGCATCCGCCGCACATCGGGATGCTCCACGATGCGAACCGACTCGCGGCTCGCCGCACCGGCCCGCGCCGATTGCACGCGATCGAGCGCATAGCCGACCGCGAGCTGGGTCGCGCCCTCCGCGATCTGGACGCCCTGCAGGCCGACGTTCAGCCGCGCATTGTTCATCATCGTGAACATCGCGCGCATCCCGCCATGTTCGGGGCCGATCAGTTCGCCGACACAATCGTCATTGTCGCCGAAGCTGAGCACGCAGGTCGGAGAGGCATGCAACCCCATCTTGTGCTCGATCGAGACGACATGGACGTCGTTGGCGGCACCCGGGCGGCCGGTGCCGTCGAGGCGGAACTTGGGGACCAGGAACAGCGAGATGCCACGCGTTCCCGCCGGCGCGTCCGGGGTCCGAGCGAGCACCAGATGGACGATGTTCTCGGCCATGTCGTGGTCGCCGAACGAGATGTAGATCTTGGTGCCCTTGATCGACCAGGTGCCGTCGCCGCGCGGCGTCGCCTGGGTGCGCAGCGCGCCGACATCCGATCCGGCCTGCGGCTCGGTGAGGTTCATCGTGCCGGTCCACGCTCCCGTCGCCAGGTGCGGCAGGTACAGCGCCTGCTGCTCGGGCGAGCCATGATGCGCGAGCGCCTCGATCGCACCGACCGTCAGGGTCGGGCAGAGCGCAAACCCCATGTTCGCCGAGCCGAGGGTGTCGAGCACTGCGGTCTGGATCGCGAAGGGCAGCCCCTGCCCGCCAAACGCCTCGGGTACCCCGATCGCGCCCCAGCCGCCTTCGACATAGTCGCGATACGCGGCCGCGAAGCCCGCCGGCATCTTGACCCCGTCCGGACTCCATTTCGCACCCACCGTGTCGCCGACCCGGTTGAGTGGTGCCCATTCGCCTGCCGCCAGCGCACCGACGCCCTCGAGCACCGCGTCGACGACATCGTCGCTCGCCGCAGCGAACCGCTCGGTCTGCGCCAGTTCGGCGATCCCGACGACATGCTCGAGCACGAACTTCTGCTCGGCAACCGGGGGGGTGAAGCCCATCATTTCTCTCCTCGTATCGTGCGCGCTATAGCGTCGAGCGATGCTCGTTCCAAACCCGCACATTAGACCGTATGGCACCGCCACGATCGCCGCCGCCGCTGCCGAGATCGCGGCGGGCGGTATCGTCGCGATCCCGACCGAAACGGTCTACGGCCTCGCCGCGGACGCCAGCGATGCGGCGGCAGTGGCGCGGATCTATGCCGCCAAGGGTCGGCCGAGCTTCAACCCGTTGATCGTCCACGTTGCGGACCTCGCCGCGGCCGAAGCGATCGCGCTGTTCGACGACGATGCGCGCGCGCTTGCCGCCGCCTTCTGGCCCGGTCCGCTCACGCTCGTCCTCCCGCTTCGCGACGGCGCTGGGATCGCCGCCCCGGTGACCGCCGGCCTGCCCACGATCGCGATCCGCGTTCCCGCGCACCGCGCCATGCAGGCGTTGATCGCCGCCACCGGACGGCCGCTCGCCGCCCCGTCCGCCAATGCCAGCGGCAGCATCAGCCCGACCACCGCCGCGCATGTCGCTGCCAGCCTCGGCGCAAAGGTTTCGATCATCGTCGATGACGGTCCCACCTCGCGTGGGCTGGAATCGACGATCGTCGCCAACGGCACGATCCTGCGCCCCGGACCGGTCACCGAGGAGATGCTCCGCGATACATTGGCGTGCGAGTCCCCCGCCGAACCCGTCGCGGGCATCACCGCCCCCGGCCAACTCCCCGGCCATTATGCGCCGAACAAGCCCGTCCGGCTGAACGCCCGCGAAGCCGATGCCGACGAATGGCTGATCGGCTTCGGGGAGGTGGACGGTCACCGCAATCTTTCCGTCACGGCCGACCTCGCTGAAGCAGCGACCAACCTGTTCGCCGCACTCCACGAATCAGACGCCGCGCCGTCACCGAAGATCGCGGGGGCCCCGATCCCGACCACCGGTATCGGCCTGGCCATCAACGACCGCCTGACCCGCGCCGCCCACCGCTGAACGCCCCGTCATCCCGGACTTGTTCCGGGACCCACGGTGCCGCGACCCCGCCAGTCGTAGTGTTGGAC
>DATLME010000230.1:0-3483 GCA_035537395.1 Sphingomonas sp. | reverse complement strand
GATCGCTTGTGCAACGGCCTCGAAATAGACCTCGGTCTTGCCCGATCCGGTGACGCCGTCGAGCAGGGTCGGCTGGAAGGCGCGGGCCGCGACCGCGGCGACCAGCGTGTCGGCGGCTTCGGCTTGCGCCGCCGACAGCTTTGGGGGGGCAAAGCCAGGGTCGGGGCGCGGAAAGGCGCTGTCGATGTCGACCTCGACCGCCTCGATCGCACCGCATTTCACCAGCCCCCTGATCACCGCGTCCGACACGTCGGCGGCGGCGGCAAGTTCGCGGATCAGCCCTTGCCGGTCGCCTAGCCGGGCGAGCGCCTGTTCGCGCTGCGGCGTGATGCGCGGGGGAACGTCGCCCGTAGCGCGATACTCGGTTACGGTGCGCGCGCCCTCGAGCGCCGAGGTGGAGGCGAGGCACATCCGCACCACGCTGGCGGGTGGCGCGAGGTAGTAGCCAGCGGTCCATTCGACGAGGCGACGCAGTGCGGCACCGAGCGGCGGCACGTCGGCAACCGCGAGCAGCGGGCGCAGGCGATTGTCGCCGACTTCGCTGTCCGATGGCATGAACTCCGGCTCCCAGACCACGCCAAGCAGCTGACGGGGGCCGAGCGGAGCGACCACGATCGCGCCCGGCTCGACCGTCATCCCGTGCGGGACGCGGTAATCGAGCGGACCAAGAGCTGAGTTGAGGACGAGAACACGGGCACGGGACATCGCGCTCCATATGGAGCGGGGCGCGGCACGAATGAACCGCTATTTGCTGTCGGAACGGTCGCGCCGCGAACGGATAGCGTCTAGCTTGCCGCGGTGATCCCGTTGCCACAGCAATTTGCCCAGCATCTCGCGCGCGACCGGCGGCGATCGATCCACACCGTGCGCGCCTATGCCGCCACCGCCGAGCGCCTGCTCGCGTTTCTCGAAGGCCATTGGGGTGGGCCGGTCGCGCGGGAGTCGCTGGCGCAGGTCACGACTGCGGATCTGCGCGCGTATCTGGCGCGGCGGCGTGGGGACGGGCTGGTCAACGCATCCGCGGCCCGTGAGCTGTCCGCGGTGCGCGCGTTTCTTGGCTGGGCGCTTCCCGATGCCGCTACGCCGCGGTTGCGCGGCCCCCGGGTCAAGCGCGGCGTGCCGCGGCCGATCTCGCCCGACGAAGCCGTGGCGCTGGCGGCGGACGTGGCCGAGGACGCAACGGCACCATGGATCGGCGCGCGCGACTGGGCGGTGCTGTTGCTGCTCTATGGCGGCGGCTTGCGGATCGGCGAGGCGCTGGCGCTGACCGGGTCGGCGCTGCCGCTCGGCGCAACGCTGGTGGTGACCGGCAAGCGCGCCAAGACCCGGATCGTGCCGCTGTTGCCGCAGGTGCGCGAGGCGATCGAACGCTATGTCGCGCTGTCGCCCTGGCCGGTGTCGCGCACGGAAATGCTATTCAGGGGCGCACGCGGCGGGCCGTTGTCGCCGGGGGTGATCCGCCTATCGGTGCGCGCCGCGCGCAGCCGGCTCGGCCTGTCGGCACGGACGACCCCACATGCGCTCCGCCACAGCTTCGCGACGCATCTGTTGGGGCGCGGCGCCGATCTGCGGATGCTCCAGGAACTGCTCGGCCATGCGAGCTTGAGCTCGACGCAGATCTATACCGCGGTCGACGCCGCGCACTTGCTCGACGTCTATCGCAACGCGCATCCGCGCGCCTGATCGTCAGGTCCGCGGCTTCCAGGTCAGCACCCGCCAGAGATAGGCGGCGACCATCGCCACCGTCGTCGCGATGACGACGGGGCCGACATAATGCTGGAGCATCTCGAACCGCGATCCGAACCAGATGCCCGCCCAGGCCAGCATCGTGTTCCAGATCAGGCTGCCGGCGTATGTCCACGCCAGGAACCGTGGCACCGGCATCCGCGTCATTCCTGCGGGCAGCGAGATCAGCGTCCGGAAGGTCGGCATGAAGCGAAATACGAAGATCACCCAGCCGCCGCGCTTGACGAAGAACCGGTGGAGCCGTTCGACATCGTTCCATTCCATCGTCAGCCAGCGGCCGTGGCGGTCGACGAAGGGGCGCAGGCGCTGATAGCCGACCCGCCGGCCAATCACGTACCAGAAGCAGTTTCCCGCGGTCGTGCCCGCGGTGGCGATCAGCACCAGCGGCACCAGCGCCATGTCGCCTCGCGCGACCGCCATCCCGCCGAGGCCCATGATCACCTCGGACGGGATCGGCGGAACCACGTTCTCCAGCGCCATCAGCAGGAAGATGCCGAGATAGCCGCCCGCCGCGATCAGGTTGAGAATGAATTCGGTCATCGGCCTGCGCGGCGATCAGGCGCGGGTCGATACCGCATAGAGCGCGACTGCGGCGGCGTTGGACACGTTGAGGCTTTCGACCTTGGCACTGATCGGCAAACGCGCGAGCTCGTCGCAATGTGCCTCGGTGTTTTGCCGCATGCCTTCGCCCTCCGCGCCGAGGACGATCGCGATCCGCTGTTCGGCCATCGCTTCCGATAGCGTCTGGGTAGCGTGTCCGGTGAGGCCGATCCGCCAGAACCCTGCCTCGGCGATCTCCTCCAGCGCGCGCGCCAGATTGACGACGCGGACCCAGGGGATGGTTTCGAGTGCGCCGGATGCCGCGCGCGCCACGGTGCCCGATTCGGGCGGGGCGTGGCGATCCTGCGTGACGATGCCGAGCGCATCGAATGCCGCCGCCGAGCGCAGGATCGCGCCGACATTGTGCGGATCGGTCACCTGATCGAGCACGATCAGCGGCCGGCGATCGTCGCGGCCCTGCATCAGCAGGTCACCGAGCCACATGTCCTCGAGCGGATCGACCTCGGCGACGAGCCCCTGGTGCGGCGCGTCGGCGGGGACGAGCCGGCCGAGATCGGCGACGTCGGCGAACGTCACCGTGATCTCGGGTGGCAGCTCGAGCGCGGCGAGCGCCTCACGCGTGCCCCAGACCTTGCGGACGATGCGTTCGGGGTTCGCCAGCGCAGCGGTGACCGCATGGCGGCCCCAGAAGCGCGGGCGGCCGGCGGTGCCCAGGCTCGGGCGGTGTCCACGTTTTGCCATCAGTCGTCGTCATCCGAATTAGCGAAAGGATCAGTCGCGCCGGGCTTGGTCGGCAGCAGCGGGCGCCGCAAGGCTTTTCGGCATGCCGTCGCGGATCGCGGCATCGCAGCGAACGACGAGGCACGAGAAAAGGGCGCAAGCATCGCCTCGCGTTGACAGCCGCGTCCGGCTTCGCCATTGAGCCGCCTCGCTCTGAAAAGCGGCCCATCTGGACAGGTGGCCGAGTGGTTAAAGGCAGCAGACTGTAAATCTGCCCGTGCAAGCGTACGCTGGTTCGAATCCAGCCCTGTCCACCATCCCTCGATCGATGATCCTGACGCGGCGAGCGTCCCGGCACGGCGGGGTGCCGCCGGTGCCAACGCAAAACGGCGGCTCCCGAAGGAACCGCCGTTGCGCCGAACCGGTGGTGCTGTCGAGCACCCCTTGGTCGTCGTG
>DATLME010000229.1:0-3024 GCA_035537395.1 Sphingomonas sp. | reverse complement strand
GCAGCGGCAGCCCTATGAACTGGGCTTCCTGGTGCTGGCGATGGCGATCACCGGCTTCTTCGTCTGGGCCTTCATCAAGGACAGCTACGTCAAGCCGATCTACAAACCCGACATCATCTATGTCGAGCAATGGACGCTCAGCCGCACCGATGCGGAAATCCGCGCCGCGCAGATCGTCGATCAGGCGCGGAAGGACAAGCGCCTCGCCGAGGAGAAGGCGTTCGAGGAAAAGAAGCGCGCGCAGTTCAAGAAGATCGACGACCAGATGACCAAGTGGGGCCTCTGAACGATTCGCGCTGGATCGGCGCGGCGCTCGCGCTCGCCGAACGCACCCGCGGGCGGACCGCCCCCAATCCCAATGTCGGCTGCGTGATCGTGGCGGACGGCCGCGTGGTCGGGCGCGGCTGGACCCAGCCCGGCGGGCGTCCGCATGCCGAGGCGATGGCGCTCGCCGAGGCAGGCGACAAGTCGCGCGGCGCAACTTGCTACGTCACGCTCGAACCATGCGCGCACCGGTCCGCGCGAGGTCCCGCCTGCGCCGACCTACTCGTGGAGCACGGCGTCGCCCGTGTCGTCGCCGCGATGCGCGATCCCGACCCGCGAACCGACGGTTGCGGTCTCGCCCGGCTGGCGGCGGCGGGGATTGCGACCACCTGCGAGGTTCGCCCGGACGAGGCGCGCCGCGCCATCGCCGGCTTTCTCACGCGCCGCGACCATGGCCGCCCGCATGTCACGCTGAAGCTGGCGACCTCGCTCGATGGCTGCATCGCACTCGCCGACGGCACCAGCCGCTGGATCACCGGTGCGGCCGCGCGCGCGCATGCCCATCTCGAGCGCGGCCGGCATGAAGCCATCCTGGTCGGACGCGGCACCTTCGTGGCCGATGCACCGGCGCTCGACGTTCGCCTGCCGGGGCTCGAGCAGCGATCGCCGCGGCGGATTCTGTTGTCGCGCACGCTGGCGCTTGGTCAGGCGCCGGCAGGATGGCAGACGATCGGGGCGCCCGGCGAGATCGCGGCCCTCGCAGGGGTCGACCATCTTCTCGTCGAGGGCGGCGCCGAGACCGCGGCGGCGTTCGTCGCCGCCGATCTGGTCGACCGGCTGCTCGTCTACCGCGCGCCGATCCTGATCGGGGGTGGCAAGCCGGCGCTTTCGGATATCGGGCTGGCGGCGCTCGGTACGGCGCATGCGCGCTGGGTCCGCCACGATCGGCGCATGCTTGGCAGTGACACGCTGGAGGTCTACGAGCGCAGCTGATGTTTACCGGAATCGTCTCTGACATCGGCACGATCGATCGCGTCGAGGCGCGCGGCGACACCCGCATCGTCGTCACCACCGCCTATGATACCGCAAGCGTCGATCTCGGCGCCTCGATCGCGTGTTCGGGGGTTTGCCTCACCGTCGTCGACAAGGCGCCGGGCTGGTTTGCGGTCGACGTATCGGGCGAAACGATCGCGCGCACCGCCCCGGGGCAATGGGTCGCGGGGCGCCGGCTCAATCTCGAACGCGCGATGCGGCTCGGCGACGAACTCGGCGGGCACATCGTGACCGGCCATGTCGACGGGATCGCCGACGTGACGGCCGTGCGGCACGAGGGCGATTCGCTCCGCATCGAGGTAAGCGTGCCGCGCGCGATCGCGCCCTTCGTCGCGACCAAGGGATCGATCACGATCGACGGCGTCTCGCTGACCGTAAACGCGGTCGACGACGACGCCGATGTGACCCGCTTCGGCGTCAACATCATCCCGCATACCCAGGCGATGACCACCCTCGGCACGCTCGTCGCCGGGCAACAGGTCAACATCGAGATCGACGTCCTCGCCCGCTACCTCCAACGGATGGAGCATTATCGTGCCAAAGCCGGTTGAACTCGCGCGCCTGCGCCACGGTTTCCTGTCCTCGCCCGAGGAGATCATCGACGAGGCCAAGAACGGCCGGATGTTCATCCTGGTCGATGACGAGGACCGCGAGAATGAGGGCGACCTCGTCATTCCGGCGCAGATGGCGACGCCCGAGAAGATCAACTTCATGGCCAAGCACGGCCGCGGGCTGGTCTGCCTCGCGCTCACCAAGCGCCGCGTCGAGGAACTCGGGCTCGGCCTGATGAGCCGCAACAACGGCACCCGCTACGAAACCGCGTTCACCACCTCGATCGAGGCGCGCGACGGCGTCACCACCGGCATCTCCGCCGCGGATCGCGCGCGCACCATCGCGGTCGCGATCGATTCGTCGAAGGGCAAGGAAGAGATCGTCACCCCCGGCCACGTCTTCCCGCTGGTCGCGCGCGACGGCGGCGTCCTCGTCCGCACCGGGCATACCGAAGCCGCGGTCGACGTCTCGCGGCTCGCCGGGCTCAATCCCTCGGGCGTGATCTGCGAGATCATGAACGAGGACGGCACGATGGCGCGGATGGACGATCTCGTCGCCTTCGCGCAGCTCCACAACCTCAAGATCGGGACGATACGCGATTTGATCGCCTATCGCCGCCGCTACGATCACCTCGTCGAGAAGCGCGCCGAGGCGAAGTTCGTCAGCCGCTGGGGCGGCGACTGGACCGCGCTGACCTATTGGAACAAGGCGACCGGCACCGAACAGATCGCGCTGGTGAAGGGCAAGGTCGATCCCGCCAAGCCGACGCTGGTGCGGATGCACGCGCTGTCGACCTTCGCGGATCTGTTCGGCGAGGACACCGATCGCGGCAACCTGCTGCAGCGCTCGATGGAGATCATCGGCGACGAGGGCGCCGGCGTCGTCGTCGTCATCAATCGTCCGCGCTCCGACCAGTTCACCGTCGCGCTCCAGGCCAAGTCGGGCACGCTGCCCGCCGCCGACATGGAGGAGCTGCGCGACTATGGTGTCGGCGCGATGATCCTCACCGAACTCGGGGTCGAGGAAATGGTCCTGCTGACCAACACCCACCACACGCTGGTCGGGCTCGACGGCTACGGCCTCTCGATCGTCGGCGAACGCGCGATCGAGGTCGAGGGCTGATGGCGAAGATCCTCATCGTCGAGGCGCGGTTCT
>DATLME010000228.1:0-8176 GCA_035537395.1 Sphingomonas sp. | reverse complement strand
GCCGTGATGGCGAACGCGCGGGCGGCTATCCGCTGCGGCGAACGCTGCGCGGCCCGAGCGCCTGATTGAGCCGGTCGAGATTGAAGTCCTCGGCGAATTCGAGCCCGGCCTTGCCGTCCTTCGCCCACGCGATCCGTGCGGCGAACATGCGGTGCTCGATGAGTTCGATCAGCACCTCCTGACCGATCGCCTTGTCGTCGATGGCGATGCCGTCGATCATCGCGCCGCTGGGCGACAGATCGCGGATCCGGACGTCGCCCTCGTGCTTGCCGATCGCGAACCGCGCCGAGCGAAGCATCCGGGTGCGCGGCTTGCGGCTGATCTTGTGGCCGCTCGGGATCATCGGGAACGCGCCGGCGAGTTGCTCCGCGACCGCCTCGGCGCGGACGCCGCGGCCATAAACGAAGCCCTGGATGTGACTGCAGCCAAGACTCCGAACGAGGTCGATCTCGTCCTGCACCTCGACGCCCTCGGCGGTGGTCTCCATGCCGAGGGTGTCGGCGAGCGTGACGATCGCCTTGATGATCGCGGCGTTGCGATTGCCCTGCTGCGCCGCGCCGCGAACGAACGACTGGTCGATCTTGATCTTGTCGAACGGCGCGGTGCGCAGATAGCCGAGCGACGAATAGCCGGTGCCGAAATCGTCGAGCGCGAGGCGAACGCCGATGCCCTTCAGCGCACGGAACATCTGGTCGGAGGAATAGCTTTCGTCGAGGAACACGCCCTCGGTGATCTCCAGTTCGAGGCGGTCGGGGGCGAGGCCCGCGCTGGCAATCGCGCTGGTGACGATCGCCGGCAACGCGGCGTTGGCGAATTGAATCGGCGACACGTTGACCGCGACGCGGACCCCGCCCGGCCAGCGCGCTGCCTCCGCGGTAGCCGTCCGCAGCACCCAGGTGCCGAGCGCCTCGATCAGCCCGCATTCTTCGGCGATCGGCACGAATTCGGCCGGCGACACCGCCCCGCGGATTGGGTGGTCCCAGCGGAGGAGCGCTTCGTATCCGACGATGCTGGTGTCGCGTGTGCTGACGATCGGCTGGTAGACCAGGTGGAACGCGCCTTCGCCGAGCGCGACGCGGATATCGTCCT
The DNA here is from genome assembly GCA_035537395.1 of Sphingomonas sp. Taxonomy (GTDB): domain Bacteria; phylum Pseudomonadota; class Alphaproteobacteria; order Sphingomonadales; family Sphingomonadaceae; genus Sphingomonas. Next base: position 7,087 of record DATLME010000228.1, on the reverse strand, counting down.
CGAGCTGCTTGCGGCTCTGTGCGCCGGCGAGCATGTCGTTGGAATAGAAGCGGTGGACGCCGCGCCCGTCGCCCTTGGCGGCATAGAGCGCGAGATCGGCGTTGCGGATCAGCTCTTCGACCTGTGCGCCATGCTGGGGAGCGAGCGCGATGCCGACCGAGCAGCCGATCGTTACCGAGGAGCCGGCGATGAAATAAGGCTGCGACAGCGCCGCGATCAGATCGCGGGCGAGCGCACTCAACCGCTCGCGGTCGTCGATCCCGGGCAACAGCACCTGGAACTCGTCGCCGCCGATCCGGCCGACCAGCCCCGCCGCGCCGACCCCGCGCTCCAGCCGCTGCGCGACCTGCTTGAGGAGGGCGTCGCCGGCCTGGTGGCCGAGCGTGTCGTTCACTGCCTTGAAGCGATCGAGATCCATCAGGAACAGCGCCGCGGGGCGATAGGGCGCCGCCTGTTGCAGCAACGTCTTGTCGAGCGACAGCCGCATGCGCTGACGGTTCGCGAGCCCGGTCAGGCCGTCGTACAGCGCCAGTCGGGTGATCTCGGCCTCCGAGCGGCGGCGCTCGGTCAGGTCGGTGCCCGAGCCGATGAAGCCCTGGAACCGGCCGAGATCGTCGACCACGGGGCGCCCCGAGATCGACCACCAGCGCTCCGCCCCTGCGGGCTTGGCGGCGCACACCGAATAATCCGAAAACGACGTTCGCGACGAGATGTGGAAGCCGAGCGTGCGTTCGGTGCCCGGTGTCGCGCTGTCCATGCGGAACAGATCGGTAAGCGCCCGGCCGATCGGCGAGCGACTGTCGCTCACGAGTTCGTGCGCGACCTTGGCCGACAGATAGGTGAGGCGACCGTCGCGATCGGCCTCCCAGAACCAGCCGGTGCCCTGACCCTCGAACTCGGCGACCATCTTGGCGGCGAGCCGACCCTGGTCGGCTTCCTCGGCGCGGCGACGTTCCCCGCGCGCGTCGACGCGCGCCATACGGATCGTCGACAGCATCAGGCAAAGCAGGAACAGCAGCGCGATCGCGGTCGGCAGTAGCTCCGCGGTGCGGATCGCCACCGTCGCCGCGAGCCCGGCACCAAATCCGATCGTCGCCGGGCGCACGCTGTGCAAGGCGACCGCGGTGATGCCCAGCGCGCCCGCGAGCGCGACGAAGGCGGCAACGCGCACACCGCCTGTGGGCAGCGTGGTCGCAAGCCAGAGCAGCGAGAGCAGCGGCCCGGCGACAGCAGCGGCAAGCAGCGACAGCGCCCGGTTGCGGACGTGCAGCGCGAGCTGCCGCGCCGCGCGCCTGCCGACTGCGAGCGCCACGCCGAGCGATGCGACGCCAAGCACCCCCGTGGCGATGCCCGCATGCGCGACCAGCGTCGCGCGCCCCTCGTACACGGCACCCGCGATCAGCAGCAGCGTCGCCAGCAGCTGCCCGCCGATCGCGAACGGCCACATCGCGGCCACGTCGCGCAGCCGCGTCCGGTGCGCCGCGCTCGCCTGCGCGGTGTCGTCGCTGCGCAATCCGAGCAGGACCGACAGCCGGGGAAGACCCGGCGAATCACTGGACAGGAAGGCGCGCAAATTCATGAAGCGCGGGAATAGCCCAGCGCAGCTTGCGATTTGGGTGTGCGATCGTGTTTAACCCGGGGATAAACGGCATGCTTACCGAGCGGTTGCGACCGATCTTCGCGCTTGGAGCACCGGCGCCTCGCGATTATGCGATGCGGCCATGACCACGATCATCCGCGAAGCCGACCTGATCGAGAGCGTCGCCGACGCGCTCCAGTTCATCAGCTACTATCACCCGATGGATTATATCCGCGCGCTTGGCGTCGCCTACGAGGCGGAGCAGAGCCCCGCGGCGAAGGACGCGATCGCGCAAATCCTGACCAACAGCCGGATGTGCGCGGAAGGTCACCGCCCGATCTGCCAGGACACCGGGATCGTGACGGTATTCGTCAAATGGGGTCAGGATTGCCGGTTCGAGGACGGCAGCCGATCGCTGCAGGAGGTCGTCGACGAGGGCGTACGCCGCGCCTATCTCCATCCCGAGAACAAGCTGCGCGCATCGATCCTCGCGGATCCGGCCTTCACCCGGCGCAACACCAAGGACAACACGCCGAGCGTGCTCAGCGTCGAGATGGTGCCGGGCAACACCGTCTCGATCGACGTCGCCGCCAAGGGGGGCGGATCGGAGAACAAGTCCAAGTTCAAGATGATGAACCCGAGCGATTCGATCGTCGACTGGGTGCTCGAGATGATCCCGCAGATGGGCGCGGGCTGGTGTCCTCCGGGGATGCTCGGGATCGGCATCGGCGGCACCGCGGAAAAATCGATGCTGCTCGCCAAGGAATCGCTGATGGGCGCGATCGACATGGCGCAGCTGAAACAACGTGGCGCGCGCACCGATATCGAGGCGCTACGGATCGAGATCTACGACAAGGTCAATGCGCTCGGCATCGGCGCGCAGGGTCTCGGCGGCCTGTCGACGATCCTGGACGTCAAGATCGTCGACTGGCCGACCCACGCCGCATCGAAGCCGGTCGCGATGATCCCCAATTGCGCCGCGACGCGCCACGCGCATTTCACGCTCGACGGATCGGGGCCGGTGTATCTCGAGCCGCCAAAGCTGTCGGAATGGCCCGACGTCAACTGGACCCCCGACAAGGCCGCGATCCGGGTCGACCTCGACACGCTGACGCCCGACGTTGTCGCCACTTGGAAACATGGCGACCGGCTGTTGCTCAACGGCAAGATGCTCACCGGCCGCGATGCCGCGCACAAGCGGATCAAGGACATGCTCGACGCGGGCGAACCGCTGCCGGTCGATTTCCGGGGCCGCGTGATCTATTATGTCGGGCCAGTCGATCCGGTGGGCGAGGAAGTGGTCGGGCCCGCCGGGCCGACCACGGCGACGCGGATGGACAAGTTCACGCGCATGATGCTCGATCAGGGGCTGCTCGCGATGGTCGGCAAGGCCGAGCGCGGCGCTGATGCGACGCAGGCTATCGCCGAGGCGAAGTCGGCCTATCTGATGGCGGTCGGCGGCGCGGCCTATCTGGTTGCGCGGGCAATCAAGGGGTCGCGGGTCGTCGGCTTCGCGGATCTGGGGATGGAGGCGATCTACGAGTTCGAGGTCGCGGATTTCCCGGTAACGGTCGCGGTGGATAGCGCTGGCGAGAACGTCCACCAGCTCGCGCCGCTGGTATGGCGCGAGAAGATCGCACGCGAGGGGTTGCTGGTCGGGGCTTGAGCGCGCGCCTCCACCTCCTTGGGAGCCGGAACAAGTCCGACCTGACGAGAGTAGGTATCGTGGCTGGTAGGACCCTCGCATGATCGAAACGCTGTCACCGACGCTCCCCGACCAGGTGATGCGCCTGACCGAACGGCTGCTGGAAAAGGCCGACGCTGCGGGGGTGATGCTGGCGACCGCGGAAAGCTGCACCGGCGGCATGCTCGCCTCGCTTCTCACCGATGTCGACGGACGCGGGCACGTGTTCGACCGTGGGTTCGTCGTCTATAGCGAGCAGGCGAAATGCCAGTTGCTGGGGCTCGCGCGCGAGCAGATCGACCGGTGCGGCGCGGTCAGCCGCGATGTCGCGATCGCGATGGCGGATGGCGCGCTAGCCGGATCGGACGCGCAGGTCGCGATCGCGATCACCGGCTTTGCCGGACCCGCAGGGCCGGGGGACGAAGCCGGGCTGGTGCATTTCGCCTGCGCCCGCGACGGCATGGCGACCGGGCACCGCGTGGAACATTTCGGCGATATCGGCCGCGGCGGCGTGCGCCTCGGCTGTCTCGAAGTCGCGCTGGAAATGCTGATTGCAGGGGTCGACGGGCAGCCGGGCTGATCCGTTTCGATCCCGAGATGTTGAGGCACGGACGGTCAGCCGGCACGTCATGGCGCGTCGAGCCCGTCCTTAACCGAGCCAGATACTGGCGACATTCGGCAAATCGCTGTTCGCGCTGGCGGTTTTCGCGACTGCGGTCGCGGGGTACGTGCTCGTCGAGCCGGCATTGAGGCTCGGCAACCGCTGCCGGGCGGCGCGGGCCGGCAGGGCCCCTGTCGAGAGTGTCAGGTCGGCAGGTCTTCGACCTGTCGCCGGACGGACGCGGGATCGGCGATGGGGCTGTGCTCGCTCGGCTTCGTGTTGCAACTCAGCAGAAATGAAAAGAGGTTGCCGGGCGTCTCCCGACGACCCGACAACCTCCTGACATGGTCAGCGGCCGGAGAGCTCCAGCCCGGAGGACCATGCGTACCGCTTGTCCTATGACCATCCACGTTGATTGGAGGGGAATACCTCCCGTGGACGACCGGCGGCGTTTAGCGGTGCGTCCCCCGAACGAACCGAACCGAACTCACTGCTGAACCATGAGACATCGGATCACCTCCTTTCGCTTGTTGATAAACATGTGACCAGGACCTGGCCACGACCGCAATGTGAGTCACCCGGGCTGCAGATACAAGACTTGTTTTGCACGGGATTTTCGACAATCATCCGGAGCTTGCGCAACGCGAGGGCCACGGGTCGCTCAGCCGCGGCAATCCTCCGTCACGCGCCCGATCTCGGCCCAGGCCGGCAGGACCAGCGCGGGCGATCCCGCCTGCTCGATCACGAACCGTCCGCGGCTGAACCCGATCGCCTCCAGCAATGGATCGCTCGCGGCAAGCGTCGCGGTAGGCACGCCCTGCGCGAGCACGACGGGAAGGCTGCGCAGCGTAGTGCTGGTGCGGATCGTCAGCGGGGCCGTCGACGCGCCCGGGCGGGTGATCGAGATCTGCCGCGTCGCCTGGTCGCAGCGCATCGTCAGCAGCGGCGCGGCGACAACCGTGCCGAACGTCGCGGCGCTGCCACCCGGCTGGCGGGCGTAGCGCCAGTCGCCGGCGGTCCGCGGCCAATCGCGCCAATCCGCCGCGAGCGGCGCCGGCGACGGCATCGGCGCAGGGGGTGGCACCGGCGCTGGCGGCGGGGGCGCCTGTCGCGGAGCCGGGATGCAGGCCGAGAGCGCGAACAACGGCGCGACGAGAACGGGCAGGATACGCATGGTGGGCTTATGGGCGTTGACCGAGCACCGCTCAAGCACGCCGACGGCACCCGCCGCAGGAACTACCCGGGCGGTCGCCGGTTCATGCGACGAGCTTCCAGGAGATACGCATTGGCCGACGGCGTCAGCCCCACCCAGATCCTCATCCAGTCCGCGGTGAGCGGCACGATGAAGGTCGAAAGCCGCGACGGCGACCATGTCGGCAGCGTCCACGCGTTCATGGTCCACAAGGGCAATGGCCGCGTTACCCATGCGGTGCTGAGCCTCGGCGGGTTCCTGGGGATGGGCAAGAGCTTCTACCCCCTGCCGTTCGAGCTGCTCCAGTTCGATCCGGTGCGCGACGTATATGTCGTCACGATCGACCGGCGATTGCTGGAGGGCGGGCCGAGCTGGGCCAACAACGCACCCAGCTTCGACCAGGCCTATGCGGATCGGGTGGCGAGCTACTATTCGGTGGGAAGCACCAATTTGTCGGTGGGCTAGGCAGCCTGCCCGGTCGGGGCAGCGACGTGACGGTCACCGACCGCAGGGATCGTCAAGCCAGGCCATTTCGCGGTCCTACCTGCCCCCGCGCTTGCCGCCCATTCGCAGTTGCTGGCTCTTGCCGTAGCGCGTTTTGCGGGTGCCCGGCTTGCCTTCGTTGCTTCGGCCCATCACCGGCGCCTTGTGCTGGTCCACTGGCAGGCCGAGCTCCTCCTGTTCGAGCTGACGAATCTCGTCGCGCAACCGGCCGGCGGTCTCGAACTCGAGGTCCGAGGCGGCCTTGCGCATCTGCTTTTCGAGATCCTCGATATAGGCGCGCAGATTGTGGCCGACCATGTGCGGACGATCCTCGTCGATCTCGACGGTGACCTGGTCCCTGGAGGCGACGTGCGCGATGATGTCGCCGATGTTGCGGCGGATCGTCGTCGGGGTGATACCGTTGGCTTCGTTATAGGCGAGCTGCTTCTCGCGGCGGCGCGACGTCTCGTTCATCGCGCGTTCCATGCTGCCGGTGATGCGGTCGGCATAGAGGATGACGCGGCCGTCGACGTTGCGCGCGGCGCGGCCGATCGTCTGGATCAGCGAGGTCTCGGAGCGCAGGAAGCCCTCCTTGTCGGCGTCTAGGATCGCGACCAGCCCGCATTCGGGGATGTCGAGCCCCTCACGCAGCAGGTTGATGCCGATGAGCACGTCGTAAACCCCGAGCCGCAGGTCGCGGATCAGCTCGATGCGCTCGAGCGTCTCGACGTCGCTGTGCATGTAGCGGACCTTCAGCCCCGCCTCATGCATATACTCGGTGAGATCCTCGGCCATCCGCTTGGTCAGTGTCGTCACCAGCGTGCGATAGCCCGCCTCGGCGGTCTTGCGGCATTCGACGATCAGGTCCTGGACCTGTTCCTCGACCGGCTTGATCTCGACCGGCGGATCGATCAGCCCGGTCGGGCGGATCACCTGTTCGGCGAAGACGCCGCCGGTCTGCTCCATCTCCCAGCTGCCCGGTGTAGCCGAGACATAGGTGGTCTGCGGGCGCATCGCGTCCCATTCGTTGAAGCGCAGCGGGCGGTTGTCGATCGCCGAGGGCAGGCGGAAGCCGTACTCGGCGAGCGTCAGCTTGCGGCGGTGATCGCCGCGCGACATGCCGTTGATCTGGCCGATCGTGACATGGCTTTCGTCGACGAACAGCAGCGCGTTTTCCGGCAGATATTCGAACAGGGTGGGGGGCGGTTCGCCGGGCAGGCGACCGGTGAGGAAGCGGCTGTAATTCTCGATCCCCGCGCAGCTGCCCGTCGCAGCGATCATCTCGAGATCGAAATTGGTGCGCTGTTCGAGCCGCTGCGCCTCGAGCAGCTTGCCCTCGCCGACCAGTTCCTTCAGCCGCTCCGCGAGCTCGTGCTTGATCGCCTCGCCCGCCTGTTTGAGCGTCGGGCCGGGGGTGACGTAATGCGAGTTCGCATAGACCCGCACCGAATTGAGGCTCGCGACCTTCTTGCCGGTGAGCGGGTCGAATTCGGTGATCTCCTCGATATCGTCGCCGAAGAACGAGATGCGCCACGCGCTGTCCTCGTA
>DATLME010000227.1:0-14057 GCA_035537395.1 Sphingomonas sp. | reverse complement strand
ATGCGTCGAGGAGTGACGCGGCAGCCCCTCGAGCTTCATCGCGAGATCGAGCAGCCGGCGGACGCCATTGTCGTTGGCATATTCCTTGGCGAGATCGGACACGCCGTTGAGCGCGCGCTCCAGCGTCCATGGGTCGGTCGGGTGGTTGGGAACGAGCTTGGCGAGGCGATCGACTTGGCCATAGCTCATCTGCAGCACCCGCCCCGTATCCTTCAGCACCGCGCGCGCCTTCAGCTTTCCGAAGGTGATAATCTGCGCAACCTGATCGCGGCCGTATTTCTCCTGGACGTAGCGGATCACTTCGCCGCGGCGGGTCTCGCAGAAATCGATGTCGAAATCGGGCATCGACACGCGTTCGGGATTGAGGAAGCGCTCGAACAGCAGCCCGAGCTTCATCGGATCGAGATCGGTGATCGTCAGCGCCCAGGCGACGACCGAGCCCGCACCGGACCCGCGCCCCGGACCGACCGGGATGTCGTGATCCTTCGCCCATTTTATGAAGTCAGCGACGATCAGGAAATAGCCGGGGAAGCCCATCTGGATGATGACGTCGAGCTCGAAATCGAGGCGATCGCGATAGGGTTGGCGCCATTCTTCTCCCCGCCCGCTCGCGGGAGGGGTCGGGGGAGGGCTTGTGAGGTCCGACGGCTTATCGTCCGGGGACAGCCCCTCCCCTAACCCCTCCCGCAAGCGGGAGGGGAACTTAAGCGCCTCGATCCGGTCGAGCCTCTTCTCAAGCCCCGCATGCGCGTCGGTGCGCAGCAGCTGCGCCTCGCCGGCGATGTCGCCCGCGAGGCTCGGCAGGATCGGCGTGCGGCTCGGCGCCATTACCGCGCAGCGCTGCGCGACGACGAGCGTGTTGGCGATCGCCTCGGGCAGGTCGGCGAACAGCGATCGCATCGTCGCGGCGGGCTTGAGCCATGCCTCGGGGCAGCTGCGCGGGCGATCCTCGCTTTCGACATAGGTCGAGTGCGCGATGCACAGCATCGCATCGTGCGCGTCGCCGAATGCGCTGTCGGTAAAGCAGCACGGGTTGGTAGCGACCAGCGGCAGGTCACGTTCGTAGGCAAGGTCGATCAGCGCGGGTTCGGCGGCGATCTCGATGCTGTCACCGCGGCGGGCGATCTCGAGGTACAAGCGATCGCCGAAGATCTGCTGCAGCCGGTCCAGGTAGCTGCGGGCCCGCGCGGGCTGGTCCTCGGCGAACAGACGCGCGACGCCACCCTCGCCGCCCGCAGTCAGCGAGATCAACCCCGCGGCGTGGGCGGCGAGCGCGGCGAAATCGACATGCGCGTTCTGCTCGATCGGGCGATCGAGATGTGCGCGGCTGACGAGGGCGCAAAGATTGTCGTAGCCGGTCGCATCCTGGGCGTAGAGCGCGATCCAGTCGAGCGGTGCGTCGACACCTTCGGGCATATCGGGACGCGCGAGCCCAAGCATCGTACCGATGATCGGCTGGACGCCGTCCTTCTTGGCGGCATCGGAATAGGCCATCGCGGCATAAAGGCCGTTGCGATCGGTGAGCGCCGCGGCGGGAAAGCCGAGCGCGCGGGCCTGCTTGGCGATCGCCTTCGGCTCGATGGCGCCGTCCAGCATCGTGTAGGAGGAGAAGATGCGAAGGGGAACGTAGCCGGCGTGCATCGGGAGCTTATGCGCGGACCGCCATGATTCGGGAAGCTGGATCGTGGGTGTTCGGAGTGGAGGTTCGTCCGGCCGAGCTCGCTCGTCATCCCGGCGCAGGCCGGGACCCAGGGTAGCGGGCGCCGCGCTGGGTTACTCTGGATCCCGGCCTGCGCCAGGATGACGATAAGGGGCTCGGATCCCCATCTACAACAAGGCTTCGATGTCCGCCTTGATGTCTTCGGGCTTGGTCGTCGGGGCATAGCGGCGCACCGCGGCGCCGGAGCGATCGACCAGGAACTTGGTGAAGTTCCACTTGATCGCGCGCGAACCGAGCACGCCCGGGGCATCGGCCTTCAGCCGCTCGAACAACGGATCCGCGTCGGCGCCGTTGACGTCGACCTTGGCAAAGACCGGGAAGGTGACGTCATAGGTCAACGAACAGAAACTCGCGATCTCGGCGGCGTCGCCCGGCTCCTGGTTGCCGAACTGATTGCAGGGGAAGGCGAGCACTTCGAAGCCGCGATCGGCAAAGTCGCGGTGCAACGTTTCGAGCCCGTCATATTGCGGCGTGAAGCCGCATTTGGAGGCGGTGTTGACGATCAGCAGCACCTTGCCGCGCCACGTGTCGAGCGACGCCGGGCCGCCATCGGCTGCACGTACTTCGAAGTCGGTGATTGCGGTCATGACGTTTCCCCCGTGTCGATCCGATCGGGGCCGCCCTCCCGTTCAGACACGAGGATGGTGTAAACCAAGTCAACGCGCAAGCGGGCGGGCGGATCGCGGCACCGGCGGCGGGGTTACTGCAGGACGCCCTCGTGCAGGCGGAGCACGCGGTCCATGCGCGCGGCGAGGCGTTCGTTGTGCGTCGCGACCAACGCTGCCGATCCTTCCTCGCGGACGAGGCGCAGGAATTCGGCGAAGACGATGTCGGCGGTGCTTTCGTCGAGGTTGCCGGTCGGCTCGTCGGCGAGGATCAGTGCCGGGCGATTGGCGAGTGCGCGTGCGACTGCGACGCGCTGCTGCTCGCCCCCGGAAAGCTGGCTGGGCCGATGCGTGAGCCGGTGGCCGAGCCCAAGCTGGGTGAGCAGGTCGACCGCCCGGGCGTCCGCCGCGTCGCGCTCGGCGCCGTGGACGAGCTGGGGCAGCACCACGTTCTCGGTGGCGTTGAAATCGGGCAGCAGGTGATGGAACTGGTAGACGAAGCCGAGCTGGTCGCGGCGCACGATCGTCCGTCCGTGAGCGTCGAGCCGTGCGGCCTCGGTGCCCGCGATCATGATCGATCCCTGGAACCCGCCCTCGAGAAGGCCGACCGCCTGGAGCAGGGTCGACTTGCCCGATCCGGACGGGCCGAGCAGCGCCACGATCTCGCCGGGCTGTACCGCGAGGTTGACGCCACGCAGCACGTCGATCGTCTCGCCGCCCTGGGTGAAGCTGCGGGCGAGCTCGATCGTCTGGAGGATCGCGGCCATCAGATCAGTCCCCGACGCGAGCGGTGGTGAGTACGGGACGCGGATTGCGGTCGAGCATGCCGACCGCGCTGGCGCTGCGGGTCATTCATAGCGGAGCACCTGGACCGGATCGGTGCTCGCCGCCTTCCACGCCGGGTAGAGCGTCGCGAGGAAACTGAAGATCAACGCCATCAGCGTGATCACGAGGATCTCGACGGGGTCGGTCTTCGACGGCAATTCGGTCAGGTAGCGGATCGAGGGATCCCACAGGTTCTGCCCGGTGACGAGCTGGACGAAATTCACCACGCCCTGGCGATAGAACAGGAACAGGAAGCCGAGCCCCAGTCCCGCCAGCGTCCCGAGCGCGCCGATCGTCGTGCCCACCACCATGAAGATCCGCATCAGCCCGCCGCGGGTCGCCCCCATCGTGCGCAGGATCGCGATGTCACGGGTCTTTGCGCGCACCAGCATGATCAGCGACGACAGGATGTTGAACACCGCCACGAGGATGATGATCGACAGCACGGTGAACATGGCGACGCGCTCGACCGCCAATGCCTCGAACAGTTGCGCGTTCATCGTCCGCCAGTCCGCGATCACCGCACGGCCGCCGACCCGCTCGGCGAGCGGCGCGAGGATCTCGCCGACGCGGTCGGCATCGACGGTCTCGACTTCGACCATGCCGGCCGCGTCGCCCATCAGCAGCAGCGTCTGCGCATCCTCGATCGGCATGACCACATAGGCCTTGTCATAGTCGTAGACCCCGATCTCGAAGATCGCGCCGACGGTGTAGTTGACGATCCGCGGCACCGTGCCGAACGGCGTCGCCTGGCCCTGCGGGCTGATCAGCGAGATCTCGCTGCCGACCTGCGCGCCGAGCGCCTCGGCGAGCCGGACTCCGATCGCGACCCGCCCGCTGCCGTTGGTGATGCGCTCGAGCGAGCCCATCAGCACCTTGTTGCGGATCGTCGGATTGCTGCGGATGTCGGCGACGCGCATGCCGCGGACCAGCACGGCCTCGACGCGGCCGTTGTAGCTCGTCATCAACGGGTGCTCGATCAGCGGCACCGCGCTGGTGACGCCCTGGGTGCGCTGCGCCTCGGCGACGATCTCGCGCCAGTCCGGCAGACGTCCGCCGATGCCCTGGACGACGGCGTGGCCATTGAGCCCGACGATCTTGTCGAACAGCTCGGCACGAAAGCCGTTCATCACGCTCATCACGATCACCAGCGCGGCGACGCCGAGCATCACCGCGACCAGACTGATCGAGGCGACAAGGAAGATGAACGCCTCGCCCTTGCCCGGCAGCAGATAGCGTCGGGCGATCATCCGTTCATAGCGTGACAGGAGCATGAGCGCGGCTCTACGTCGCCGACCCCGGCCGTGCAAACAGGATGTTGCGGATTCGACACAGGTCCGTGGCAATCGCTGCGAGCGCCCAACATCCGCCGTGACAAGCGCCGGAGTCATGCCTAGCAAAACAATCACTGATGCACAGGCAATGGCCGTGGTTCGGGGATCTAGCCAAGGACTTCGCAGCGAAAACGCGCGGGTCCGGGGCACAAAAGGGGGCTGACGAGTTTATCGTCACGCAGGCGCCCGGATCGGCAACGGTCCGGGCGTTTGCATGTCCGGCGCAGATCGATGCCGGCGCAGATCGATGTGGGCGCAGATCGATGCCGGCGCAGATCGATGTGGGCGAGCACTTGCCGCTCCCCGTCACCCCGGACTTGTTCCGGGGTCCACCGGTTCGCAAATCTCCACGTTCGCACGAGCCGGGGGATGGATGCCGGAACGGGTCCGGCATGACCGACGCGTTTAGGAATCAGCCGGGCAGGCGGCGGAGCTTCCGGTTCACGCCCCCTGCCCGGCTTCCTCTCCCCGGCGTGCTCGTTGTCGCCTCCGTCACCTGAACCGGATCAGAACGTCCGCGACAGCGTGACGCCGTAGGTGCGTGGATCGCCGGGCTGGCCGACGACCAGCCCGGTGCTGCCGGATTGGGTGGCGAGCAACTCGTAATACTCGGCGTCGAAGGCGTTGCGCACCCAGCCGAACACGTTCCACGATCCGTCCTGGCGGAAGCCCAGCCGGAAATTGGTCAGCGCGTAACCGTCGATGTCGGTCGAGATCGAACGGGACGGATTGGACGAGAATTTGGACCGGTAGCTGCCGTCCACCCCGGCATAGAACTGGCCGGTCGCGCCGAGCACGGTGGCCGGAAGGTTGTACTCGCCACCATAGGAGAACGCCCATTTGGAGATACCCGGCAGGATCTGCCCGGAGATGTCGCAATTCGCCGGACTGTTGGTGCCGCCGGACAGTTCGGGCGGACAAGGCGCATCGACGAAGCGGACATATTTCGCATCGGTATAGGCGGCGTTGACGTAAAGGTTGACGCGCTCGACCGGGCGAAACGCGGCGTCGATCTCGACCCCCTTCACGCGCACCTTGTCGGCATTGGCGAGGTAGCCGCGCAGCACGCCGATCTGGTTGTTGGTGACGGTCGCCTGATAGTCGTCGATCTCGGTCCAGAAGGCGGCGAGATTGACGGTCGCGCGACGATCGAGGAACTGCGACTTCAACCCGATCTCGAAGTGATTGACGGTTTCCGGCTTCACCGTGCTCGCCGCCAGGATCGGGTTGTTCTGGGCATCGAGCGGCAGCCCGGACAGGTTGATCCCGCCCGACTTGAAGCTGCGCGCATAGGTTGCGTAGGCGTGGAGATCAGCGCTGAGATCATAGGCGAGCGTGAGATCGCCCGACAGGTTCCAGTCGTCGAACTTCGGCTGGTAGCTCTGCGGTGCGAGCACGCCGCGCTGATCGTTGTTGAGCGTCGTGCTGCCGCTGCCCGTCGTCACCGTCGACACATAGGAGCCGTCCTTCTTGTCGTAATTGACGCGGACACCGGGCTGGACGCTGAACCGCTCGCTGACGTGCCACGTCGCCTTGCCGAACGCCGCCACGCTGGTGTTCTTGAAATGGATATCGTTTTCCGAGCGCAGCCCGTTCAACACGGCGGCGTTGCACGCGGCGGTGGTCGCGGTGGCGCAGCCCGAAGAGCCTGCGACGACACTGGCGCCGGGATTCAGCAACCAGCGGCTGGCCGCGCTGCCCTGGACCTGCAAGCCCTGGGTATCGATGGTCTGGTGGAAGAGGAAGAGGCCGCCGACATAGTCGACCCGGTTATCGCCGTTCGAGGCGTAGCGGAGTTCCTGGCTGTACTGGCGTTGCTGCGACGGGTTCGCCGACACCGAGGTGATCGGCAGCCCGGTGAAGTCGCGATCGTTGGACGGGTTCCAGTTCCAGAACCGCCACGCGGTGACGGAGGTGATCGTGCCGGGGCCGAGATCCCATTCGCCGAGCAGCGAGAGCCCGCCGAGTTCCTGCTTGGCGCGCAATTCGGTGTCGAGATCGGTGACCCGGTCGAACGCGTCGGTACTGGGCGGCGAATAGCCGAACGCCGCGGCGAGCGCGTCGTACTGGCGGTTTGCCGGCCGCTGGGTCGGCCCGACCCGCGCATAGATCTGCGCGCAACATTTCGGGTTCTGGTAGTTATAGTCGCCCGACAGGGTCAGGTCGAAATTGGGCGCGGCGCGCCAGAGGATACGGCTGCGCAGCGACAGATTGTCCTGCGCGTTGACGTATTCGCCACTCGTAACATTGTAGATCGTGCCTTTGCGGCTGGTCAGCGATGCCGAAAGCCGGATCGCGACCAGATCTTCGACCAGCGGGCCCGACACCGACGCCTTGGCCTGTACATAGTCGAGGTTGCCGAGGCTGATCTCGCCGCGCGCTTCGGGCGAAAAGCTCGGGGCACGCGAAGTGACGTTGATCGCGCCCGCGGTCGTGTTCTTGCCGTAGAGCGTGCCTTGGGGGCCGCGCAGGATCTCGACCCGTTCGACATCGGTGAAGTCGAAGGTCGCGGCGGCGATACGGCTGTTATAGACCTGGTCGACATAGATGCCGACACCCTGTTCGATGCCGTCGTTGGTCAGCCCGAACGGCGCCCCGAGGCCGCGGATGTTTGCGGCGGAATTGCGGGGATTGGTCGAATAGAATTGCAGGCTGGGCTGGAGCTGGGTGAGCCGCCCGACGGTGCTCGCGCCGGTCTCCGCGAGCGCCGTGCCGCCGATCACCGACATCGCGATCGGTACGCGCTGGATCGACTCTGCGCGGCGGCGGGCGGTGACGACGATCTCCCCACCGGCGTCACCTACCGCAGGCCCTGCCCGGCCGGTAGCAACGCTCTCCGCTGAGTCGGATTCGGCTTCCGTCCGTGGCGGAAGCGCCTGTTCAGGGAGTGCCGCGGCTTGGGCGGCGAGGATGAGCGCGAGCGTCAACGACATGCAGGTCTCCGAACTATTCGCACCGAAACTCTATCAAACTAGTAGATGATCAACAAGGAGAAGCTTGGCCGTGGCCAAGCCTGGCTTCCTCGGCCCGGATAAGACTTAAAATTTTGCGGTTCGGTGCTCTTGACGCTGCGTCGGGACGCACCAGATTTGCGACGTGCGGCGCTTCTCGTGGAGGTCGCACACGGTGTCGCGCTACGGCGGACACCGGATCACATCGTCAACTCGCTCCTAAGGAGGACTTGAAAATGCGACTCGATCTTACTCCCTATCGCCGTTCGACCATCGGCTTCGACCGCCTGTTCGACCTCATCGAGGCGAATGCGCGCGGCGCCGCCGAAAACTACCCGCCTTTCAATCTGGAGCGCGTCGCCGACGATCGCTATCGCATCACGCTGGCGGTTGCAGGCTTTGCGCGCGACGAGATCGACATCACCGCGCAGCAGAACCTGCTGCTCGTGACCGGACGCAAGGACGACAAGGCGGAGAACGCCCAGTTCCTGCACCTCGGCATCGCGAACCGCAGCTTCGAGCGCCGCTTCGAACTCGCGGACTTCGTGTTCGTCGAGGACGCGCGGCTCAACGACGGCCTGCTGGTGATCGACCTGGTCCGCGAAGTACCCGAGGCGATGAAGCCGAAGTCGGTCGCGATCCGCACCGGCGCGCCACTCGCCGCGGTTGAGGCGAGCACCGAGGCAAAGGCTGCCGCCTGACCAACGAGCTCGGCGCTCTCGTCACTCCCTGAGAGCGCCTGAGGAGCGCCCGGGCCGAAGGGCTCGGGCGCTTTCGTTTTGATTGCCCGGGCTGGTTGGCGGTGTTGGTGCCGAGTGGAGACCGGGTGGTATCGAAGCGCGGTTTTCGCGCGCGAACCCGTCCTTCGATATGGTCTCTCGATACGCCGCGTACGCGGCTACTCGATCCCTACTCAGGACGAACGGTGCAGCACCGTCATCCCGGACTCGTTCCGGGATCCACCGTGCCGCAAACTCGAAGCCCGTTGGTTCGGGGGCGGAGTGGATCCCGGAACAAGTCCGGGATGACGCGGAAATTGGCTGGTGCGACCATCCCGCCATCGTTCCTTCGACCGTCAGTGCCGAGTAGAGATCGACGCTCAGACCAGTCGGCTCTGCTTCACCGCGGCCTCGATGAAGCTTGCGAACAGGGGGTGCGGGTCGAAGGGTTTGCTTTTGAGTTCGGGATGGAACTGGACCCCGACGAACCACGGGTGGTCCGGACGCTCGACGATTTCGGGGAGCATGCCGTCGGGTGACATGCCCGAGAATACCAAGCCGCCCGCCTCCAGCGCCTCGCGATAATTGGTATTGACCTCGTAACGGTGGCGGTGCCGCTCGCTGATCGAGGAGGTGCCGTAGATCGACGCTACCACGCTGTTGCCGCTCAGCGACGCCTCGTACGCGCCGAGCCGCATCGTTCCGCCGAGATCGCCCCCGGCCTCGCGGATCTGGACACCCTCGGGAGACATCCATTCGGTGATGATGCCGACTACCGGCTCGGGGGTCGGGCCGAACTCGGTCGACGATGCTTCGGCGATTCCGGCCAGATCGCGCGCGCCTTCGACGCAGGCCATCTGCATCCCGAAACAGATCCCGAAATAGGGGATCTCGCGCTCGCGTGCGAAGCGGACGCTGGCGATCTTGCCCTCTGCCCCGCGTTCGCCGAACGCACCGGGGACGAGGATCGCATCGCACGGCTCGAGATGCGCGGCGATGTCGTCGTCTTCCTTTTCGAACAACTCGGCGTCGATCCAGCGGATGTTGACCTTCACCTTGTTGGCGATGCCGCCATGGACCAGCGCCTCGTTGAGCGACTTGTACGCGTCCTGCAGTCCGACATATTTGCCGACCACCCCGACGGTGACCTCCCCCTCGGGATTGGTCAGCCGGTCGACGATCTCTTCCCAGCGCGCGAGGTCGGGCGGCGAGGACGGGGTGATTCCGAAGGCACGAAGCACCTCCGAATCGAGGCCCTCGCCATGATATTGCAGCGGCACCGCATAGATGCTCTTCGCGTCGAGCGCAGGGATGACCGCGCTTTCGGGCACGTTGCAGAACAGCGCGATCTTGGCACGGTCGGAGATCGGCAGCGGATGTTCGCAGCGGCAGACCAGGATGTCGGGCTGGACGCCAAGCGCGGCAAGCTCACGGACCGAGTGCTGGGTCGGCTTAGTCTTCAGCTCGCCCGCCGCGGAGATGTAGGGCACCAGGGTGACGTGGATGCTGATCGCATTGCCGCGGCCGACTTCGTTCTTGAGCTGACGGATCGCTTCGATGAACGGCAGCGATTCGATATCGCCGACGGTGCCGCCGATCTCGCACAGAACGAAATCGAGATCGTCCGTCTCGGCCTTGGCGAACGCCTTGATGGCGTCGGTGACGTGCGGAATGACCTGGACGGTGGCACCGAGGTAATCGCCGCGACGTTCGCGGGTGATGATCTGCTGATAGATGCGCCCGGACGTGACGTTATCCGACTGGCGCGAGGCGACCCCGGTGAAGCGCTCGTAATGACCGAGATCGAGATCGGTCTCGGCGCCGTCGTCGGTGACGTAGACCTCGCCATGCTGGTACGGGCTCATCGTGCCCGGATCGACGTTCAGATAGGGATCGAACTTGCGGATGCGGACGCGATAGCCCCGCGCCTGCAACAGCGCGGCGAGCGATGCCGCCATGAGACCCTTGCCGAGCGAGGAGACCACGCCGCCGGTGATGAAGATGAACCGCGCCATGGGAGGAATCGCCTAGCGTGTGAATGGTACGAACGACAAGCGCCCGCGTCGCGCGCGGGCGCTCAATTACGACAGACGGTAGCGCTTAGTTGGCGAGCGGAACCGCGCCATTGTCGGCAGGCGCTCCGGCGGGTGCTCCGCCGGGGACGACCGCAGGGGCCGGCGCGGTCTGCTGCACCGGTGCGGGTGTCTTCGCAAGCGAGGTGTCGATCGTCGCGGTGCCGCTGCGGGTCGCCGCGAGGATCGCGAGCACGATCGAGAACAGCACGAACAGCGTCGCGAGTACTGCGGTCGCCCGGGTCAGGAAATCCGCCGCGCCGCGCGCGGACATCAACCCCGACGGGCTGCCACCCATGCCGAGCCCGCCGCCTTCCGAACGCTGCATGAGAATCACCGTCACCAGAGCGGCGGCGATGACGGCGTGAACGACGAGCAAGAAGGCGAACATTCGGATTTGGTCCCGGACAAGGCGGCGAAGGCGGGCACATAGGCGGAGCCGCGCGTACGATCAATGGCGGCGGCGATCGGAGCGCCCCGCCCTTTCTCCGCCCGTCGACCCGCCGCCAGCCGGCATGAAGGACGTTGCGGGCACGCCGGCACACACCGTTAATAAATGCCGCCCCGCGAAACTCCCGCCGGACGAAGGCGTTATGACACCGAAACGACGCCCGTCAGAGGCGCAATTTTCGGATGGGAATCAGTGTCTATCGCGGCCAACACGCTCTCGACCTGGATGACCGCTCTGGTCGATTACGTTCGATCGGGTGAGCCCGATCTCACCAATCGGCAGATGGCGTTGCTGTTGCTGGTATATCTCAGGCCGGGGCCTCATACGGTCCGCGGGCTTGCCCGGGCGCTCAACGTTTCGAAGCCGGTCGTGACGCGCGCCTTGAACAGGCTGGGCGCGCTCGGCTATCTGCGCCGCCAACGCGACGATAGCGACAAGCGCAACATCTTCGTAGCGCGCACGTCGGAAGGGGCAGATTTTCTTGAAGAATTCGGGCAATTCATCGGCGAATCCGCCGCACCAGCCCTGCGTAGCGTCCCCGCGTAAGGCGTTCGCGCTGACCGGTCGGTCGGCGGTGATCGACCCACGGACCCAAGCCGTGCGCGGCGATCTCGCCGATGTACGGCTCGCCGAAATCGTCTTTGCGCCGCATTATGCCGCGCCGCTCCAGTGCATCGCGAGCCGGACCGTCACGCTGCAATCAACCCGCGAAGCAGCCTCGGAGTCGCTCGGCACCGTCGCGGCAGGCGATCGCTTCGAGGTGCTCGAACTCGCCGGCAACAATGCCTGGGGGGTTGCCCCCGCCATTCGCCTGGTCGGCTATGTCGACCGGACCGCACTCGAGCCGGCTACGGAATGATCAACGTCTTCATCGATGGTGCGGCCGGAACGACCGGGCTGGAAATCCGCGAACGGCTTGCGAGCCGGTCCGACCTGGCGCTCATCGTGCTCGACGACGACCGGCGAAAGGATTCCGCCGCTCGCCGCGAGGCGCTCAACGAGGCCGATTTCGCGATCCTCTGCCTTCCCGACGATGCCGCGATCGAAGCCGTCGCGCTGATCGCCGATGGCGGCACCCGCGTGATCGACGCCTCCAGTGCCCACCGGGTCGCCGACGGGTGGACGTACGGCTTTCCCGAGATCGGTTTCGACGTCCCCAACGCGGCACGCGTGAGCAACCCCGGCTGCTATCCCACGGGCTTCCTGGCGCTGGTCGCACCGCTGGTGCGCGCGGGGCTTGTTCCGCGCGACTGGCCGCTGACGGTCAATGCGATCTCGGGCTATTCGGGTGGCGGGAAGGCGTTGATCGAACGGTTCGAGAGCGACCCGGACCTGGCATTCAGGGACTATGGCTTCTCGCTCGCGCACAAGCATGTGCCGGAAATGCAGCGCCACGCAGGGCTGACTTACGCGCCGGTGTTCGCGCCGATGGTGGCGCGGGCGTTCCGCGGCATGATCGTCGAAGTACCGCTGCCGCTTGCCGCGATGCCGAAGGCGCCGTCGCGCGCGGCGATCGTAGATGCCCTGCAGGAGGCGTTCGCGGGCAAGCCGCTCGTCCGCGTCAATGACGCCATGCCCGACGAATTGCTGATCGGGCGTCGTGCCGCGCCGAGCGATCGGCTTGACCTGTTCGTGTTCGCCGATGCTGCGGGTAACCAGGCGCGCCTCGTCGCCTGCCTCGACAATCTGGGTAAGGGCGCGGGCGGCGCTGCGATCCAGAACCTGAACCTCATGGCCGGGCTCGATCCGCTCGCCGGCCTCGTGCTCTAAACGAAGGAACGTCATGCAGCGCAATCCCGTCGGCAAGTTGCTCCTCTTCGGTGCGACCGGCGATCTCGCCCAGCGGATGCTGTTGCCCTCGCTCTACGGGCTGCACGCCGACGGGCTTCTGCCCGAAGGGCTGACGATCACGGGCGCCGCTCGCTCCGAGCATGACGACGCGTCGTACCGCGACTTCGCCAAGGCCGCGCTCGACGAGTTCCTGCCCGACGATCGCGCGGGCGAGGAAGCGGTCGGCACTTTCTTGGAGCGGATCAATTATCACACCGTCGACCTTTCCGACGCGGCGAGCTTCGCGTCGCTTGCGGAGAAGGTCGGGGACGTGTCGGGCGGGCTCGCGATCTTCCTGTCCACGGCGCCGTCGCTGTTCGAGCCTGCGATCGCCGGGCTCGCCAAGGTCGGACTGGCCGGCGACACGGTGCGGATCGGGCTGGAAAAGCCGCTCGGCTACGATCTCGCGTCGAGCAAGAAGATCAACGATGCGGTCGCCGCGGCTTTTCCGGAAAACCGGATCTTCCGGATCGATCATTATCTCGGCAAGGAGACGGTGCAGAACATCCTCGCGCTGCGCTTCGGCAATTCGTTCTTCGAGCCGGTCTGGAATGCGCGCGGGATCGACAACATCCAGATCACGATCGCCGAGACCGTCGGGCTCGAGGAGCGCGCGGGCTATTACGAGACTGCAGGCGCGCTGCGGGACATGGTCGCGAACCACATTCTCCAGCTGCTCGCGCTCGTCGCGATGGAGCCACCCTCGCATTACGACGGCACCGCAATCCGCGACGAAAAGGCGAAGGTGATCCGCAGCCTCCGCATGATCAAACCGGAGGAAGCGACCAACGTGACCGTCACCGGCCAGTACACCGAAGGCGCGGTGAAGGGCGAGATCGTCAAGAGCTATGTCGACGAGCTCGAAGCACCGTCGACGACCGAGACCTTCGTCGCGATCAAGGCGCATGTGGACAATTGGCGCTGGCAGGGCGTGCCCTTCTACCTGCGCACCGGCAAGCGCATGGCGGCGCGACGCAGCGAGATCGCGATCCAGTTCAAGGCGGTGCCGCATTCGATGTTCGCGGGGCGTGGCGGCTTGCTCCAGCCCAATATGCTGATCATCCGGCTGCAGCCGGAGGAATATGTCCAGCTTCTGGTGATGGCCAAGGAGCCCGGTCTCGATCGCGAGGGCGTTCGCCTCCGCGAGGTACCGCTCAATCTGAGCCTCGACGCCGCATTCGCAGGGACCCGGCGCCGGATCGCCTATGAACGCTTGTTGCTCGACCTGATCGAGGGAGACCAGACCCTGTTCGTGCGCCGCGACGAGATCGAGGCGCAATGGACCTGGATCGACGCGATCCGCCGCCGGCTGCCCGCGAAGGCGGCGTCGAGGCTGAGGTTGAGTGGCACTTCACGCAACCGCACCCCTTCGCGATCAAGGCCCGGCTCCTTGGCCATCACCAGCAGCTGGACATATTCCTCGGGCTGGAGGCGGATGATCAGCATGTTGGGCTGGAGCAGCCCGCCACGCCCGGCGAACATCGAATGCGGCACCGCCTTGAACTGGATCGCGATCTCGCTGCGCCGTGCGGCCATCCGCTTGCCCGTGC
>DATLME010000226.1:0-3660 GCA_035537395.1 Sphingomonas sp. | reverse complement strand
GTCGATTCCGTTTGGGTTGCTGCTCACGCGACTGTCGGGGCGGGGCGACCTCAGGCAAATCGGATCGGGCAATATCGGTGCAACCAATGTGCTTCGCACCGGATCCAAATGGCTTGCCGCGTCGACGTTGCTGCTCGACGCGGCCAAGGGCGCGGCGGCGGTGATCATCGCCCGGATGGTGTGGCCGGAAGGCGAATATCACGCAGCCGCTGGGGCGATGATCGGGCATCTCTACCCGCTGTGGCTCAAGTTTCGCGGCGGCAAGGGGGTCGCGACTTTGCTGGGGGTGATCGCGCCAATGTTCTGGCCCGCGGCGTTGATTTACGCTCTGGTGTGGATCGGGCTGCTGCTGATCCTCCGGATTTCATCGGTCGCGGGGATGGCCGCAGCGGTCAGTGCACCGGTTACCGCCGCGATCGCCGGAGAACGGGCGCTGATCCCGATCCTTGCCGGCTTCGCCATCCTCGTCATCTGGAAGCATCGTGACAATCTGGTGCGGCTGAGGGCGGGCACCGAGCCCCCCATCGGCCAGTCCACCCAAGTGCCCGGAGCTTGAGCGACCTGATCGCGCGGCTTCGGTTGGTCCGTTCACCGGGGATCGGGCCGGTCACCTTTCGTCAGTTGCTGGCGCGCTTCGGCGGGGCCGAAGCGGCGCTGGCCGCGGTGCCCGATCTTGCCCGACGCGGCGGCGGGCGCGCTCCGAGCCTGTTCAGCGAGGCCGCGGCGAGGGCCGAGATCGATCGGGTCGAGGCAATCGGCGCGCGCTATCTCTCGATCGGCCAGGTGCTGTATCCGCGAGCGCTGGCGGAACTCAGCGACGCGCCGCCCTTGGTCACGGTCATGGGGGATCTCAGCGTCCTCGAGCGCCCGCTGGTGGCGATCGTCGGCGCGCGCAATGCCAGCGCCGCTGCGTGCCGCTTTGCGCGCGGGCTGGCGCATGAACTCGGCCGCGAGGACGTGGTCGTCGTCTCCGGGCTGGCACGCGGGATCGACAGCGCGGCGCATGACGGGGCGATGGAGAGCGGGACGATCGGCGTCGTCGCGGGCGGGATCGACATCTTCTACCCGCCCGAGAATGAGCCGCGCCAGCGGGCGATGAGCGAGCGCGGGCTAGTGATCGCCGAAATGCCGCCCGGGACGGAGCCGAGGGCGCGCCATTTCCCCTATCGCAACCGGATCATCGCAGGGCTGGCGCAGGCCACGGTGGTGGTCGAGGCGGCACCGCGATCGGGATCGTTGATCACCGCGCGGCTGGCGGGGCAGCAGGGCCGCGAGGTCATGGCCGTCCCTGGATCGCCGCTCGACCAGCGCGCGCAGGGCTGCAACCAATTGATCCGCGACGGCGCCACCCTGATCCAAAGCGCCGCCGACGTGATGGAGGGGCTGCGGTCGATGACCGGCAAGCTCGCCTCGCCGAGCTATCCGTTTGATCACGCGGCGGAAGCAACCCCAGTCGAGCCGCCCGACGTGGTCCGGGACCGGGTGATCGAACTGCTCGGTCCGTCGCCTGCCCCGGTCGACGAGATCGTCCGCCTGTCGGGCGCCGCGCCGGGCGAGGTGCAACTGGTGCTACTCGAACTCGATCTCGCGGGGCGGCTCGAACGGCATGCGGGTGGACGAGTCAGCTTAAGGTGAGTTAGCATCGCCGCGCGGCCCGGTTGGTCGCGGGTGTCGGGGGAGTGGATCATGGCGCGAATGTCGACTCGAATGTGGTTGATCGGGCTGGTCGCAACCAGTTCCACCGCCATTGCCTCGGCCCAAACTGCGGCGAGCGCGGGTTATTGCCGTCGACCGCCAACGCTGATGCCGCTCAAGCCCGAGCAACAGGCGACATTGATCCGCGGCGCGCGGCTGATCCGGGCATCCGCGCCGGACGTGCCCGAAGATATGCAATTGTGCCCGGACGGATCGATCATCCCGATCACCTTGACCTGTCCGCCCCCGCCACCGCCACCACCCCCTCCGCCGCCCCCGGAGCCCGAGCGCGACGGCGGCGGCGACTCAATTGTCGTCACGGGATCACGAATCGAAGGATCTCGCAGCGTTTCCGCGACTGCCGCCGCCGCTGAAACGAGCGAAGGTGATCGATCGGATCGCCGCCAGCGCCAGGTGCCGCCCGCGGGTCTGCTCACCGCTGGCGACCATGACGATTTGCTCAACCCCGAGCTTTACGCATTTTACATCAACCAGGCGCGCGACCTGGGACAGAAGATACCTTCGCTTCCGGTACTCGACACCCGCCGCACGCTGACGGTCGAATTGAAGGACGATCAGGGGCGGCCAATGGCGCTCCAGCCAGTGACAGTGGAATGCAGCGACGGCAACAGTATCACGTTGTCGAGCCAGTCGGACGGGCGGGTTGTGTTCTTTCCCGAACTAGACCGCTTGAGCAACAAGCTGGTGCTTGGTGCCGGCGGCGAGCGGCGCGAGATTGCACTCGCCCAGCGCCGCGGCACGCAATTGCACAGCTTGATCCTGCCGGGCGAGGCGCGATCGGTCGACAAGATGGACCTGATGATCGTGCTTGATTGCACCGGGTCGATGTCGGACGAAATCGCTTTTCTGAAATCGGAATTGCGCGCGATCCTGGATGATCTCAAGCGGCGGCATCCGACGCTCGACCTGCGTGTCGGGCTGGTCGCCTATCGCGATATCGGCGACGAATTCGTCACTCGTACTTATCGGCTGACCCCTGACCTCGATGCGCTCCAGTCGGCGATCGCCGGTCAAAGTGGGTCGGGCGGCGGCGACATGCCTGAGGCGGTCGACGAAGCTCTCGCGCGCGGTATCGACCAGCAATGGCGTGACGACGCCTTGCGCACCTTGGTGCTGGTGGCGGATGCGCCGCCGCATGACGACAAGATGCGGATCGCGTTCGATGCGGCGGAGGTGGCGCGTGCAAAACGGGTACAGATCGTCCCGGTCGCTTCGTCCGGAGTCGACGACCGCGCGGAATATTTCATGCGTTCAGCGGCGGCGCTGACCCAGTCCCGTTATGTCTTCCTGACCGACGACAGTGGCATAGGCGATCCGCATGCCGAGCCCGATGTCGCCTGTTACGTCGTCACCAGCCTTGCTTCGACCATTCGCCGGGTGCTCGACAGCCAGTTGTCGGGCCGCCGGATCGAGCCCGACGGTCGGGAGGTGATCCGGGTCAACGGCACCTATGACAACGGCAAATGCCGGCTACCCGCCAACTTCCGGGTCGAACCGAAGCGACCGCGCAAGCTGCAATAGCGACCGATACTGTCCGTCTGACCGCTTGACGGGCCGTTTAGCGGCTCGGCACCATACGCGTACGCACATGTAAGGAACGACCAGCTTGAAACTCGTCATCGTCGAATCGCCCGCCAAGGCAAAAACCATCGAGAATTATTTGGGATCCGGCCACCGGGTACTGGCCAGCTACGGCCATGTCCGCGATTTGCCGCCCAAGGACGGGTCGGTCGATCCCGACGACGGCTTTGCCATGCTGTGGGAGAATTACCCCGACAAGGCCAAGCAATTGAAGGCGATTTCGGACGAGGCGAAGAATGCCGATACGCTGATCCTGGCGACCGATCCGGACCGCGAGGGCGAGGCGATCAGCTGGCACGTTCAGGAAGTGCTGCGGAAGAAGAAACTGCTTCCGGCCAAGGTCGAACGGGTGACCTTCAACGC
>DATLME010000225.1:0-2745 GCA_035537395.1 Sphingomonas sp. | reverse complement strand
CGGCCGGCGGCGGCTATGCGCAGGTGGTGCCGATGGAGGACATCAATCTCCATTTCACCGGCGATTTCCACGCGATTACCAGCGCACACAATCTGCTTGCAGCGATGATCGACAACCATGTTCATTGGGGCAACGCGCTCGACATCGACGTTCGACGGATCGTCTGGCGTCGCGTGCTGGACATGAACGATCGCGCACTGCGCGACATCGCGCAATCGCTCGGCGGCCCTGCCAATGGCTATCCCCGCGAGTCGGGGTTCGACATCACGGTCGCCTCGGAGGTGATGGCGATCCTTTGCCTTGCCGAGGACCTCGCCGATCTCGAAGCGCGGCTCGGCCGGATCGTCGTCGCCTATACCCGCGACCGTCGCCCGATCACCGCACGCGATCTGAAGGCGGATGGCGCGATGGCGGTGCTGCTCGCCGAGGCGATCAAGCCAAACCTGGTGCAGACGCTCGAAGGCAATCCCGCGCTCGTGCATGGCGGCCCGTTCGCCAACATCGCCCACGGCTGCAATTCGGTGATCGCGACCAGGACCGGGCTCCGCCTTGCCGACTATGTCGTCACCGAGGCGGGGTTCGGGGCCGATCTCGGCGCCGAGAAATTCTTCGACATCAAGTGTCGGCAGGCGGGGCTCGCCCCCGCCGCGGTGGTGATCGTCGCGACGGTGCGCGCCCTCAAGATGAACGGTGGCGTCGCCAAGGCCGATCTCGCGCACGCCGACGTCGAGGCGGTCAGGCGCGGCGGTGCCAACCTCGTCCGACATCTCGAGAATATCCGACAGTTCGGGGTCCCGGCGATCGTCGCGATCAACCGGTTCCACACCGATACCGAGGACGAGCTCGCAGCGATCGGCGCAATCGCGGCTTCGCACGGTTCGCATGCGGTAACCTGCACGCATTGGGCGGACGGGGGCGCGGGCGCGACAGAGCTTGCGGACCGCGTGGTGGCGGTTGCGGGCGGTGTGTCGCAGTTCGCCCCGCTCTACGACGACGATCTCTCCCTGTTCGACAAGATCAACACCGTCGCGACGCGGATCTATCGCGCCGAGGCGGCGGTGGCTGATCCCGGCGTCCATGCGCAGCTCGCGCGCTGGGAGGCGGACGGGTATCGCAACCTGCCGGTATGCATGGCGAAGACGCAATATAGCTTCTCGACCGATCCGGCGAAGCTCGGCGCCCCCACCGGGCACATCGTGCCGGTGCGCGAGGTGCGGCTTGCCGCCGGCGCCGGGTTCGTCGTCGCGATCTGCGGCGAGGTGATGACGATGCCCGGGCTGCCGCGCGTGCCCGCCGCGGAAGCCATCCGGATCGGCGCCGGCGGACGTATCGAGGGATTGTTCTAGCGCGTCGTCATCGATCGCAAGTCCTGACGAACGTCAGAACCCAGCGTCACGAGCGCCGTGCTGCGTCACTCCGGATCCCGGCAGGCGCCGGATGACGTCAGTACAGTGGCTTAACCGCCGCTCTTACGCAGCTTGTTGAGCTTCTTGATGACCATGTCGCGCTTCAGGCGGCTGATATGGTCGATGAACAACACCCCGTTCAGGTGATCGATCTCGTGCTGCATGCAGGTCGCGAGCAGCCCTTCGAGCTCCTGTTCCTGCGCCGCACCCTGATCGTCGATCCAGCGCACGCGGCACCGCGCCGGGCGCGCGACCTCGGCATATTGCTCGGGGATCGACAAGCAGCCTTCGTTATAGACCGAAAGCTCGTCGCTGACGGACAGGATCTCGGGATTGATATAGGCGTGCGGCGCGCGCACCGGCTTGCCGTCCTCGCCCTCCTGCTCCTGCAGATCGATCACCAGGACACGCTGCGCCACCCCGATCTGGATCGCCGCGAGGCCAATGCCGTTGGCATCGTACATCGTGTCGATCATGTCGGTGACCAGCGCGCGCGTCGCATCATCGACCGTATCGACCGGCGAGGAAACGGCGCGTAGCCGCGGATCGGGAATTTCGACGATGGGGAGAACGGCCATCACGGTCAGCTAGGTAAGCACCGCCCCAGCGTCAAGCCGGGCTAGCCGACCGGGCGTCGCGCCCGCAACGCCTGAGCGAGCGTGCCTTCGTCGAGATAGTCGAGTTCACCGCCGACCGGCAGGCCGTGCGCCAGCTGGGTCACCCGCACCGGGAACCGCTCGATCCGCTCGGCAACATAGTGCGCGGTGGTCTGGCCCTCGAGCGTCGCGTTCATCGCCAGCACCACCTCGTCGATGCCGCCAGCCTCGATGCGGCGCACCAGCGCGTCGATCGTCAGGTCCTCGGGCCTGATGCCCTCGAGCGCCGACAGTCGCCCGCCAAGCACATGGTAGCGTCCGGGGAAGAGCCGCGAGCGATCCAGCGCCCACAGGTCCGCCACCTCCTCGACCACGCACAGGGCGCGTGCATCGCGACGCTGGTCCGCACAGATCGCGCACGGATTGGTAGTGTCGACGTTCCCGCAGGTCGTGCAGGTCTCGAGCCGCTCATCGACCGCGGCAAGCGCGGCGAGCAGCGGGCCCATCGCTGCCTCGCGCTTCTTGAGCAGGTGCAGAACCGCGCGGCGCGCCGACCGCGGTCCCAGCCCGGGCAGCCGTGCCAGCGCCTGGGTCAATGCTTCGATCTCGGGTGACGCCATGGCGGAACAGATAGGGGGTTGCGCCGGACCGCGCCAGCGCGTTGAAGCGCCAGCCATGCGCATCGTCTTCATGGGAACGCCCGACTTCGCGGTGCCGGTGCTCGAAGCGCTGGTCGCCGCGGG
>DATLME010000224.1:0-4562 GCA_035537395.1 Sphingomonas sp. | reverse complement strand
CCATCTTCGCTGCCTGCGCTGGATGCGCGACGACGAGGGCTGGATCCGGACGTTGATGGAGGAAGCCGAGAACGAGCGGATGCATCTGATGACGTTCATCGAGATCGCCAAGCCGACCTGGTTCGAGCGAATGGTGATCCTCGGCGTGCAGGGCGTGTTCCTGGTCGGATTCTCGGTGCTTTATCTGCTTTCCGCGCGCACTGCGCACCGCGTGGTCGGCTATTTCGAGGAGGAGGCCGTGACCAGCTACACGCTCTACCTCCAGGAGATTGACGAGGGTCGATCGCCCAACGTTCCCGCCCCGGCGATCGCGCGGCATTATTGGAAGCTCGCAGACGACGCGACCTTGCGTGACGTCGTGCTCGTCGTCCGCGCCGACGAGGCGCATCACCGCGACGTCAACCATGGCTTCGCGAGCACCTTGGGCGGCCGGAACCACGACCAACCCGAGATCGCAGCCTATCCCCCGCATGCTACCGAGCTTGCGCCCGCGGCGACTTGAGCCGCGGCAGACCGACGGTCATCGCGGATCTGCCTCGATGACCGTCAGCGCGGTGCCGGTGCCGGCGCTGGCAAGCGTCTCGCGCGTGACCAGCAAGGTCGTGCCCGGCACCAGCACCGCCGCCAGCGCGCTGCGGAAGCCTTCGGGCAGTCTGCCCTGCGCCTTTTCCTGTGCCGACAATTCGCCGGTCCGGACGGCTTCGCCGGGAAGCGGAAGCCGCATCCAATGCTGGCCCGTGGCGTCCACCGACTGGAGCGTGAAAGCCGCAGTCCGATCGATCGGCACGTCCAGCGTGATTGCGCTCGATCCGATCTCGATGCCGTTCCGTAGTACCACCATCCGGCGATCACGCCCGCTGACGACGATCGACGTCGGCCCGGACGGCGACAGCCCGGGATTCCAGGTGAAGGCAGTGCCGGTGGCAGCGATGGCTGGGCCGCCGAGCACGCCCGGCTTGGCCGCGACGATCGGGACCAGCGCATCGTCGGTGATCACGACCGTGAGCCCGAGCCGGGTAACCCCGAACAGCAGCTTGGCGAAGGCGGGCGGAAGCCGGATACAGCCGTGCGAAGCAGGGTAGCCGGGCAGATTGCCGGCGTGCATCGCGATGCCGGTCCAAGTCAGGCGCTGCATGAACGGCATCGGGGCGTCGTCGTAGAGGTTGGATTTGTGATCGACGTGCTTCTGGAGGATCGTGAACACCCCGGTTGGCGTGGCATGGCCCTTCGATCCGGTGGAAACGGTCGATACCCCGATCGGCAGGCCGTTGCGGTAGGCATAGGCACGCTGCGTCTTCAGGCTGACGATGATCGTGATCGGACCGTCCGGGGCGATCTGCGGTGCCCAGAAGAACTCGCCCGGCTTCAGCCGCTCGATCCGGCCGTCGACTGCGGGCGCCGGGGCCGGGACCGATTGCGCTAGCGCGGTACCCGATAGCAGCAGCGCGGCGAGCGCGGCGATCCGGACCGAAGGCGATCGCGGAGTGGCACGCAACGGCGGCGTTGGCAGGAACGTCTGGTTCATCGCGATTCCTCTGACTGGCGCCGGCGACCCTATCTCCGCGGGGATGGCCGCATCAGCGTCGGGAATTACGCAGGCGAGCTCCGCGACTGGCGATTTTTGCCGGGATCATGTAGGGTTAGCAGGTCTCACGACGTTGCCTTCGCCCCCGCGGTGGCCGGCCATGATGCACCCCCTATACCGGAAGCGAGCGACCCCGTGGCCACCGACCTGCACGATGCACCGAGGGCGGCGCCGATCGTCCGCGACTATGCGATGATCGCCGAGGAGCTCGGGCTGCTGATAGACGGCGCGACCAATTACGCGATCTACATGCTCGATCGCGATGGCCGGGTGACGATCTGGAACCGCGGCGCCGAGCGGATCAAGGGCTGGGCAGAGGCGGAGATCATCGGCCGGCATTTCGAAGTCTTCTATTCGCCCGAGGACGTTGCCGCGGGCAAGCCGCAGGAGGATCTCGACCGTGCGCACCGCGATGGCCGGGTCGAGGAGGAAAGCTGGCGAGTTCGCAAGGACGGGTCGGAGTTCCTTGCCAGCGTGACGATTACGGCGGTGCACGACGATGCCGGCGCATTGCGCGGCTTCGGCAAGGTGATCCGCGACATCACCGACCAGAAGGCCGCGGAAGCGGCGGTGGCGCGCCGCGAGCAGCATCTCCGCTCGATCCTGGCAACCGTGCCCGACGGCATGGTCGTTATGGACGAACAGGGCGTGGTCTCGTCGTTCAGCAGCGCCGCCGAGCGCCTGTTCGGTTATGCAAAGGCGGAGGTCGTCGGGCGCAATGTGAGCATGCTGATGCCCGCGACGGACCGGCGCGATCACGACGCGCATCTGGCGACCTATCGCAAGACCGGCGTGCGGCACGTGATCGGCAACGTTCGCACCGAAAAGGCGCTGCGCAAGAACGGCGAGACCTTCCCGATCGAGCTGGCCGTCGGCGAGGCATCGATCGGTGGCGAGCGGATCTTCACCGGCTTTATCCGCGACCTGACCAAGCGCAACGATACCGAGCGCCAGGTAGCCGAGCTTCAGTCCGAGCTGATCCACGTGTCGCGGGTGAGCGCGATGGGGACGATGGCGTCGACGCTCGCGCACGAGATCAACCAGCCGCTGACCGCGATCGTCAATTACCTGGAAACCACGCGGGCGATGATCGGCGCCAGCGAGGATCCGTTCCTCGGCGAGATCGCGGAAGCGCTCGATCTTGCGGCGGCGCAGTCGCTGAGAGCGGGAAAGATCGTGCGGCAGCTACGCGCGTTCGTCGACGGCGCGGAAACCGGGTTTCGTGCCGAACGGCTCGATGCCCTGGTCGAGGAAGCGACCAGCCTCGGTCTGCTCGGCGTCCACGAGGCGGGCATATCGGTGACGATGGCGATCGCCCCCGGCCTCGACCGGGTGATGGTCGATCGCATCCAGATCCAGCAGGTGCTCGTCAACCTGATCCGCAACGCGGTGCAATCGATGGCGTCGACGCCACGCAAGGACCTGACGATCGCCACCGCGCCCGATCGCGCCGGCTGGGTTGAGATCACCGTCGCCGACACGGGCACCGGGATCGATGCGGCGATCGTCGACGAGCTGTTCGAGGCGTTCGCCACGACCAAGGAGGACGGCATGGGGCTGGGACTGTCGATCTGCCGTACGATCGTCGAGGCACATGGCGGCCGGATCTGGGCGGATGCGGTCGCCGGGGGCGGCACCGCCTTCCACTTCTGCCTGCCGGTGGCGGACGAGCGCGATGAGTGACGGCAAGCGTGTCGTCCAGGTGGTCGACGACGACGCGGCGATCCGCCAGTCGCTGAGCTTCATGCTCGGCAAGGCGGGCTATGACGTCGTGTGCCATGTCACCGGCGCGGCGTTTCTGAAGGCGGCGAACCCGGAGATGCGCGGATGCGTGCTGCTCGACATTCGAATGCCGGGGCTCGACGGGCTGGAGGTCCAGGAACAACTCGCGCAGCGGGGGATCGCGCTGCCGGTGATCATGTTGACCGGGCATGGCGACATCGCGCTGGCGGTGCGCGCGATCAAGGCAGGTGCGGTAGAGTTCCTGGAAAAGCCGTTCGAACGCCAGTCGCTGATCTCGGCGCTGGAGATTGCGTTCGACCGCGCCGACCGGGCGGGTCGCGAACAGCTTGCCGCGGCAGACGCGGCGGTGCGGCTGGCGGTACTCACCCCGCGCGAGCGCACCGTGCTCGACGGAATGGTCGCGGGCCGACCGAACAAGCTGATCGCGTTCGAACTCGACATCGCGACGCGCACCGTCGAGGTTCACCGCGCCAAGCTGATGGAGAAGCTGGGCGCGCGTAGCCTTTCGGGCGTGTTGCGGATCGCGTTCGCTGCCGGGCTCGGAGACGAGGAGTAGCGCTGTGCGGCTCACGCGGACCCCTCGTCTTCTACGTACAGACGCAGGGCAGCAGACCTGTCATTTCGCTCCCATTCGAGGGAACGCACATGATCGAAGGTCTACCCGTGTCGGCGCCGAGGGGCGTTGGCGTATCACTGGTTGAGGGCGATCCGGCGGTGCGTCACGCGCGGCAATTGATGCTGCGGGCGGAGCGCTACGACGTGCGCTCGTACGCGACCAGCGCGGCGCTGCTCGCCGACCCGCGCTCGCGTGATTATCCCTGCCTGATCGTCGATCTCGAACCGGCGGGCGGCGATGTCCACGGCTTGCTGCGCGCGATGCGGGCGAGCGGCTGGCGCGGCAAGGCGATCCTGCTGGGCAGTGGCGATCGCGCGATCGGGGATGCGGCGGCCCGGCACGGCGACCGGATGCTTCCGCACAACACCGGCGAGCGCGCGTTGCTGGCCGCGATCGACGCCTCGGTAGATCGAAGCTGGGGGGGCTGGAACGCTGCGCGCTGACGCCGCTTCAGCCCCCCGGGTGGTCGCGGTGCCGGCAGCGGCGTAGAGCGGCACGACGCAGTTGCGACAGGCGGTGGCGGTGCCGACACGCGAGGCGCGCTGATGGCGCGGTGTCGTCAGCAGGCTAGGGCACGCATGTGGCGGGCGATCTGCCGCTCTTCGCAGGACGGCAGGG
>DATLME010000223.1:0-4124 GCA_035537395.1 Sphingomonas sp. | reverse complement strand
CGCGGCACCGTCGCCTTCACCCAGCTGAACATGAAAAAGAACACCAGCATCTTGATGAAGAGCCAGATGATCCCCGGCACGACGTAGAGCGGCGCCCAGTCGAACGGCGGCAGCCAGCCACCCCAGAACAGCGTCGCGTTGAGCGCGCACATCAGCAGGACGTTGGCATATTCGCCGAGCCAGAAGAGTGCGAAGCTCATCGAGCTATATTCGGTCTGATAGCCGGCAACGAGTTCGCTCTCGGCCTCGGTAAGGTCGAACGGCGCACGCTGGGTCTCGGCGAGCGACGAGATGAAGAACATTACCGCCATCGGGAACAGCAGCGGGTTGAACGCGAAGCCGTTGATGAAGCCGTACAACCCCTGCTGCGCCATCACGATGCCCGAGAGGTTGAACGTCCCCGCCCACATCACGATCGAAATCAGGATGAAGCCGATCGCGACCTCGTAGCTGACCATCTGCGCCGCCGCACGAAGCGCCGAATAGAAGGGATATTTGGAGTTGGACGCCCAGCCCGACAGGATGATGCCGTAAACCCCAAGCGACGATGCCGCGAGCACGTAGAGCAGCCCGACATTGATGTCGGCGAGCACCACGCCCGACTGGAATGGCACCACCGCCCAGACGATCAGCGCGACCGTAAAGGTGATGATCGGGGCGAGCAGGAACAGCGTGCGATTGGCCGCAGCCGGGATGATGGTTTCCTGCAGGAACACCTTCAGCCCGTCGGCGAAGCTCTGCAGCAGACCGAACGGCCCGACCACGTTGGGCCCGCGCCGCAGCGCCATCGCCGCCCAGATCTTGCGATCGGCATAGATGATCATTGCCACCGCCAGCATCAGCGGCAGGGCGATGACGAGAATCCCGACGATCGTCGCGGTGAACCACGCCCAACCGTACGACATGCCCACACTGGTGTTGAAGAAGCCGGTCATTCCGCATGCTCCGGGACGACACCCAAACCCGTTTGTTTCGAGCGAAGTCGAGAAACGGAGAGGAAGGGTGAATAGGCCGTTTCTCGACTAGGCTCGAAACAAACGGACTTCGGGTGGTGGGTCATTCCGCCGCCTCCGCGAAGCTGTCGTCGCCGTGGATCAGCTCCGCAGAACAACGCTGCATCGTCGGCGAGGCGCGGCAGACCGCGTTGGTCAGGTAGAAATCCTGGATCGGATAGGCGACTTCACCGGCGCCGGCTGCGTCGAGCGCAGGCGGATCCCAGTCGAACGTCGCCAATCCCAACGTGCCGAGTGCCGGCGTGTCGGCCGCCATGGCCGCACGCAGCTCGGCAAGCGTATCGAACGGCAGCGTGTGGCCGAGCGTCTCCGACAGCGCACGGAAGATCGTCCAATCCTCGCGCGCATCGCCCGGCGGGAACACCGCGCGCTCGCCGCGCTGGACCCGGCCCTCGAGATTGACCCAGGTCCCCGACTTCTCGGCGTAGGAAGCACCAGGCAGGACGATGTCCGCTGCCGCCGCGCCCTTGTCGCCGTGATGGCCGACGAACACCTTCACGCCGGAGAACCGCGCGAAATCGACCTCGTCCGCGCCGAGGAAGAAGGTAAGCTTGGCGTCCGCGACATCCGCAATGCCGCCCTTCTGCGCGTAGCCGAGCATCAGCCCGCCCATCCGGCTCGCCGCCATATGGACGACGTTGAAGCCATTCCAGCCATCTCGGACGAGGTTGAGCGACTTGGCCAGCGCGATTGCGGCACCATGCGCGCCCTTCAGCGCTGCGCCGCCGACGATTACCATTGGCCGCTCGGCATTCGCGAACGCCTCGGTGACCGCTGCCGGCAGACTTCCGAGCAGCGACAGGTCGTTGCCGAGCCACTCGACCTTGTAGGTCAGCTCGGTCTCGGCCCCGATCGCGAACACCTTGGCGCCACGCTTGATCGCCTTGCGGATGCGCGTGTTCACAAGCGGCGCTTCCCAGCGCAAATTGGTCCCGACCAGCAGGATCGCATCGGCGCGTTCGGTGCCGGCGATCGTGGTGTTGAAATTCACCGCGCCGAGGCTGGACGTGTCGTAATCCATTCCCGTCTGGCGCCCCTCGAGGCGGCTCGAGCCGAGCCGCGCCAGTAGCGCCTTGGCCGCGAACATCGTCTCGCAATCGACCAGGTCGCCAGCGACCGCGGCCACGTCGGAACCTGCGTTCACCGCCTTGATCGCCGCGAACGCCTCGTCCCAGGTCGCCTCGACGAGCTTGCCGTCACGCCGCACATAGGGTTTGTCGAGCCGCCGCCGGACCAGCCCGTCGACCGCGTGGCGAGTCTTGTCGGTGGCCCATTCCTCGTTCACGTCGTCGTTGATCCGCGGCACGCAGCGCAGCACCTGCCGCCCGCGCGCGTCGAGACGGATATTGGTGCCGACCGCATCCATCACGTCGATCGTGAGCGTCTTGCGCAGCTCCCAGGGGCGCGCCTCGAACGAATAGGGCTTCGACGTCAACGCCCCGACCGGGCAGAGATCGACGACGTTGCCGCTCAACTCGCTCGTCACCGCAGCTTCGAGGTAGCTGGTGATCTGCATGTCCTCGCCGCGGTAGATCGCGCCAATCTCCTCGATCCCGGCGACCTCTTCGGCGAAACGGACGCAGCGAGTGCACTGGATGCACCGGGTCATGATCGTCTTCACGATCGGACCCATGTACTTCTCGGTCACCGCGCGCTTGTTCTCGGTATAGCGCGAATGGCCGCGGCCATAGGCGACCGACTGGTCCTGCAGGTCGCACTCGCCGCCCTGATCGCAGATCGGGCAGTCGAGAGGATGGTTGATCAGCAGGAATTCCATGATGCCCTCGCGGGCATTCTTCACCATCGGCGTGGTGGTGAAGATCTCCTGATTGTCGGCGGCCGGCAGCGCGCACGATGCCTGCGGCTTGGGTGGGCCCGGCTTCACCTCGACCAGGCACATCCGGCAATTGCCCGCGATGCTCAGCCGCTCGTGATAGCAGAAGCGCGGGATCTCCTTGCCCGCAAGCTCGCACGCTTGCAGCACGGTGGCACCCTGCGGCACCTCGATCTCGATGCCATCGACTTTGACTTTGGGCATTACTCGGCCGCTTCCATCATCGGCGACAGATCGCCGCCGCGTTCGTTGATCCGCCGCTCGATTTCGGGGCGAAAATGCTTGATCAGCCCCTGGATCGGCCATGCCGCGGCATCGCCCAGCGCGCAGATCGAGTGGCCCTCGACCTGCTTGGTGACCTGATACAGCGTATCGATCTCGCTGATGTCGGCGTCGCCGGTACGCAGCCGTTCCATGACGCGCCACATCCAGCCGGTGCCCTCGCGGCACGGGGTGCACTGGCCGCAGCTCTCATGCTTGTAGAAATAGCTCAAACGGCTGATCGCGCGGACGATGTCGGTCGACTTGTCCATGACGATGATCGCCGCGGTGCCGAGACCCGAGCCGACCGCCTTCAGCCCGTCGAAATCCATCGCGCAGTCCATGATCTGCGACGCCGGCACCAGCGGCACCGACGATCCGCCCGGGATCACCGCGAGCAGATTGTCCCAGCCGCCGCGGATGCCGCCGCAATGCGTCTCGATCAGCTCGCGGAAGCTGATGCTCATCGCTTCCTCGACGACGCATGGCTTGTCGACATGACCGCTGATCTGGAAGAGCTTGGTGCCACGGTTGTTCTCGGCGCCGAAGCTCGAGAACCACGCCGCGCCGCGCCGCAGGATCGTCGGCGCGACCGCGATCGACTCGACGTTGTTGACCGTCGTCGGGCAGCCATAGAGCCCCGCGCCTGCCGGGAACGGCGGCTTGAGACGGGGCTGGCCCTTCTTGCCCTCCAGGCTTTCGAGCATCGCGGTCTCTTCGCCGCAGATATAGGCACCTGCGCCGCGGTGGACGAAGACGTCGAAGTCGTAGCCCGATCCGCAAGCGTTCTTGCCGATGAGGCCCTTGTCATAAGCCTCCGCCACCGCCGCGAAGAGCGTCTCCGCCTCGCGGATATATTCGCCGCGGATGTAGATGTACGCGGCGCGCGCGCGCATCGCATAGCCGGCGATCAGCGCGCCCTCGATCAGCTTGTGCGGATCGTGGCGGATGATCTCGCGGTCCTTGCAGCTGCCCGGCTCGGATTCGTCAGCGTTGATCACCAGGAAGTTCGGGCG
>DATLME010000222.1:0-2198 GCA_035537395.1 Sphingomonas sp. | reverse complement strand
ATCGCGGCCGCGGGCAGGATCACGAGATGCGGCATGCCCGGAAACACACCGAGCAGGCCGAGGATGCCAGCGACCGGCATCCAGGTCTTCGACGCGCCGAACTGGCCGCCGATCTGGCCGGCGAGATCCTTGTCGGACGCGACGCGGGTGACGATCGCGGCCGCGGCGATCGAGAGCATCAGCGACGGCAGCTGCGCGACCAGCGCGTCGCCGATCGCGAGCAGGATGTAGTTATGCGCGGCGTCGGCGATGGTCATGCCGTGGCTGACCGGGCCGAGGATCATCCCGCCGATGATGTTGGCGGCGAGGATCAGCAGCGCGGCGACCGCGTCGCCCTTCACGAACTTGGACGAACCATCCATCGAGCCGTAGAAATCGGCCTCGGTCGATACCTCGACGCGGCGCGCCTTGGCTTCGTCGGGGGTGATCAGCCCGGCGTTGAGATCGGCGTCGATCGCCATCTGCTTGCCGGGCAGCGCATCGAGCGTGAACCGTGCCGACACTTCGGAGACGCGTCCCGCACCCTTGGTGACGACGATCAGGTTGATGATCATCAGGATCGCGAAGACGAAGATGCCGACGACATAGTCGCCGCCGATCAGGAACGTCCCGAACGCCTCGATGACATGGCCCGCAGCCGCTTCGCCTTCATGGCCATGGACCAGCACGATCCGGGTCGAGGCGACGTTGAGGCCGAGCCGGAACAGCGTCGCGAACAGCAGCACGGTCGGAAAGGACGAGAAATCGAGCGGCTTCTGCGCATTGAGCGCGACCATCAGCACCGCCAGGCTGATCGCGATGTTGGCGATGAAGAAGATGTCGAGCAGGAAGGCCGGGATCGGCACGACCATGACGACGACGAGCAACAGGATCGCGAGCGGCAGGGCGGCAGCGCGGCCGTTGGACAGGAGCTTGTTCAGCATCTCAGCCCCCGAGCCGTGCGAGCATCAGATAGGCGAGACGCGCGGTGTCAGGCGTCGGCCGCATCAGGCTGGCGCTCGCGACCTGGGTATCGCCCTTGAAGCGCGACATCGCGGCGGTTGCCCAGCTCAGCGCGTCCTCGGCGGACTGGTTGGCGCCGGTGATCACGGTCGAGCCGTCAACGTCGAGTGCCTGCGCGGCGAAGTTCGCGGTTGGCGCGACATCGGCCGCGCCCGCACTTGCTCCCGCACTGGCGGCACCAAGCTTGGCCGCGAACCGGTCGTAGATCTGTGACAGCGAGCGCGGCTGGCCGTTGCCGGCGTAGAAGATGTTGCGGTTGGCGCCGGCGGCGGCGGGGAACAGCGACGACGCCTTGGCGTCGGGATTCGCCTGCATCGCGGACAGGAACTTCTTGGCGCCGCCGAGCCCGAGGAAATGCGCCATGTAGAGATCGGTGCCGGTCGCCGCGCGCCCGAGCGTGTTTTCGAGCACGTTCTTGTTGTCGGACGCGTGCTCCGCGGCCATCAGCGAGGCGGCGGTAGGATCGTTGCGCAGCGCGAGGATCGACTGGCGGGTCGCGCCGTCGGCAACCGTGTAGCGACCACCGCTGGTCTGCGCGATGCTGTTCGCGGCCCATGCCATGCCGTTCTCGGCGCCATGTTTCTTGACGACCGCGAGCCAGCTTTGCTCGATGAACTGGTAGAGCCCCGAGGCCGAGGAGGTGCCCGCGCGCGCATTGGCGTTGAGCCCGCTCTCGAGCTTGGCCTGGCCGAGCAGGTACGAGAAATCGACCCCGGTCCTGCTGCTCGCCTGGGCGATCGCGGACTGGACGCGGCCGGTGGTGATGGAATTGACGGTCATGCTGCGGGATGAACAGCAAGAGGCGTGCCATTTTCGTAGGGCGCGTGAGCGAGGGCTTAGGAGAGCGCGGGTGTCGGTCTCGGCCCAGCACTAACGCGGGGTTGGGTCGAACCGAACTCCATCCGTGTCATCCCGGACTTGTTCCGGGATCCATGCCGCCGCGGACGCACGGCTCCGGGCATGCGGCAAGGTGGATCCCGGAACAAGTCCGGGATGACGGGGCTGCCTGTCCCGTTCGTCCTGACTCACGTCAGGCGTAGGCCCCGGCAAGCACTGGGCGATACCCGGCGCCGCTTTCGCCGGTCAGAAGTTGCAGGCGGCGGCGGACATTTGCCGCCATCAGGTTGACGTAGATCCGGCAGGTCTCGTTGAGCCGGTTGGCTTCATCGGCGAGCTCGCGCAGCTCGGGACCGGCA
>DATLME010000221.1:0-12748 GCA_035537395.1 Sphingomonas sp. | reverse complement strand
CCGCATCGTCGTCGCCGACGCGCGCAGCCCGCGCGACGGCCGCTTCATCGAGAAGATCGGCAACTACAACCCGCTGCTCGCCAAGGATAACGAGCAGCGCGTGGTGCTCGATGCGGATCGGGCGAAGCATTGGCTGAGCGTTGGCGCGCAGCCGACGGACCGGGTCGCCCGCTTTCTCGACGCCGCTGGCGTGCGTGAGCGTGCGGCGCGCGAGAATCCAAACAAGGGCAAGCCCGGCGAGAAGGCAACCGAGCGCGCCGAGGAGCGTGCCGAGAAGCTGAAGGCGCAGCAGGAGGCTGAGGCCGAAGCAGCGGCGGCGCCGGTTCCCGAGCCCGAGCCGGAAGTCGCGGCTGAGGAAGAGGCGCCCGCAGCCGAGGCAGCATCGGAAGAGACCGCCACCGAGGCCGAGCAGGCACCGGCGCAGTAAGCAGCTAAAGGCGGCCATGGTGCGTTGATCCGACGAGGAGACGCGCACCATGGCCATCGATCCAGATCCGAGAACCGCACCCGATGACGACGACGCCACCAACCAGGGCGTCTCGGCGCCCGAGCCGGCCGAAGGCGGAGACGATCTCCCCGAAGGCGGCGACGGCGCGCCCGACGCCTGACGCTTCGGTGACCATGGCGGTCGTCGTTGGCGCGCATGGCATCGCCGGCGAAGTCCGGCTTAAGGTCTTCGCCGAAGACCTGACGGCGTTTTCCAGCTTCAACGATGGCGCGCTGACGGTGACGTCGATGCGCACCGGAGGAAACGGCACCATCGCGCGCTTCGCGGGCGTCGGCGACCGGACCGCGGCCGAGGGGCTGCGGGGGACCGAACTCACGGTGCCCCGCGCGGCGCTGCCGCCGCTCGGCGAAGGCGAATATTATCACGCGGATCTGCTCGGGCTCGCCGCAGTCTCGACCACCGGTGACGCGCTCGGCACCGTCGTGGCGATCGACAACTTCGGCGCGGGCGACGTCATCGAGATCGAACGGCCGGACGGCAAGCGTTTCATGGTGCCGATGCGCGTCGAAGCCGTGCCCGCATGGAGCGAAGAGCAGCTGACGATCGAGGCGGCGTTCGTCGAATGACGATGGGGCAGGCGATTCCGGTCAGGTCACCGCGAGACGCTCGGCAAAGCGGGGATCGCGCCAGGCTTCCGACGTCATGACGTCGCGCAGGATCTCGCCGGCCTCGAAGACCTGTTCATAACTCAGATACAGCGGCGTGATCCCGAGCCGCAGCACGTCGGGATCGCGGAAGTCGCCGATGACGCCGCGTGCGATCAGCGCCTGGGTGATCGCATAGGCGTCCGGATGGCGAAAGCTGATGTGGCTACCGCGCAGCGCGGGATCGCGCGGGGTGATGCAGTCGAGGCCGAGTGCGTCGCCGGCGGTGGCAAGGATGTCGAACAATCCGGCTCCCTTGGCCCAGACCTGCTCCCGATCGATCGTGTCCCATACCGCCAGGCCGCTTTCCAACGCCGCCATCGCCAGGATCGGCGGGGTCCCGGTCAGCCAGCGCTTCATCCCCGCGCCAGCCGCATAGGCGTCGGCAAAGGCGAACGGCGCGGCGTGCCCCATCCAGCCCGATACCGGATTTGCGAGTAGCGCCTGCCACTGCCTGGCGACGAACAGGAAGGCGGGGGCACCGGGGCCGCCGTTGAGATATTTATAGGTGCAGCCGACCGCGAGATCGGCATCGGCGGCGGCGAGATCGATCGGGATCGCGCCGGTGGAATGGCTCAGGTCCCACAGCACCAGCGCACCCGCGGCATGCGCCGCCGCGGTGACTGTCGCCATGTCGAAACGCTCGCCGGTTTTGTAATGGACCTGGGTGAGCAGCAGCACCGCGGTATCCGCGCCGAGTGCCGCCGCGAGGTCGGCTCGAGGCACCGCCTTCAGCACGGCGCCCTCGACGCAGCCGACCGCGCCTTCGGCGATGTGAAGGTCGGTCGGGAAGTTGCCGAGCTCGCTGACGATCGTGCGGCGCGTGGGATCGAGGCGTAGTGCTGCCACCAGCAGCTTGAAGAGGTTCGCCGACGTCGAGTCGCTCACGATCACATCGTCGGGACGGGCACCGATCAGCGGCGCGATCCGTGCCCCGATCCGGGCGGGTGCATCGATCCAGCCTTCATTCCAGCTGCGGATCAGGCGATCGCCCCATTGCCGGTCGGCGACGTCGGCGAGCGCTGCAGGCGTCCCGCGTG
This sequence comes from Sphingomonas sp., assembly GCA_035537395.1. Taxonomy (GTDB): domain Bacteria; phylum Pseudomonadota; class Alphaproteobacteria; order Sphingomonadales; family Sphingomonadaceae; genus Sphingomonas. The sequence continues at coordinate 10,556 of DATLME010000221.1, read as the reverse complement.
GCAGCGCACCCAGCGAATTGCCGTCCAGATAGATGACACCGTCGGGAAGCACGAATTCGTGCCGGCATCCGGCCAGTGGGTCCGCCCGATCACGGGCGCGCGCCTCGTCGCGGGTCATCGGGCGAGCGCGTCCGCGATGAGTCGCTTCGCCGTCGCCCAGGCCGGGGTTTCGGGTGCGATCAACTCGACATGGCCGGTGTCGGGCACGGTGTGGAGAGCGACCTCGTCACCGGCCGCCTTTGCCGTCGCGACATAGTCCGTCGCCATTCGGAACGGGATGATCTTGTCCTCGCGGCCGTTGACGAGATCGTGTGGCACCCGCAGCGGCAACAAGCGCGGGATCGAGGTGTCGGCATAAGGATCCGCGCGATCGCCGCCGACCAGCCTGGCGACGACTTCGGTACCGCAGCCATTGTCGGGGCTGGTCGCCGTCGCGGCGAGATCGGGCAGGCCGCCCAGGCTGACGGCGTGGCGGATCGCGAGCGGACGTGCCGAGCGCAACGGGCTCTTGGCGGGCAGCCGTCCGCGCGCTGCCAGCCACAGCGCGAGATGCCCGCCCGCCGAATGGCCGACCGCGACGACGCGGCGCAGGTCGAGCTTGTAGCGTTTGGCGGCGGGGCCGAGCGCATCCGCCGCAGCGGCGACGTCCGCGAACGTACCCGGATAGCCGCCCCCGGGGCGGTCGACCCCGCGATACTCGATATTCCAGACCGCGATGCCGTTGCGGCGCAGATCGTCCGCGATCCAGTCCATCAAGCGGCGGTCCGCGATCGAGCTCTGCCAGCAACCGCCATGAACCATCACGACGACGGGGAACGGCCCCGCGCCATCGGGACGCCAGAGATCCACCTTCTGCAGCGCGTCCGGACCATAGTCGATCGTCGCACTGGGCTCCGGGCGGGCGCGCTTGGTCAGGTCGGGCCAGGTGAGGCGCGGGGCGGCGACCGCCTGCGCGGCGAGAGGCTGGTGAGCGGGAGGCTGGTGAGCGGGAGGCTGGGCAGGGGCGGGCGATGACATGGCGGCCCCGGCGAGCAGGAGGGTGAAACGCATGAGCAACTTTAGCGCAGCATAAGTCCCGAACGGTACCGGAAAAGTAACCAGCACGCAGGTAGGGCGGCACGATGAAGATCCTGACCCTGTCGAGCCTCTACCCGAATGCGGTGCAGCGTCGGCACGGCATCTTCATCGAACATCGAGTCGCGCACGTCGGCCGGCTCGCGGACGACATGCGCGTCGTCGCGCCGATCCCGTGGTTCCCGAGCACGTGCGCGGTGTTCGGTCGCTATGCGGAGTTCGCGCGCGCGCCCCGCGCCGAATCGCGGCGGGGTCTCGACGTGACCTATCCGCGCTATCCGACGATTCCCAAGGTCGGGATGGCGATGGCGCCCTGGCTGATGGCCACCGCCCTATATCCCCATATCGCGCGGTTGCGGCACCAGTTCGATTTCGACGTGATCGACAGCTATTATCTCTATCCCGACGGCATCGCCGCCGCGATCCTCGCGCGCAAATTCGATCGACCGTTCACGATGAGCGCGCTCGGCACCGACGTTAGCCTGATCCCCGGCTTCCGCCGTCCGCGCGCGATGATCCTTGCGGCGATCGAGCGCGCCGGGGCGGTGACCACCGTCGCCGCGGCGTTGCGTGACGAATTGCTGGCGATGGGCGCGCATGCCGACAAGGTGACGGTGGTCGAGCACGGGGTGGATCTCGCGCTGTTCAGGCCGCCCGAAGATCGGGCAGCGCTGCGCGACCGGCTCGGCATCGTCGCGCCGACGCTGTTGTCGGTCGGACATCTGATCGACCGCAAGGGCCATGACTTCGCGATCCGCGCGATCGCGCGCCTGCCGGATGCCCGTTTGCTGATCGCGGGCGACGGGCCGCGCGAAGGCGCGTTGCGCGCACTTGCGAACACGCTGGGGGTCGCCGGCCGAGTCGACTTCCTCGGCCATGTCGAACAGCATCTGCTGCCCGATCTCTATGGCGCGGCGGATATCACCGTGAGTTGTTCGGATCGCGAGGGGATCGCCAACGTGCTGCTGGAGTCGCTCGCCTGCGGCACGCCGCTGGTGGCGACCCCGGTCTGGGGCTCGCCGGAGGTCGTCCGGGTTCCCGAAGCAGGGCTGCTCGTCGCCGACCGATCGGTGGAGTCGATCCACGGTGGCATCGCGGCCCTGCTCGCCGATCTGCCCGATCGCGCCGCGACCCGTCGCTATGGCGAGCGCTACAATTGGCACGAGACCGGACGCCAGCACCGTGCGCTGCTCGAACGCGTCGTCGGGCCGCGGTCGCGGCGGTACGCCGGCACGGATTGATTGCGCCGGCTGCGCTGCTATCGCGGCAGCAATGGTCAGCGACTTCAAGGATCCTTTCGACACCATCGTCGATTCGCCGTTCGATAGTGCGCTGTCAGAGCGTTACCTCGTCTATGCGCTGTCGACGATCACCGCGCGATCGCTGCCCGATGTTCGCGACGGGCTGAAACCGGTGCACCGCCGGCTGCTATGGGCGATGCGGCTGCTGAAGCTCGATCCGGCACAAGGCTACAAGAAGTGCGCGCGGGTCGTCGGCGACGTGATCGGCAATTACCATCTGCACGGCGTCCAGTCGGTCTACGATGCGATGGTGCGGCTCGCGCAGACCTTCTCGCTGCGTTATCCGCTGGTCGACGGGCAGGGCAATTTCGGCAACATCGACGGCGATAACGCTGCGGCCTACCGCTACACCGAAGCCAGGCTCACCCAGGTCGCGATCGATCTCATGGAGGGGCTCGACGAGGACGCGGTCGCGTTCCGCCCGACCTATAATGGCGAGGAACAGGAGCCCGAGCTCTTTCCGGGGTCCTTTCCGAACCTGCTGGCAAACGGCGCCGCCGGCATCGCTGTTGGAATGGCGACGAGCATTCCGCCGCACAATGCTGCCGAGATCCTGGATGCGGCGATCATGCTGATCGACCGGCCCGAAGCCGACGACACGGCCATCCTGGAGCATGTGCGTGGGCCCGATTTCCCGACCGGCGGGCTGGTCGTGGATCCGCCGGCGGTGATTGCCGAAAGCTATCTGACGGGGCGAGGAGGCTTCCGCGTTCGCGCCCGCTATACGATCGAGCGCGAGAAGGGCGGTGGCTGGCAGGCGATCGTGACCGAGATCCCGTACGGGGTACAGAAGGGCAAGCTGATCGAACAGATCGCCGCGCTGATCAACGACAAGAAGCTGCCGATCCTGGCCGACGTCCGCGACGAATCCGACGCCGAGATCCGCATCGTGCTCGAGCCCCGCAGCCGGACGGTCGATGCCGGTGTGCTGATGGACGGGCTGTTTCGCTTTACCGAGCTCGAGACGCGGATCAGCCTCAACCTCAACGTCCTCGATGCGCAGCGCACCCCGCGCGTGATGAGCCTGCGTCAGGCGATCGCCGCGTGGGTCGATCACCAGTTCGTGGTGTTGCGGCGGCGGACCGAACACCGGCTCGGCAAGATCGCCGATCGGGTGGAGCTGCTCGACGGGTATCTGATCGCCTATCTCAATCTCGACCGCGTGATCGAGATCATCCGTACGGAAGACGAGCCCAAGGCAGTGATGATCGCCGAGTTCGCGCTCTCCGATCGGCAGGCCGAGGCGATCCTCAACATGCGGCTGCGTTCGCTGCGCCGGCTCGAAGAGTTCGAGATCCGTACCGAACGCGGCAAGCTCGACAAGGAGCAGGCCGAACTCACGCTGCTGCTCGGGTCGGACGCCCGGCAACGAACGCGAATGAAGCGCGACCTGACCCGCATCCGCGATCGCTACGGCGCGGAAACGCCGCTGGGCAAGCGCCGCACGACGATCGAGGAAGCCGCGCCGACCCGCGAAATCCCGCTCGAAGCAATGATCGAGCGTGAGCCGCTCACCGTGATCCTGTCGCAGCGCGGCTGGATTCGCGCGATGCGCGGCCATGTGGATCTCGCGGCCGGCGAGACGATGAAGTTCAAGGAAGGCGACGGCCCCGCTTTCGCCTTCCACGCTCAGACGACCGACAAGCTGTTGCTCGCGGGGGCCAATGGCCGTTTCTATACGCTCGGGGCGGACAAGCTGCCGGGCGGGCGGGGCTTTGGCGAGCCGGTGCGTGCGATGATCGACCTCGACGGCAGCGTCGGCATCGTCGCGTTCATGAAGGCGCGCGGCGTCGAGCGGCTGCTGGTGGCCGCTACCGACGGCCGCGGCTTCCTCGTCCAAGTAGCCGACACCATCGCCGAAACCCGCAAGGGCAAGACCGTCATCACGCCACGCCTGGGCGCGACGCTGTCGATCGTCCGGCCCGTCGCGCCGGCCGCCGATTACGTCGCGGCGATCGGCGACAATCGCAAGATGCTCGTCTTCCCGATAAACGAACTGCCCGAGATGAGCCGCGGGCAGGGCGTACAGCTTCAGCGGTTTCGCGAGGGGAGCCTGTCGGACGCGATCACCTTCGTCTTCGCGGAGGGGCTGAGCTGGGCGATGGGCGGCGACACCGGCCGCACGCGTACCGAAAGCGACCTGTCGCTGTGGCGCGCCGCGCGGGGTGCCGCCGGACGTACGCCACCAACCGGCTTCCCCCGCGACAACCGCTTCGGGCCCTGAGGGTGGCCAGGCGCGCTCGCAGCCGGCTAAAATAGGTAAGTATTTAGCGGCCTTTAACGTTCCCGCGCTAGGCAGGTGAGATGGCAACCGCCGTGACCAATGCGCTCGCCGCCCCGCAGATCGATCCAGTAGCGCTGGAGCGCGGCCTCGAGCTCATGCCGATTCCGGCGGCGCATGTGGTCCGCGAGGGTGACGGTTTCGCGTTTGCAGCGATGAACCGCGCCTATCGCTTGGCCGGGCTCGGTGCCAATTGCGAGCGGTCGCCGATGCTCGCCGCGCTCGGGCCGCGCATCTCCGCTTTTCTTGCCAGCGACGATCTGCGCAGCGCCTTCGATTGGACGATCGGCGCCGCGATCGACTGCCGCTACTACCAGGTGACGCTGGCGCGCTCGACCCTGGCGTACCGCAATCGCTGCACGATCGCGTTCATCGACCAGACGTCGCAGTTCCACACCGAGCGCACGCTGCGCCGCGAGATGACCACCGACAGCCTTACCGGGCTGCCCAACCGTGAGGGGTTCAGCGACCTGCTGGACACGATGCTCGCTGAGCCGGGGCAGCATGCGGTGCTGGTCGTCGACCTGCTGCGGTTCGGACGGATCAACGCCTGTCTCAGCAGCCTCGCAGGTGATGAGCTCCTGATCACGGTCGCTCGCCGGATCAAGGGCGCACTGCGCGCCCGCGACAAACTCGCACGTATCGGTGGCGACGAATTTGGTATCGTGATGACGGTCGACGAGGACCCGCGCGAAGCTTCGCAGCTCGCCGAGCGGATCCGCGTCGCGCTCATGGCACCGTTCCGCCTTACCGATTTCGAAATCGGCGTCGAATGCTCGATCGGTATCGCGCTCGGCTCGACCGAGACCGACGATGTCGAGGAGCTGATCCGCCATGCCCAGTTCGCGCTCAAGCGCGGCAAGGCCAGCGGCAAGATCGAATTCTACCAGATCAGCGATTTCGCGCGCGCTCGCGCGCAGTTCGCGATCGAGACCGCGCTGCGCCGTGCGATCGAGCGCCACGAACTGCGGCTGACCTTTCAGCCGATCTGCGATCTCTCGACCGGTGCGATCACCTCCTTCGAGGCGCTGGCGCGCTGGCGTGACCAGGACGGCCATGATCACAGCCCATGCGAGTTCATTCCCGTTGCCGAGGAATCCGGCCTGATCGTGCCGCTCGGACGCTGGGCGATCGACGAAGCGGTGCGAACGCTGGCATCGTGGGATGCCGCCTCCGGGGGCGATTGCGGCGTCAAGTTCGCGGTCAATCTGTCCGCGATTCAGATGCAGCGCGACGACATCGCCCCGGTCGTCGAGGCGGCATTGCTTCGTCATTCGGTATGCGGCGACCGGCTGATGCTCGAACTTACCGAAAGCGCGATCGTCAGCGATCCCGATCGCATCACAGGCATCATGCATGCGCTGCGAGCGCTCGGCACCACGCTCGCGATGGACGATTTCGGCACCGGCTATTCGAACCTTGCGTATCTCCAGAAGCTCCCGATCGACGTGTTGAAGATCGACCGGAGCTTCGTCAGCGGCATGCTCGCCGATCGCGACAAGATCGCGATCGTCCGCGCGGTGCTGAGCCTGGCGCAGGCGCTCGGCATGAAGACCACCGCCGAAGGGATCGAGAGTAACGAGCTCGCGCAAACGCTGGCGGCGCTCGGCTGCACCTTCGGGCAAGGCTTCTTCTACGCGCGGCCGCTCGAATCGGCGGACGCGCTCGCGATGCTCGACGCGAGCAGGGCCGCGGCCACCGCCTCATCCGCCAGTTGATCGACCCGCGCGGTATCGGGGAAGCCTTCCGCGATCCAGGCCGTTTCGACCAGGCGTAAGGTAGCCGCCACGTCCGGCCCCTTGCGTAGCCCGCGCGTCACAAGCGCGCCGCCGCTGATCGGCAACGTCGGTGGCGTCCAGTCCCGGATCATATCGACGGGCGCGCCGGCGAGCAGCAGCCGGTCGATCGCGCCGGTCGTGCCGACCCGGTAGGCGAGCGCACGCGGGCCTTCGCTGCCCGGCCCGGCGGTGGCGGCGATCAATCGCCGCCGGTCCGCGATCGATAGCTTCAAGCGGGCGCCGATCGCTTCGGCTGCGAGCGGCGGGACCAGCGCCGCCAGGCGTCGGATCGGATCGGGCGCAATCGCGCTTGCTGTCTCGCGCTCGACTAGCTGCGCCAGCCGGTTTGCACTGCCGATCTCCGGCAGGACTGCGCGTAGAATGCCCTGGTGGATCATCGTCTCCACCACGGCCAGCGCACCCGGCGCAACCAGCAGCTTCAGCAATTCGCTGGCGATCCTTTCCCGCGACAGCGCCATCAGATCGTTGGCGCGGTCGACGCACGCGGCGAGGCCCGCTTCGTCGATCGCGTCGCCGAACCGAGCGTGGAAGCGGAAAAAACGGAGGATCCGCAGATGATCCTCGGCAATCCTGCGGTATGGATCGCCGATGAAGCGCACGCGCCGCGCCGCGAGATCACCCAGACCGCCGAAATAGTCGAAGATTTCGCCGGTGGCCGGATCGGCATAGAGCGCATTGATCGTGAAATCGCGCCGTGCCGCATCCTCGCGCCAGTCATCCGTGAAGGCGACGACCGCGTGACGCCCGTCGGTGGCGAGATCGTGGCGCAGCGTCGTGATCTCGACCGGGCCGGAGGGCAGGATTGCGGTAACGGTGCCGTGCGCGATGCCGGTGGGTACCGTCCTGATCCTCGCGTCGCGAAGCCGTTCGACAACTTCTTCGGGCGGGTGGATGGTCGCGACATCGACGTCGGCGGCGGCCACGCCGAGCAAAGTGTCGCGCACGATGCCGCCGACATAGCGCGCCGCGCCGCTGCCGAGCGCCTCGAGCAACGTGTCGAGGCCCGCGCCGCGGCGAAACGCCGCATCGGGTAGTATCACTTCCATCGCAGCCGCCGCGACAGGTTGACGATCATCGCGGCAGTCGCGCCCCAGATCCGGCGTTCCTGCCAGTTGATCTCGAAGAACCGTCGCTCGCGTCCCTGCCAGACACCGCGACCCTCATGATGGTTGGCGGGATCGAGCAGAAAAGCGAGGGGAACCTCGAACACGCTCGCGACCTCCGCCTCGTTCGGGTGGAGCGCCATGTCTGCGGGAAACACGCCGATTACCGGCGTGATGTGGTAGCCGGTCCCCGTGCGGTAACGATCGGCGATCCCCGCGACCGTGACCGCGGCCGGCGGCAGCGCTATCTCCTCCTCGGCCTCGCGCAACGCTGCGGCGACGACATCGATGTCGCCGGCATCCACCCGCCCGCCGGGAAAAGCGACCTGGCCCGGATGCTTGCGCATTGTTTCGGTGCGCTGGGTTAGGATCACGCCGGGCTCCGCCCGATCGGTGACCGCCACGAGCACTGCTGCTTCGGCAAGCAGCGTGTCGTCGTCTTCCGCCGGTCCATCGCCGGTCAGATAGGGAAGGTCGGGGAGGGTTTCGGCGGCAAGCGCATCGGCGAGCCGTTGGGCAAGCGTCACGCGGCTGGTTCGAGCGGAAAGAATGTTCCCGCGCTCCACACTCCGGCAACCCCGCGGTCGCCCGGTGCGGCGCGTTCGGCCAATTCGTAGTAGACCGATCGCGCGATCACGGCCTCCATGCCGCCGCGCACGGCGATATAGGGACGCGGCCCGTCGTCGCCCGCAGCGAACCGCAACGGGTGGTCGCGATCGGCGGTAACCAGGTCGCCGGTGTTGAGCCGAAAGGCCAGCGTCGCCTCGGCGCCGTCACCGGCAGCCTTCATCTCGACGGCAACGAAGGGCACATCCTCGACGACGATGTCGAGCTTTTCGACCGGAGTGACGAGCACGTAACTGCCATCGGCTTCGCGGCGCAGGATCGACGAGAACAGCCGAACCATCGTCTCGCGCCCGATCGGCGTACCTTGATGGTACCACGTGCCGTCACGCGCGATCCGCATGTCGCTGTCGCCGCAATGCGTCGGGTTCCATTTGTCGACGGGGGGAAGGCGGCGTTCCTCGACCAGCCGGGCGATCTCGGCCAAGCTCAGCGTCGCTAGATCGGGAAGCTCGTCCATCGGCATAGCCGCGACGTAGGTGGCGGGCGTACGGACGTAAAGGCCCGGCATGCACCGCGGGACCGCACCCCGACCGCTCAGCGAGGACCGAGCACGCCTGCGATCGCCGGGACCGCGTCGCCGCGCGCGAGTAGGCGGTGCCGCTCGACGGGGCCCGGCAGCCGCCAATCGGCGGTCCGATCCGCGCTGAAGCCGAAGAACCGCTCATAATAGTCGGGGTCGCCGATCAACATCATCCCCCCGTCGAGACGCTCCGCCTGCGCCGCACGCAGGGTCTCGGTCATCAGCATTCGTCCGATGCCGTCACCCTGCCGGGCTGGATCGACTGCCACCGGCCCGATCATCACGAGGTCGACGACACCGCCCGCGTCGGTGGCAAACGACACGGGCCACGCCTGGATCGCCCCGACCAGCGTGGTGCCATCGAGCGCGGCGAAGCTCAGGAGTGGGATCGGTGCACCTTGGCCGCGCACCTTGTACGCGGTGCGGCCGAACCGATCGGCACCGAAGGTGCGGTCCAGCAGCGCATCCACGGTTGAGCAGGCGACGGTAGCGAGCGGCACGAACGCGATCAAACACGGATCCCTGTGTCAGCCGGCAAGGCGCCGGGCAGGGCGACGTAGCGGGGATGGCGCTGAACGCAAGCCAGGCTTTCGCGGCACGTCGCTTCTGCTACTGGCGCACTATGGAAGACAGCCTACAGCTTGAAGTGCACGATCTCGAGGTGCCGGTCCTGACTGGCATCTATTCGGAAGAGACGCACCTGCCGCAGCCGCTCCGCATTTCGATCACGGTCGATCTGCTGTGTCCGCGGCGGTTCGAGCACGACACGCCATTGTCTGCCTCGAAGAATTATCTCGACCTGAAGCACGCTGCGACGGGGGCGCTCCCCGCCGGAGTTCATTTCACGCTGATCGAGGGCGTGGCGGATCATATTTGCGAAACGCTCTTCCTGGCAGATCCACGGGTTCTGAAGGTCATGGTCAGGATCGTGAAGCTGGCCATCGCCGAAGCAGGCGAGTCGATCGGCATCACCCTGGTTCGGTATCGCCGCTGATGCGCTTGGTGCTCACCCAGGACGATGACATCGTCGCCACGGTGCGCGCCGCCACCGGCGAGTCGATCGTCGTCGTGCTCGATCCGCAATGGCCGGCGATCACGCTCGCGCTCGCCCGCGCAGCGATCGTCCCGCTTGCGATCGAGCGTGCACCGTCGACGCGGATCAATGCGGTGCTCGCCACCCCGGCCGCGAGCCGGGCGGCGGTCGAGGCGGCGATCGACTTTCTCGAATCCGCAACTTCGACCACCGGGCAGTTGCTCGAGATCAACTGACGATGGCGGTACGTCCACAGCGGCCGAGCGCCGCAAGGATGTAGGCATAGTCCTCGCGCGCGATCGCGGCTTCGGCGGGTTCGAGCGACGCCGTACTGCGGTCCGGCAATGCCGCGGGCAGCGCACAGGCGAGCCGATACCACAGCAGCGTATCACGCGCCGGCGGGGCCGCGGCCTCGTCGACGATCTCGCTCAAGGCTACCGCCCAGCGAGGTGGCTCGCCAGGGCGACGCAGCACAGAAAGCGAAACCGGCCGGTTGTCGGCCGTCGTCAGGAAGATCTGGGTCTCGCCCTCCCCGGGCAAGGCCCCCGGAACGTGGAACGCGTTGCCGATTCCGGTGACCGCGGGAGGTGCGTCCGCCGCAACCACATCCGCCGCGATCCGCCGGACCCGCGCATCGGCGGCAGCCGTCCAGATGAATTGCCCGCCCGTACCGACCAGCTGAACCTGGCCCGGCGATCCCGAAACGGGACGCGCGAACAGCAGCACGCGCTGCTTCTTCAGCTTGGGTGTCCTGCCGTCGGCATCCGTCGGGACGTCGACGACATAGCCGATCCGCGGCGGCACCCCACCGGTGCCGC
>DATLME010000220.1:0-6293 GCA_035537395.1 Sphingomonas sp. | reverse complement strand
CGTTCGATGAAGCATTTGCGGTAGTGCGGGCACCCCGCATAGACGCACTCGCCGCGCCGATCGGTGAGCGCCGCGGGGCCGTTGCGGCGGAACAGCGTCGGCAGCCACCCGGGCAGATCGCCGCCGATCATGTCGCCGTCGGCGCTGAACGCGGCCCAGTGCGCGACCAGATGCGCGAGGATCGCGGCGCGGCCCTGGAACCCGCCCTGGAGCGCGTCCTCCAGATTGAGCAGGCAGAGGTAGTTCTCGCGTCCCTTGCGGGTGACGACGCGTTGCTTGCGGGTGGCGTCGTCGGGATAGAGCCGCGCGGTTTCGCGATTGAGCTGGCGTTGCAGCGCCTTGGTGAAGGTCGAGATCCACACCGCGCCGCCCGCGCGTTCGGCCCAGAGCGAGGCCGGGGCGAGATAGCCCAGCGTCTTGCCGATGCCGGTGCCCGCCTCGGCCAGCACCAGATTGGGCGAATCGCGCATTGCCCGGGGGCCGAACGCCGCAGCCGCAGCCGCCGCATAGGCGCGCTGGCCGAGGCGTTGCTCGGCGCCAACGCCGGTCAGGTCGACCAGCCGGCGCTCGGCATCGCCGGGTTCGATCGTGACGGTCCGCGGAGCGGGGCGAGGGGCATGTTCCTCCCATTCGGGCAGCTTCGAGAACAGCCAGCGTTCGTCGACGGTCGGCTTGGGGATAAGCGGGCCGATCACCTGCGCCCAGGGCCAGCGCAGCCGGGCAAGGGATTGCGCCGCCGACCAGGCGCCCTCGCGTTCGGGCCAGTCGCCGGCCGGCACCGCGAGCAGCGCCGCCGCGGCTTCGCGAAGAAAGGCGGCGACATCTTCGTCGCGCTCGGGCGGCGAGAGATCGACCGCGCGCGCGAGCCCCCGTGGGGTCGGCACCGCGAAGCGCGCGGGGTGAAGGAAGGCGTAGAGTTCGAGCAGGTCGAGCCCCGACAGATCGGCATAGCCCAGCCGCTGCCCGATCAGCGGCGCATTGAGCAGCAGCACGGGGGTGTCGGCGACGATCCGGATCGCCTCGCCGCGTCCCAACTGGCGGGTCTCGTCCGCGGTGGCGAGCCAGATGCCGCCATGGCTGGCGTGAAGCGCGGGGTGGGGAAGAGCGGGATGCGGGGGCGTCACGCCACGCGTACTAGCGGAACGAAGCGGAAACGGAAATGGTCGGGCTACCGCCGTCCCTGCCGGACACGTTCCGCCGTCCACGTCGCCCCATCTGGCTCGCACCAGGTTTGCGCCACGGTGGATGCCGGGACGGGCCCGGCATGGCGGAAGGGACGGCGTGCGCGAGACTAGCAGCGCGCTACCCGCGTCGTTAGGGACGGCGGGATGACCGACGACCTCCGCTCCGCCGCACTCGATTCCAAGGCCTGGCCCTATGAGGAGGCGCGCAAGCTGCTGAAGCGCTACCCCGACGGCAAGCCGGGCGGTGCGCCGATCCTGTTCGAGACGGGCTATGGGCCGTCCGGACTGCCGCACATCGGCACGTTCAACGAAGTGCTGCGGACGACGATGGTCCGCAACGCGTTCCACACGCTGTCCGACCAGCCGACCCGGCTGATCGCGTTCTCGGACGACATGGACGGGCTCCGCAAGGTGCCCGAGAACGTCCCCAACCGCGAGATGCTGGCCGAGCATCTCGGCAAGCCGCTGACCCGGATCCCCGATCCGTTCGGCACCCATGACAGCTTCGCCGCGCACAACAACGCGCTGCTGCGCGAATTCCTCGATCGATTCGCATTCGACTATGAATTCGTGTCGTCGACCGAACGCTATGCCGATGGCAGCTTCGACGAGGCACTGAAGGGCGTGCTGCGCGCGTACCAGGGAATCCAGGATGTCATGCTGCCGACGCTGCGCGCCGAACGGCGCGCGACCTATTCGCCGGTGCTGCCGATCAGCCCGGCGACGGGGATCGTGCTGCAGGTGCCGATCGAGGTGATCGACGCCGAGGCGGGGATCATCGCCTTCGACGACACCAGCGTCGCGGGCGGCGGGCGCGTCCAGCAATCGATACTCGGCGGCCGCGCCAAGCTGCAATGGAAGGTCGATTGGGCGATGCGCTGGGTCGCGCTCGGGGTCGACTACGAGATGGCGGGGAAGGACCTGATCGATTCGGTGATCCAGTCGTCGAAGATCGCGCGGGTGCTCGGCGGCCGACCACCCGAAGGCTTCAACTACGAGATGTTCCTCGACGAGAAGGGCGAGAAGATCTCGAAGTCGAAGGGCAACGGCCTGTCGATCGACCAGTGGTTGACCTATGGCCCCGACGAAAGCCTCGCCTTCTACATCTATCGCGAGCCGAAAAAGGCGAAGTCGCTTCACCTCGGGCTGATCCCGCGCGCGATCGACGATTACTGGCAGTTCCGCGGCAACTACGCCGAACAGCCGGTCGCGCAGAAGCTCGGCAATCCGGTCCACCATGTTCATGACGGCAAGGTGCCCGCAGCGACGCTGCCAGTGACCTTCGGGCTGCTGCTCAACCTTGTCGGGGTGATGGGTGACGCGACGCGCGAGCAGGTCTGGGGCTATCTCGGCAACTACGTGCCCGATGCGACCCCCGAGAGCGAGCCCGAGCTCGACCGGCTGATCGGTTACGCGCTCGCCTATGCGCGCGACTTCGTGGTGCCGACCTTGCAGCGCCGTGCACCCGGGGGAGTCGAGATCGCGGCGCTCCAACGGCTGGATGCCGACCTTGCGGCGCTGCCTCCCGGTGCTGGCGCGGAAGAAATCCAGACGATCGTCTACGAGATCGGCAAGACCGGCGGTTTCGCCGAACTGCGCGACTGGTTCAAGGCGTTGTACGAAACCCTGCTGGGCTCGTCGCAGGGGCCGCGGATGGGCACGTTCATCGCGCTCTACGGCGTCGACAATTCGCGGCGGCTGATCGCGGACGCGCTCGCGCGGGCCGAGGCGTAGCAGCGCGGTGCGGATGTTCCACGATCCCGCGCAGCGCCGACACGCGCCCGCGCTCGAACTGCACAATGGCGGCTTCGCGCCCTATGCCGAAACCCCGACGCGGCTCGATTCGATCGTGGCCGCGATCGGCGCGACCGAGCTGCCAGCGGATCGCGGGCTGGCGCCGATCGCCGCGGTGCACGACCCGATCTATCTCGACTTCCTGCAGGCGGCGCCGACGCTGTGGCGCGGCGCGGGACGTGCGGGGGATGCGATCCCCTATGCGTTTCCGATCCGGGGGCGCCGGCCGCTCGCGTTGTCGCGAATCGACGCGATGCTCGGTGCGCACGCGTTCGATGCGACCACGCCGATCACCGCGGACACCTGGACCGCCGCCTATGCGAGTGCGCAATGCGCGATCGCCGCGGTGGAGGCTGTGCTGGCAGGCGATCCTGCGGCGTTCGCGCTGACCCGTCCGCCCGGGCATCATGCGGGGCGCGACTATTGCGGCGGTTATTGCCACCTCAACCACGCCGCGATCGCCGCGCAGGCGGCTCGCGACGCCGGGATCGACCGGGTCGCGATCCTCGACATCGACTATCATCACGGTAACGGTACCCAGGACATCTTCTTGACCCGGAGCGACGTGTTCTTCGCGTCGGTCCACGCCGATCCCGTACGCGACTATCCATTCTATTGGGGGCATGCCGACGAAATCGGCGAGGGCGACGGCGTCGGCACCACGCTCAACCTGCCCCTGCCGCACGGCACCGCGCTACCTGCCTTCCGCGATGCCCAGGCGCGCTCGCTCGACGCGATTGCGCGGTTCGCGCCGGGCGCGCTGATCGTCAGCTTCGGCGCGGATACCTGGCACGGCGATCCGATCTCCGCGTTCGGGCTCCAGACCGAGGATTACGCGATCCTCGCAGGCGACATCGCGGCGTGCGGATGGCCGACCGCGATCATCATGGAGGGCGGCTATGCGGTCGATGCGCTGGGCGCGAACGTCGCGGGATTCCTGAGCGGCTTCGGATCGACTTGACGGAACGCCTGCACCCGCCGATCGATTGAACGTCAACCCGCGATTGACGAGAACGCCATGACCGTTTCCCACGAACAACGCCTGCGCGACCTTGCCCGCGCACTCGGCCTCGCCTGGCACGACAGCGCCTTTGCGCGGTTCGAGGGCGACCGGAAGGAGGAATATGCGCGGATGATCGTCGCTGCGCACATCATCGCGGACGAGAGCCGGCAGACGCTGGGCGACTGGATCGACGCGGGCCGGCGCGCAGGGATGAGCTGGGTCGAGGTAGGCGCGCTACTCGGGATCAGCAAGCAGGCTGCCCAGCAGCGGTTTGGCGGGCCGCGCGACGAGGACATCCCCGCCGCCGATGCGATCGTGGTCAAGCTGGGCGCGACCGCGATGTCGGAGCGCGCATTGCTCGCGCAGCAAGGCGAAGCGGGGCGGGAACTGATCGCGGTCGGCACCTTTCGGCTGGTGTTTCGCCAGACCGAGCAGCGCTGGAGCTATTTGCGCAGCGTCGGTCCGATCGCGGCGGACCGGGACGGCGGCGAGGACTGGCAGCCCGCCGCGCGGTATTTCCTGTTCCACTACTACAAGCGGCTGGCGTCGGCAGCATGAGCGACCCGCTCGCAGCGGGCAGCGCGGCTTATCGCCGGCTGACCGCTGCGATGCTGTTCGCGGGATTTTCGACCTTCTCGCTGCTCTATGCGGTCCAGCCGCTGCTGCCGTTGCTAGCGGGCGACTATGCGCTGAGCGCCGAGGCGGCGTCGCTTGCGGTGTCGCTGGCGACGGGGCCGCTCGCGGTCGCGATCCTGTTCGCCGGCGTGCTGAGCGACCGCGCCGGCCGGCGCCCGGTGATGGTGGCGGCGATGATCGCGGCAGGTGCGCTGACGATCGTCGCGGCCGCGGCGCCGGGCTGGGGCGCGCTGCTCGCGTTGCGGGTGTTGACCGGGGTGGCGCTCGCCGGGGTGCCGGCGGTGGCGATGGCGTATGTCGCCGAGGAGGTCGACGCCGCGTCGGTCGGTGCAGCGATGGGTCTGTATATCGCGGGCAGCGCGCTCGGCGGGATGGGGGGACGGCTGATCGCGAGCCTGGTCGCCGATGTCGCAGGGTGGCGCTGGGCGCTTGCGACGGTCGGCGTCGCCGGGCTCGCGATGGCCGAGGCGTTCCGGCGGCTGGCGCCACCGTCGCGCAACTTCGTCGCGACGCGAACCGGGCGCGACGTGCTCGGCGGTGCGCGCGCCCTGTTCGGCGACGCCGCTTTGCCGTTGCTCTATGCGGAAGCGTTCCTGTTGATGGGCGTGTTCGTCACGATCTACAATTATGTGAGCTTCCGCCTGCTCGCGCCGCCCTATTCGCTGAGCCAGGCGGCGGCGGGGGCGGTGTTCCTGCTCTACAGCGTCGGTTCGGCGAGTTCGGCGTGGTTCGGGGCGCTGGCAGGGCGGATCGGTCGGCGCACCGTGTTCCCGGTGCCGATCCTGCTGCTTCTCGCCGGGGTCGCGCTGACCGCCGCCGGCTCCTTGTGGCTGGTGATCGCGGGCATCGGCGTCGCCACCGCCGGGTTTTTCGGCGCGCACTCGATCGCGAGCGCCTGGGTCGGGCGGCGCGCGATCGCCAATCGCGGGCAGGCTACCGCCTTCTACCTGTTCTTCTACTATCTCGGATCGAGCGTGCTGGGCTCGGCGGGCGGGGTCGCCTGGACCCGGGCTGGCTGGCCCGGTGTCGCCGGGTTCTGCCTGATGCTGGGAGCAGCGGCGCTGGCGGTCGCGCTGATCCTGCGCAAGGTCGAGCCGCTGCCGGTAGATCGCGAAGAGGCGGCGGTCGCGGTCGAGCCCTGACGCGTCTAGCGCGAGCCGATCGCGATCGCGTCGGCCGGCTTCTCTCCGGCGAGCGATGCCGCAACCTTCTCGACCGCGGTCATCACGCGCAGGACGTTGCCGCTCGCGAGCTTGGCGAGATCGGCGTCGCTCCAGCCCCGCCGCGCCAATTCCGCGAACAGCAGCGGATAGCCGTCGACCCCCTTCATGCCGGCCGGGCCGGTGCCGCCGATGCCGTCGTAATCGCCACCGACGCCGACATGGTCGCGCCCCGCGACGCGAGCGATGTGATCGACATGGTCGGCGACATCGCCGGCGGTCACCACCGGCTCCGGATGCGCGGCGTCCCAGGCGGCGAGCGGCACGGGAGCGCGGTCGCCATAAGCGTCGGCGGGCACCCCGATCGACTTGGCGTGAGCGGTGCGCGCCGCATCCCAGGCGCGCCACGCGGTCGAGATGAAGGCGGGGTAGACGTTGACCATGACCACGCCGCCATTGGCGCCGATCGCGCGGAGCAGATCGTCGGGGATGTTGCGCGGCGCAACTGTCACCGCG
>DATLME010000219.1:0-7971 GCA_035537395.1 Sphingomonas sp. | reverse complement strand
TTCGGCTTGATCGCCTCGGCGAGCAGCACCGCCATCGCGCCATCCGCCTTCAGATCGCGTGCGGTGATCGGGCGACGGTCGCGGGTATAGGCGACGACGATCCGGCCAAGCCGCGCTTCCAGGTCGGCGAGGTTCTCGGCGAGGCAGAGGATCGCCATCACCTCGGAGGCGACGGTGATGTCGAAGCCCGATTCGCGTGGATAGCCATTGGCAGGGCCGCCGAGCGATTGCGCGATGTCGCGCAGGGCGCGATCGTTCATGTCCAGCACGCGACGCCAGACGATCCGGCGGACGTCGATGTCCAGCGCGTTGCCCCAATGAACATGGTTGTCGATCATCGCTGCAAGCAGATTGTGTGCGCTGGTAATCGCGTGGAAATCGCCGGTGAAATGGAGATTGATGTCCTCCATCGGCACCACCTGCGCATAGCCGCCGCCGGCCGCGCCGCCTTTGGTGCCGAAACACGGGCCAAGCGACGGCTCTCGCAGGCACAGCATGGTGCGCTTGCCGATCCGCTCGAGCGCGTCGGCGAGGCCTACCGAGGTAGTAGTCTTGCCCTCGCCCGCGGGTGTCGGATTGATCGCGGTGACGAGGATCAGCTTGCCCCCTGCATCGACGTCGCCCAGCGCCCCGACGTCGATCTTTGCCTTGTGGCGGCCATAGGGCTCGATCGCCGCGGCGGGGATCCCCGCCCGGTCGGCGACCTGCTGGATCGGCCGGAGCACGGCACCACGCGAAATCTCGATGTCGGTAAGCATCATGCTGTCTACCGCAGGATGCCTGCGGGGCAACTACCCTCTGTTCCTGCGCGCATGTTCAATCTATGTTCCGCGCGTTGATCGTTCGGGGAGTCATCGTGATCGAGTTGTTGGTTGCCGCGCTACTGGCGCTTCTTGCCGGTCTCGCGATCGGGTGGCTGGTGGCCGGACGCCGCGCGACCGCGCTCGCGAGTGATCTCGCGGTGGCGCAGAGCCGTGCCGCCGACGCCGACCTGGTCCGCAGCGCGCGCGACGCGGTCGAGCGCGAGCGCAACGATGCGATGCAGGAGCTTGCGGCACTACGGGCGCAGACCGCCGAACGCGCCGCCGCGCATCAGGCGACGCTCGCCGAGCTAAAGCAGGCGCGCGAGGCGATGACCGCGCAATTCGGCGAAGTCGCCAACAAGCTTCTCGGCGAGGCGCAGCGCAGCTTTCTCGATCGCGCCGACGCCCGGTTCCGCCAATCGGAGGAGACGGCGGGGCAGAACCTCAAGTCGATGCTCCAGCCGGTGAGCGACCGGCTGCAACGCTATGAGGAAGCGGTCGGCAAGGTCGAGACCGAGCGCAAGGGTGCGTTCAGCGAGCTGAAGGGCCAGATCGAGCAGATGCGGCTCGGTCAGGAGAAGGTCAGCACCGAAGCGGCGAAGCTCGTCAACTCGCTCCGCAACGCGCCCAAGTCGCGCGGGCGCTGGGGCGAACAGCAGTTGAAGAACGTGCTGGAGACGTGCGGGCTCAGCGAACACACCGATTTCCAGACCGAGGTGAGCATCTCGGGCGGCGACGAAGGCGGGCGGCTGCGCCCCGACGCGATCATCCGGGTGCCGGGTGGGCGCGCGCTGGTGATCGACGCCAAGGTTTCGCTCAACGCGTATCAGGATGCCTTCGGCGCGGTTGACGAGGCCGAGCGGCTACGCGGGCTCGGCCTGCACGCCACGTCGATGCGCACCCATGTCAACGGCCTCGGCAACAAGGCTTATTGGAGCCAGTTCAAGGACGCGCCCGACTACGTCATCATGTTCGTGCCCGGCGAGCATTTCCTGTCGGCGGCGCTCGAACATGATCCGACGCTGTGGGATTTCGCCTTCGAAAAGCGCGTCCTGCTCGCGACCCCGACGAACCTGATCGCGATCGCGCGTACGGTGTCGGCGGTATGGCGGCAGGAGAAGCTGGCGGACGAGGCACGGCGGATCGGCGAACTCGGCAAGGAGCTCTACGATCGTCTCGCCAAGGCGGCGGGTGATCTGCGCAAGGTCGGAGGCGGGCTGACCTCGGCGGTTAACAACTACAACAGCTTCGTCAGCAGCTTCGAGAGCCGGGCGCTCGTCAGCGCACGTAAGTTTCGCGATCTCAACATAGAGACGGGGGCACGCGAGATCGAGGAAGTTCAGCCGGTCGAGGCGCTCGCGCGCTATGGGCAGGGCGTCGGATTGCTCGAGGCGCAGGACGAGGCGGCCGAGTAGCCGCGCGAAGGCGCGGGGCTCAGTCCGGCTTCACCGGGATCCCCGACACCGCCTTTGCGGTACGGATCGTCAGCGACGTTTTCACGCTCGCGACGTTGGGTGCGGGGGTGAGGTGCGTGGTCAGGATTTCCTGAAACCCCTTCAGATCGGCCGCGACGATCTTCAGGATGAAGTCGATCTCGCCGTTGAGCATGTGGCACTCGCGCACTTCGGGGATCTTGGCGACATGCGCCTCGAATGCGGCAAGGTCATGCTCCGCTTGGCTGCGCAGCGACACCATCGCGAACACCGTGATCGGATAGCCGAGGCTCGCCGCGTCGAGATCGGCGTGATAGCCGCGGATCACCCCGCCTTCCTCCAGCGCCCGCACTCGGCGCAGACACGGCGGCGCAGTGAGGCCGACCCGCTCCGCGAGGTCGACATTGGTCATTCGCCCGTCTTCTTGCAGAAGCGACAGGATCTGACGGTCGATACGGTCGAAAGCCATTGCACGATACCCCCGGACGCCTGCCGATCGGCTTGTCCACGTTGTCACCCTGATAAGAAAATTGCGGGCAAACGCAATTGTCCCACATTGCGACGGCGTGATTTCTGTCGTTTCGCATTGTCGCTCGGCGGGTTAAGGATTTGCCGCAGCGTGCCGATCACCGGTGCCGCGTAGAGGTGACATTGCGCTTCGACGATAGCCTCAACACGGTGCTTTCCGCCGACGCGACAAGCGGGATCGGCGCGCAGGCGACGTGGCGTCAGCTCGTCGATCTGGTCGGGCGCGGGCGCGTCGCGGCAGTCGAGCCCGCGATCGCGCGGCTGCGCATGCTGCGCCAGGCGGTTCCTGTTGAGATCCGGGCGGCGAGTGCACGCGCGCTCGCCTTCGCCGATCCCGGCGCGGCACTGGTCGGTTTTTTCGCCGAGGATCGGCTGGCGATTGCCGCCCCGGTGTTGCGCACCGCCACCCTTGCCGCCGACGAGTGGATCGCGATGCTCGCGCGATTGTCGCCCGAGACGCGCTCGGTACTGCGCCACCGCCGCGATCTTCCGGCGGAGGTGGTCCGCGCGCTGGAAAGCTTCGGGTCGACCGATTTCGCGCTGCCCAACCTCGCGCCTGCCAATGATCAGGTCCCTGCACCTGCACCTGCACCTGCACCGGCGGAGGTGCCAGCCCCGGCGGCGGACACGCCACGCAGCGCGACGCCGTTCGTCGCGCTGGGCGAGATCGCGCGCGGGCTGCCGCTCGTCGCGGAGGCCCTTCGTCAGGCGCAGGAGCCCGCTACCCCCGCGGAGCCGGCGCGCTTCGAGATCGCGGATCTGGTCGCCCGCATCGACGCGTTCAACCGCCAGCGCGGGGGCGAAACCGGCGCGGTGGCCGAGGCCGCACCAACCGTCGCCCATGCGGCAACCTTCCGCTTCTCGACGGACGCCAACGGCATCGTGACATGGGTCGACGGCGTCGCACCGGGCGCGCTGATCGGCCTGTCGCTCGGACATGTGGTGCGTCAGGGCGTCGTCAGCGTCGATGCGGTGATGAGCGGGGCCTTGCGTCGGCGGTCGCGCTTCGCCGATGCACGCCTCGACGTGGAGGGCAGGTCCGATGCGGCGGGATCCTGGCGGGTGTCGGGTACGCCGGCCTTCGACGACCGCACCGGTCGCTTCCTTGGGCTGCGCGCCACCGCGCGCCGGCCCCGGATCGACGAACATGCCGACCGTGGCGGAACGCGGCAGGATTCAGCCGATTCCCTCCGGCAACTGGTCCACGAGCTGCGCACCCCGACCAACGCGATCGCCGGTTTTGCCGAACTGATCGAATCGCAACTGCTCGGGCCGGTGCCGACGGTCTACCGCGACCGCGCAGTGGTCATCCGCGATCAGGCCACCAGCCTCATAGCGGCCATCGACGATCTCGATACGGCGGCGAGGATCGAGGGCCGGGCGCTCGAACTGCGGCCGATGGCGGTAGCGTTGCAGCCGCTGCTCGACCGGATCGTCGACGATCTCGCGCCCTTGCTGGCGCTGCGAGGCGCGGCGGTAGCGATCGAACCGGCGGGGGCGGCGACGGTGCTTGCCGACGATCGCGCGCTCGAACGGCTGCTGTCCCGATTGCTCGCGACGTTGGTCGCCCTGGCCGGCCGCGACGAGCGGATCGGGGTCGCGGTCGTGCCCGGCGGGGAAGGGGAGGTCGCGATCCTGTTCGATCGCCCGGCCGCGCTCGCGACCCATGGCGACGATCCCGCGGAGAGCGACGGCGATCCCGTCGAGGACGGCGCGCCGCTGCTCGGCACCGGCTTCGCGCTGCGGCTGGCACGCAATCTCGCGACTGAACTCGGTGGCGCGCTCGCGATCGGCGACGAGCGGCTGACGCTCCACCTACCGGCGGCGCAGGACGAGCGGCGGGAGCGAGCGGCCAATTGAACGTACCGCCGTACCGGGTGCCGGCGCCCGCCCCGGGCAGCCGGATCGCCTGGCCCGACTCCTTCGGCACCCGCTTTCTCGTGTTCGTCGATGTCGAGGAGGAATTCGACTGGCGAGCGCCACTCGACCCGCGCAATCGTGCCACCACGGCCCTCGCCGCCTTCCCGGGTGCGCACCGCCGGTTTGCGGATTACGGTACCGGGCTCGCTTGCATGGTCGATCATCCCGTCGCGAGCGATCCCCGCATTCTCGACATGCTGGGAACGGCGCTGGACGATTCCACCAGCGAGATCGGCGCCCAGCTCCATGCCTGGGTCACGCCGCCCTATGCGCCGCCCGCGCCGGGGGACAGCTATCCCGGCAATCTCCCCCACGCGCTCGAAGCCGCCAAGCTCGACGCGCTCACCGCCCTGTTGCGCAGTGTGTTCGGCCGATCGCCTCGGGTCTATCGCGCGGGCCGGTACGGCATCGGCCCGGAAACCCTCGCGCTGCTCGCGGCTCGGGGCTACCGCATCGATAGCTCGATGCGAGCCCGCTACGACTATTCCGCGGATCTCGGCCCCGATTTCACCCAGGTCGGCAGTGCCGCATTTCGCAGCGGCCAAATCATCGAACTCCCGCTGACGACGGTCTTCACCGGTGCCACCCGCCGGTTCGGGCCTCGGCTATACGATGCGCTCGGGCGAGTGCCGCACGGGCGCGGCATCGCTGCACGAACCGGCTTGTTGCAGCGGGTTGCACTGACGCCCGAAGACATGCCGATCGACGACGCGCTCGAGGCGGTCACGGTCGCAGTAGGCGAGGGCGACCGCCTGCTCAGCTTCTCGTTCCACTCGCCGTCGCTGATGCCGGGCCACACGCCCTATGTCCGCGACGCCGACGATCTCCGCGCCTTCTGGCAATGGTGGGACCGGATGTTTGCCCGCCTGCGCGACCTCGGCGTCACCGCGACGACCATCGGCGAGATCCTCGCTGCATCCGCCAGCGAATAGGTCCCGGAGGGACTAGGCAGGCACCCCGTAGAGGTCGTGCTCGTCGGCATCTTCGATCGTCACCGGCACGATATCGCCGAGCGTCAGATGACCCGCATCGCGCAGGAACACCTCGCCGTCGATTTCCGGAGCATCTGCCTCCGACCGGCCGGTAGCACCGCCATCCTCGTCGACCGCGTCGATGATCACGTCGAGCGTGCGCCCGATCTTGGCATAGAGCTTGGCGGTCGAGATCGCCGCGGTCTTTTCCATGATCCGCGCGTAGCGCTCTTCCTTCACCGCCTCGGGAACCTGGTCGGGCAGTGCATTGGCCGACGCACCCTCGACGGGTTCGAAGCGGAACGCGCCTACCCGGTCGAGCTGCGCCTCGTCGAGCCAGTCGAGCAGATACTGGAAGTCCGCCTCGGTCTCGCCGGGAAAGCCGACCACGAAGGTCGAACGGATCGCGATATCGGGCGCGACCGCGCGCCAGCCGCGGATGCGTTCGAGCACTTTGGCGTCGTTCGCAGGGCGCTTCATCCGCTTGAGCACCGCAGGCGCGGCATGCTGGAACGGGATGTCGAGATAGGGGAGCACCAGCCCCTCGGCCATCAGCGGGATGACCTGGTCCACATGCGGATAGGGATAGACATAATGGAGCCGTACCCACGGCGCGATCCGCCCCAGTTCGCGCGCCAGATCGGTCATGTGCGCGCGAACCGTGCCCCCCGACTTCAGCGGCCAGGTGGAATGCCGCATGTCGACGCCGTAGGCCGACGTGTCCTGGCTGATCACCAGCAGTTCCTTGGTCCCCGCCGCGACCAGCTTTTCGGCCTCGCGAAGGATCGCATCGGGGCGC
The DNA here is from genome assembly GCA_035537395.1 of Sphingomonas sp. Classification (GTDB taxonomy): domain Bacteria; phylum Pseudomonadota; class Alphaproteobacteria; order Sphingomonadales; family Sphingomonadaceae; genus Sphingomonas. Next base: position 1,517 of record DATLME010000219.1, on the reverse strand, counting down.
CGGCTGACGAGATCGCCCCGCAGCGACGGGATGATGCAGAAGGCGCAGCGATGGTTGCAGCCTTCCGAGATCTTCAGATAGCTGTAATGCCGCGGGGTCAGTTTCAGCCCCGCATCGGGCACGAGGTTCAGGAACGCGGAGGGCGGGATCGGCGCCGCGTCATGCACCGCACCGACGACCTGCTCATATTCGTGCGCCCCGGTGATCGCCAGTACCTGGGGGAAGCGCGTGCGGATCGCCTCGGCCTCCTTGCCCATGCAGCCGGTGACGATGACGCGGCCATTCTCGGCGATGGCTTCGCCGATCGCCTCGAGGCTTTCCTCCTTCGCCGAATCCAGAAACCCGCAGGTGTTGACGAGCACCACGTCTGCACCCGCGTAATCGGGAGACATCTGGTAGCCGTCGCTGCGTAGCTGAGTCAGGATCCGCTCGCTGTCGACGAGGTTCTTCGGACAGCCGAGCGAGACCATGCCGATTTTCGGCGGGGTTGGGAGTATCGTTGCCATGGGAGCGCGGTCACATAGGCGCGTCCGCCGGTTTTTTCCAGCGCTTGCAATCTCGCGCCCGCGCCGTGAGTAGAAGCAGGCAGGAGATTGGTGATGCTCGCGATCGGATTGATGTCGGGAACCTCGCTCGACGGCGTCGATGCAGCGCTGATCGACACCGACGGCGAGAGGGAAACACGTCCGGTCGCATTCTGGGCCGAGCCCTATTCGGACGCCGCGCGCGCGCAGCTCGCCGAGGCGACCTCGCTCGCCCTGACGTTCGACCGGCCCCGCGCCAGTCCGCCGATCGTGGAGGCTGCCGAACTCAGCATGCGCATCCATGCGCTGGCGGTGCAGAAGCTGCTCCGCGAGGCGCAGGTCGACGCTGCCGACATCGACGTCATCGGCTATCACGGGCAGACCGTCGCGCACCGCCCCGACCGCGGCTGGACCTGGCAGATCGGGGACGGCGCAGCGCTGGCGGCGGCAACCGGGATCACGGTGGTTTCGGACTTCCGCTCGGCCGACGTCGCTGCCGGCGGGCAGGGGGCGCCGCTGCTCCCGGTCTATCATGCCGCGCTGGTGGCAGACCTGGCGAGGCCGGTCGCGGTGCTCAACCTCGGCGGCGTCGCGAACATCACCTTTGTCGGCGAAGGTGGCGCGCTGATCGCGTTCGATACCGGACCGGCCAACGGGCTGATCGACACCTGGGTCGAGACCGAGACCCGGGCACGGTACGACGCCGGCGGCGCACTCGCGGCGAGCGGCCGGGTCGACGAGACCGTGCTGACTGCCATGCTCGACAATCCGTGGTTCGATCTTCCGCCGCCCAAGTCGCTCGACCGCAGCGATTTCACGATCCAGCCGGCGCGCGGCCTGTCGCCCGCCGACGGCGCCGCGACGCTCACCGCGTTCACCGCGGCCACCGTCGCCCTGGCCCTGACGCAGCTCCCGGCGCGACCGACGCGACTGCTGGTCGCGGGCGGTGGCCGGCACAATGCGACGATGCTGGCGATGATCGAGGCGCGGACC
>DATLME010000218.1:0-2563 GCA_035537395.1 Sphingomonas sp. | reverse complement strand
CCGGCCATCAACGTCGGCCTGTCGGTCAGCCGGGTGGGTTCGGCCGCGCAGACGAAGGCGATGAAGAAGGTCGCGGGCTCCATCAAGCTGGAGCTGGCGCAGTACCGCGAGATGGCGGCGTTCGCCCAGTTCGGTTCGGACCTCGACGCGTCGACGCAGAAGCTGCTGGCCCGCGGCGCGCGGCTGACCGAGCTCCTGAAGCAGCCGCAGTTCCAGCCGATGCCGATCGAGGAGCAGGTCGCGTCGATCTACGCCGGAACGCAGGGGTTCATCGACCCGGTCGAGACCCGCGACGTGACGCGGTACGAGGCGGCGATGCTGAGCTACCTGCGGAGCGAGAAGCCGGAGGTGCTGGCGAAGATCCGCGACACCAAGGCGCTCGATGACGACACGGCGGCGGCGCTCAAGGATGCGCTGACGGCGTTTGGCAAGCAGTTCGCCTAACCCCTTCCCGTTCGTGTCGGGCGTATTCGAGACACGTCCCTCGACTACGCTCGGGACGAACGGAATGAGAGATAACGGATGGCATCGCTTAAAGCCCTCAAGATCCGCATCGGCTCGGTGAAGTCGACGCAGAAGATCACCAAGGCGATGAAGATGGTCGCAGCGGCCAAGCTGCGCCGGGCGCAGAGCAATGCGGAGAACGGCCGACCCTACTCCGCGCGTCTATCCGATGTGGTGTCGAGCCTCGCCAGCCGCATCACGGTCGGCCCGCAGAGCCCCAAGCTAATCGCGGGTACGGGTGCCGAGCAGCGCCACCTGATCGTGGTTGCGAGCGGCGATCGCGGTCTCGCGGGCGCGTTCAACACCAACATCGTCCGCGCTGCCCGCCGAGCCGCGGACGAGCTGATCGCGCAGGGGCGGCAGGTCCAGTTCTATCTCGTCGGGCGCAAGGCGCGGCCGGTGATCCAGCGCTTCTACCCCGGCATGATCGTCGGCCAGTTCGACACGTCGGAGATGAAGAACCCGACCTACGCCGAGGCGCAGGCGATCGCCGCCGAGATCATCGAGCGGTTCGAAAGCGGCCAGTTCGACGTCGCCCACCTCGCCTACTCCAACTTCCGCTCGGTGCTGGCGCAGGAGCCGACGGTCGACCAGATCATCCCGGTCCGGCCTGCCGCCGCCAACGACGCCGGCGCCCCCGTGTCCGCCGCCGCGGTCGAGTATGAGCCGGACGAGGAGGACATCCTCGCCGCGCTGCTGCCGCGCAACATCGCGGTGCAGATCTACCGCGCGCTGCTGGAGAACCAGGCCGGCTTCTACGGCAGCCAGATGACCGCAATGGACAATGCCACGCGCAACGCGGGCGACATGATCAACCGCCTCAGCATCCAGTACAACCGCCAGCGCCAGGCGGCGATCACCACCGAACTCGTCGAGATCATCTCGGGCGCCGAAGCGCTTTAACATATTGTCCCCCGGCGCACGCCGGGGTCCAGTCCTAAAACAAAGATCGGCGCGGGAGCGCCGCCTGGGCCCCGGCCTGCGCCGGGGAACAGGAACTACAGAGCTTCCGCTCCGGAAATGATTTCGACGAGCTCGGTGGTGATTGCGGCCTGCCGCTGGCGGTTATAGGCGATCGACAGGCGATTGATCATGTCGCCGGCGTTGCGGGTGGCGTTGTCCATCGCCGTCATCTGGCTGCCGTAGAAGCCGGCCTGGTTCTCGAGCAGGGCGCGATAGATCTGGATGGCGATGTTGCGGGGCAGGAGGTCGGCTAGGATCTCCTCCTCGTCAGGCTCGTATTCCACTGCGGCCAGCGACGCGTGAGCCGTGCCGGCATCGTTGGCGGGGGCGCGGACCGGGATGATCTGCTCGACGACCGGCTCCTGCACCAGCGTGGACCGGAAATTGGCGAAGGCGAGGTGGACGACGTCGATCCCGTCGGTCGTGTAGCGGTCGATGAGGTCGGTCGCGATCGCCTGCGCGTCGGCATAGGCGGGCGCTTTCATCTCGGTCGTGTCGTGCTGGGCGATGATGCCCTTGGGGTAAACGCGCTGGATAACCGGCCGGCCCTTGCGGCCGACGATGTAGAACAGCACCGTCTTGCCCTGCTGCGTCAGTTCGTCGGCCTTGCGGCGGGCGGCGCGGACGATGTTGCTGTTGAACGCGCCCGCCAGGCCACGGTCCCCGGTAGCGAGCACGATGAGGTGGGTGTCGTCCTTGCCGGTGCCCGCCAGCAGCTTCGGGCTCTGCGGCCCAGGCGTGACCCGCGAGGCGATCGAGGCGACCACGGCAGTCAATCGCTCCGCATAGGGCCGCCCCGCCTGGGCACGCTGGGTCGCCCGGCGCAGCTTGGCGGCGGCGACCATGTTGAGGGCCTTGGTGATCTTCTGCGTCGACTTCACCGACGCGATCCGGCCCTTGAGGGTCTTAAGCGATGCCATTTGCCGAGATTACGCGAACTGCTTGCCGAAGTCGGTCAGAGCACCCTTGAGCGCCGAAGACGTGTCGTCGTCGAGCGCCTTGGTGTCGCGGATCTTGGCCAGCACTTCCGACTTGTCGGAGCGCAGGTAGCTCAGCATTGCGGCCTCGTAGCGCGTGACATCCTTGGTATCGACCG
>DATLME010000217.1:0-14711 GCA_035537395.1 Sphingomonas sp. | reverse complement strand
CTCGGCTTCAACGACGCCAAGCAGCTGTTCACCGGCAACATCAACGCCGCGCGCCTGGCGCAGGCGCTCGGGCCGCTCGCGCAGTGCACCGGATCCTGCGTTCCGTTCAACATCTTCGGCGGCGCCGGGTCAATCACGCCGGAGATGCTTGCCTTTGTCGCGTTCGACGAGCGGTCACGCAGCGGCCAGCGGTTGCAGGATTATACCGTGAATGTGTCCGGCGAGCTGTTCGACCTACCGGGCGGGCCGATTGGCGTCGCGCTCGGCTTCGAACATCGCGACCAGTTCGGCAGCTTCACGCCCGATCCGATCATCCAGGCGGGCCTTGGCTCGGACATCCCGGCGCAGGCAGCGCGCGGCAGGTTCAACGTGGACGAAGTCTATGGCGAGCTGCGGCTCCCGCTGCTGAAAGGCGTGCCGTTCTTCCAGTCGCTCGAACTCAACGGCGCGGCGCGGCACTCGAACTACTCAACGTTCGGCGGGAACACTACGCTGACGGGCGGCGCGCTGTGGAAGCCGGTCGCCGACCTGCTGTTCCGCGGCGCTTATGCCGAGAGCCTTCGGGCGCCGAGCATCGGCGAGTTGTTCGGCGCGCAGTCCCGCTTCGATCAGCCGCTCTCCGATCCTTGCACCAACGTTGCGGGATCGGCTTATCAGGGATCGGCGACGGTCCGCACGAATTGTACTGCGAACGGCGTGCCTGCCAACGGCAGCTACCAGGAGCCGCAGGGTGGACAGCTACCCGTGCTTACCGGCGGCAATGCCGCGCTCCAGCCGGAAACTGCACGGACCATCACGTTCGGCGGCGTCTACAGTCCGGGCTGGGCGCGCGGAGGCTTCGCCAAGACCCTGAGCCTAGAGGTAAATTACTACGACATTCGCGTGAACGGCGCGATCGCATCGATCGGTGCCGACGTTCTGCTGAACCGGTGCGCCCAGAGCGGCGATGCGCTCAGTTGCGCGGCCATACGCCGCACGCCCAACGGGTTCATCCAGTCCATCAACGGACTTCTCCTGAACACCGGGGACATCCGCACGCGCGGCATCGACGCTACCTTCAATGTGCGCTCGGCCGAGACGGGCGCAGGCAGCTTCGGGCTATATGCGAGCGGCAACTACCTGCTAAAATATGCGGAGGTCGTGCCAGCAACGGCAGGTACCACGACGACCGACTTCACCGGCACCGAGCGCGGCAGCCCGGACCAGGCCTACCCGCACTTCAAGGGACAGGCGACGATCGACTGGGCAATCGGCCCGATCAGTGCGAGCGTCACCGGGCGGTATATTGACAATATCGTGGAGATACAAAACGGCACGCGACTGGACAGCAGGTTTTACGGCGACGTCCAGTTGCAGCTGCGGCCAAGCTGGATGGACAGTCGCTTCGCCCTAACAGCCGGTATTAACAACGTCTTCGACAAGGATCCGCCGGCATGCTTCAGCTGCAGCCTGAACAATTACGATCCTACCACCTATGACGTCCCGGGCCGCTTCGGATACCTAAGATTGTCGTACGGTCTTTGAACGACTGGTGCGAAGATCTCGGCCATAGGAGGTATGGGGGCAAAGGCTGTAACCTCGGCTAGTAATATCAAGCTCGCGCGAACAACGTCGGCGCAGGGAAGCCCAAAGATCAGCATCAGGCTGTCGAGATCGACCCGGACGACGATGCCGGCGCGATGTCCGCATGGTACGTCTTCGGTGCGCTCGGCTTCTATCCACTGGTGCCGGGCAGACCCGAGTTCGGGGTGACGACGGCGCTCGTCGCGCGGGCGAGCCTGCGGACGCGCGACGGGCAGCAGCGGCAATGTGACCGGCTCGACGCGTGCGGCGCGAACCGCAGCTTGCGTCCCGACAAGCAATTCTAGCAATTCCTAGTAGGCTGGTAGGATATGATCGTCGGCGGAGGTGCACAATGTCGCTCGCCAAGCCGCACATCATCATGTCCCAGGGTGGCATCGACTCGCCGATCGGCGATGCCGTAGACGCTTTGCGCGCCGCGCGGACGTCGTGGCGGGAGCGGCAGGACGATACCCGTCGGGTCGACAGCTTCCCGACGCGGCGGGCACTCGAACGCGTGGTCGAACTGCTGTCCGCGGCGCTCTATCCGCGGCGCCTGGGCGACTTCCGGGGCGACATCGCGGCCGAGGACGGCTTCGTCGCCGCCAAGCTGATCGCCGCGCTTGCCGATCTGGAACGGGAACTACGCTCCGAATTCGCTTATTGGCAGGCGGAGACCGAGGCCTGCTTCGGCGACGACCAAGCCGCCACCGTCGTACGGCTGTTCGCCGGAACACTCGGCGAGATCCGCCGTCGGGTCGACGCGGATGTCGAGGCCGCCTTCGTCGGGGACCCCGCCGCGCGCAGCGTCGACGAAGTGCTGCTCTGCTATCCCGGCGCGATCGCGAGCCTGCACTACCGGATCGCGCACGAACTATATCAACTTGGCGCGCCGATCAGCGCGCGCATCATCTCCGAACTCGCGAACACGAAGACGGGTATCGACATCCATCCGGGCGCGACGATCGGCGACGGATTGTTCGTCGACCACGGCACCGGGGTCGTGATCGGCGAAACCGCAATCGTCGGTTCACGGGTACGCCTGTATCAGCATGTCACGCTGGGGGCCCGCGCCGGCATCGCCACCGCGCCGCGCGATCGCTATGCGCGGCACCCGATCGTCGAGGACGACGTCGTCATCTATGCGGGGGCGACCATCCTCGACCGCGTGACGATCGGCGCACGGTCCGTGATCGGCGGCAATGTGTGGCTGTTGTCGGATGTACCTCCCGACAGCGAGGTGTTGCAGCCGGAAGCGGTGTGCGCGCCGATCCACGTTCGCACGCGCGACCGCGCTACATCCGCGCCCCGGGGACATTGATCGTGTGCCGCCGCCCCGTCATCGGCGTGATGTGCTGCAACGATGTCGCCGGCCGGCCGGTACAGGCGGTCGCGACGCGGTTCGTCCGCCCCCTGACCGAAGTATCCGGCGGGTCGGTGCTGCTCGTCCCAGCGGTGCCGGATGCCGTCGATGTTGCGACGGTGGCGAGCGTGCTCGATGGGCTGCTGCTGACCGGGTCGCGTTCGCACGTGTCCCCTGCCCGGTACGGAGGCACGCCGACGCTGCAGGACGACGGCAGGGACGACGCCACCGACGACGGTCGCGACGAGGTCGCGCTGCAACTCGCGGCGCGGATGATCGAGCGCGGCAAGCCGGTGTTCGGGATCTGTCGCGGCATGCAGGAGATCAATGTCCTGTTCGGCGGCACGCTGTCTCGCGACGTGTGCGGCGATCGCCACATGCGCGGCTCGTGGGACGACTATCCGGACATGTTCGGCCATCGCCACGAAGTCCTGCTTGCCGGCGGAGGATTGCTGGCGACCGTCACGGGAGCCGATCGCATCACCGTGAATTCGGTTCATCAACAGGGCGTCGATCGGCTCGGCTACGGCCTGACTGCCGAGGCATCGGCCGCGGAGGACGGGCTTATCGAAGCGGTTTCCGCACCCGGCTGCGGCGCCGACGTGCTTGCCGTGCAGTGGCATCCGGAGTGCGACCCCACCTCCCCCGTCGGCAACGGCTTTTTCGCCCTGTTCGGCGACAGCCTGCGCGGTGGCGCTCGCAATCGATCAACCACGAAGGAGTACCAATGACGAGGATCAAGACGATGGCACTGCTCGGCGCAGCGACGCTGGCGCTCGGTGCGTGCTCGGGCGCCAACCAGACCGGCAACGCAGCGGCGGAGGATACCGTGTTCCTCAACGACGAAGGCGGTGTCGAGGACACGAACCTTGCAGCCGTCGACGGGGCGCTGACCGACAATATCGCGGACGAACAGAGTGGCACCGACGCAACCGTCCCCGCCACGAACGCTGACGCCGGCAACGGTATCTGACGACGCGGATCCCCTGAGTTCAACAAGATCGCCCGGCAGCTCCCAGGCGCACCTCGGTCCGGCAAGCCAGCTTGCCGGACCGCTTTGCTCGAACCGGCCCTGCCCGTTATCGAGGCGAAGTGCTTGCTCCAGATGAGCCACCGCACCGACGAGTTAGCGATTGAAAACCGGGCGGAGCAAATCTAGTTTTCGCCAGGGTCGGCAGTGTATCCGCGCACGCTTCGTCGGTCGGTTGCCCGTTTGCTTACGTCACATCGCAATTCAACCCGATCGGAAGGGATCGCGCTGATAGTCGAGGCACAACAAGCGGCGGAAGCCATGCCGGATGCCCACCCGCCGCTGATCCCCTTGGGACTGTCGCTCGGCGTGACGGGGCATCGCGCGGTCGCGCTTGGCGAGGCGGGCGCCGAGCGCACGCGGGTGCATTTGCGCGAACAGCTCGATGCGTTGCGAGACGCCGTTGCGCGGTTTGCGGTGATCGACGGCCGCTGGTTCGGAGCGGAGCCGCCAAAGCTGGCGCTGCTTTCTCCGCTGGCACCGGGCGCGGACCAGATTGCGGCAGAGGCGGCACTGGATGCCGGGTGGGACCTGAAGGCGATCTTGCCGTTTGCGCGAGAGGAGTATGCGGCTGACTTCCCGGCGGGAGTTGCACGGACCCAGCTGGACGCCGTGCTCGCCCGCGCCTCGTGCGTGCTGGAACTGCCCGGCGTCCGGGAACAGCCGGCGGAAGCCTATCGCATGGCAGGCCGCGCCACCGTCGCGCATGCCGACATCCTGCTCGCGGTCTGGGACGGGCAGCCTGCTCGGGGGCAAGGCGGCACCGGCGAAGTGGTCGCCGACGCGCTCCAGCGCGGAATGCCGGTGATCCACATCCCCGTCGACCCCGGGGCCGTCCCCGCCATCCTGTGGAGCCGCTTCGACCCTCACGTGACGACGACGTGCAACAATGCGCAGACCGCTCGCCGGCCGCTCGACGAAGCGAGCTTGGCCGATCTCGTCCAGCACCTGCTCGCGCCGCCGGCCGGCGCGGAGGAGCGCGGTTTCCTGCGGACGTTTGCCGCCGAGCACGAACGGACGGTCAAATGGCGGGTCGAATACCCCCTGCTTGCCGCACTGAGCGGGGCCAGGCCGTTTCGCCGCGCGAGTTGGCGGACCGATCTCTACCGGACGGGCACCCGGAGCGAGTGGTCCCCATTCCGGGAAGGCTGCGCCAGCGTTCACGGCATCGATGCGGCCCTCGACCCGCTGGAGGTCGCCTACGCCTGGTCGGACCGGCTCGCGAGCCACTTCGCGCAGACCTATCGAAGCGGCCACGTCTTCAATTTCCTGCTCGGCTCGATTGCCGTCCTCGTTGCGCTGACGGGGCTGCTCCTGCCGGGCGCGAAGCTCGTGCTGGCTCTGCTGGAGCTCGCGGTGATCCTGGCCGTGATCGTCAATACCGCGATCGGTACCCGCGCCGGGTGGCATCGCCGGTGGCTCGACTATCGCCAGCTCGCCGAGCGGTTACGGCCGATGCGCAGCCTGAAACTGCTCGGGCTGGCCGCCCCCGACCTGCCAGCGAGCAACGCGCGCGTGCGCTGGATCGATTGGTACGCCGCGGGGGTCTGGCGCGCGATGGGGGTACCCTCGGGGCGGATCGCGCCGGATCGCCCGCCACAGCTTGCCGCGTCCCTCGCCGAACATGAGCTTGTCCCCCAGATCGCGTATCACCGCGCGAGCGCGGCGGAGATGCACCTGCTCGATCACCGCCTCCACCTCACGGGCACGGGACTGTTCGTCGCGACGATCGTGGGCTGCCTGGCGCTGATCGCAGGCTATCTCGCCTCGCCAGAATGGACCGCGCGCCATGCCGGCATCTTCGTGTTCCTCTCAGCCGGTCTTCCCGCGCTGGGCACCGCCCTGTTCGGTATCCGCATGCAAGGCGACTTCGCGGCTACCGCGTTTCGCTCGGGCGACACCGCGCACGAACTCGAGGCGATCGCCGAACAGCTCCGCGTGCCCGGCCTGGGCTTGTCGCGCTCGGGTGACCTTTTCGAGCAGGCGACGCGCACCATGCTGGCAGACCTCGGCGAGTGGCGCCTCGCTCATCATCAACGCGAGTTGCAGCTGCCCTGAACCTCCCCATTTGGCGCAAGCCGACGGGTGACCTACGAGTCTCGGCAAAAATCGCTTGTGGATCGTTCGCCTACGTCGCTTTGCCGCCGGCTTAGTCGGCGCGGGACAACGACTTGACCGCACCACGTTGCGCTAGCGACCACACCCGCTACACCGGTGCCGGAAGGGAGCGGTGTCGTGCCCGACATCTTCATCTCCTATGCCCGCTCGACCGCACCCGTCGCAAAGGTCGTCGCGGACACGCTGCGCGCGCAGGGGTGCGCGGTCTGGTGGGACGAGGAGCTGCCCGCCCACCGCGCCTATGCCGACGTCATCGAGGAACACCTTCGCGCTGCCAAGGCGGTGATCGTGCTATGGTCGGCAGACGCGATCAAGTCGCACTGGGTGCGCGCAGAAGCCGATCTGGCGCGTGCCAAGGGCACGCTGATCCAGGTGCGAATGGACGATTCCACCCCGCCGCTGCCGTTCAACCAGATCCAATGTGTCGACCTTGCGGGCTGGGATGGGCGCGCCGACGCGGCAGGCTGGCGCAAGGTGGTGGCGAGCGTCGCGGCGCTGCTCGGCGCACCGACGTCCGCGGCCGTGGCGAGCGTCGCTGCACCGGCCGCGAAGCTGCTCGCGGTTCTCGCCTTCGACAATCTCTCGAACGATCCCGAGCTGGATTATTTCAGCGACGGGGTCAGCGAGGAGATCCTCTACACTGTCGCGCGTGCCAAGGGGCTGCGCGTGATCGGCAAGGCTTCGAGCTTCCAGTTCCGCGGGCCGGCGAAGGCGCCGCGACAGGTGGCCAGCGCGCTCCACGCGACGCACATTCTCGACGGGTCGGTCCGCCGTGCGGGCGACAACATCCGCATCAACGTCGAGCTGACGGACACCGAAAGCCTTGAAACTTTGTGGAGCGAGCGGTTCGATCGTGCGCTGACCGACATCTTCGCGTTGCAGGACGAGATCGCCGCCGCGGTCGCCACGTCGCTCGACCATCATTTCTCGCCGACGCGCGAGGCACTTGCGATCGACCCCGCCGCCTATGACTTCTACCTGCAAGCGCAGGCGATCTACGCCCAGGACATGACGTGGTCCGATCAGGCGCGATGCGTCGACCTGCTCGAAAAGGCGGTGTCGCGCGCCCCGAACTTCGCACAGGCGTGGGGGCGGCTGGCGCTGTACCGGAAGGGCGAGGCGGCGATCGCAGCCGCCGAGCGAGGGCTCGAGCTCGATCCCTCGTGCGCGACGTCGCTGGCCGCGCTCGCGATGACCAGGCCGCCCTTCGCGCGCAACGCCGAAAAGCTCGAGCTTGCCGAGCAGGCCTATCTGCTGACGCCCGACGATCAGCTGGTCGCCGGCGTGTACAACATCATCCTGATCTCGCTGGGCCTGATCGCGCGGGCTTGCCAGGTTTCGGAGGAGCGGCTCGCGCGCGATCCGCTGAGCCCGATGGTCGCGGGCGGACTGGCGATCGTCTACCGCTCGGCAGGCCGCGCCGAAGAGGCCGCAGCAATCGCCGAACGTGCGCTCGCCGCCTTTCCGTCCGCCGATTACGTTCGCTTCATCCGCGGCGTGCTCGCCATCTATGACGACGACATCGACTGTGCCGCCGCAATGGCCGAGACGGTGTCGCCGTCCGCCGAGGTCGCGCCGCTGCAAGTGCTGGTCATGTTCATCCGCGCGGTCGCAGCGATGGCCCCGGCCGATCGCGCGATCGCCGTCGGCGGCTTTCTCCACCGCCAGCAGCCGCGCAGCTTCATCGTCGATATCGGCCTGGCCGCGGCGATGGGCGAGCCCGACCTGGCGATGGAGCATCTGCTCGCCGCGATCGACGCGGGACGCCCGATCGAGTTCACGCCGGACAATGACGGTCGCGCCGCCACCGAGGCGACCGTCACCACCGGCCTCTTCATGCCGAATTGCGAGGTTCTCCGCCGCGATCCGCGCTTTGCCGAGGTGTGCGTCCGGCTGGGCCTCTACGATTGCTGGCGCGATACCGGGCGCTGGCCGGATTGCGTGGCCGAGGTCGCTCCGCTCTACGACCTCAAAGCCGCCTGCACCGCTCTGGCGGGCACGGTCGCGCCCTACAGTGCCGCCAGATAGCGGATCGCGGGAATGCTGGGCAGGAAAGTATAGGCGCCGCCGCGCGTCTGGACGAAACGCGGTATATCGTGGAGCCGGATCGTCTTGCCCGAGGCGAGAGGAATGTCGAACCGGCTGGTGGCGGGTTGGTTAGCGCCCAGCAGGGGATCGTTGGTGCCGGTGATGCGGGGATCCTGCAGCCCCAGATTGATCCAGTCGCAGGACAGCGCCTCGAACTGCGCGCCGAGATTGGCGCCGATGAAATTGCCCAGCAGCCCGCGCTCGGTATGATCGGGCGTCTCGGGATCGTAGCGCGGACCGTACGGGATCCCCCGGCGGACCAGCCGTCGCGTGTGTCGCGCGGCGCGCTGGACGATCGTCCCACCGCGCGGATTGCTGCGCCGAATATGTGCGCCGAACGGGCAGTGCAGGCCGCCGGAAAACTCGAAGTCGGTGAGCGATACCGCCTCGGCCGGGAACGGCGTTTCAGGCGAGGAGGCGAGCGGCACCCCGTTGCGCCAGCGTCCGCACATCTTGGCGGCGACCACTTCGCGCAGTGCCTGATGCCGCGTGAAGCCGGGCCCGATCCGCCCCTCCTGCCCTGCCGGCAGCAATTCCTCCGCCAGCGGGTCGGCAAGCAACCGGGTCGCGGCGTTGTCGAGATAGTCCTCGAACCCGGCTACGTCCTGCGACAAGATGCGGAACGCGTTGAAACTGCCGTTGCGTCCGAGCTGGTCGGGCTGCGGCACGGTCCAGAGCAGCCCTTCATACTCGGTCGGATAACCGAGCAGGACCGATCCGATCGGCGCGAGTGGTTGTGCATCGGCATGGCTCCCGCGATCGTGGATGCCGACGAAACGCGGCTGCGAGATGTTGTCGCGATAGCCGAAATGGACATAGTCGCCGTCGAAGTTCCAGCCGTCGCGGACCGCGTGCAGCGTCAATGCCTGCTCTCTCGCGCACGCGATCAAAGAGCCCTGCGCCCGATCGAGATGCGTAACATCGTCGGCATGGATCGTCGCGATCAGATGCACCGTATCGGCATCGGCGAAAGGCGGGTCCCAAGTTGCAGGCGCGCTGGCGCCGATATCGCCGATCTTGACCGCGCGCGCCGCCATTCCCGCGACGAACTCGTCGGGAAAGGTCGCGAGCGATCGAGCCGGCACCCCGAGTGCGCGCAATCCCGCATAGGTCACGCCGAGGTTGAGGCAGAAGTCTGGCTTCACGTCCCATTGCGCGTCGCTGGTGATGCCGGGTGCACCATCGCGGGCGTCGACGATCGCACCGAGCCAGCGCCGTGCCGCGGGTGCGTCCGCCACTTCGAGGATGAGGTGTCGCACCCGGCTGCGCCGATAGCCGCGCAGGATATTGCCCTGCACCTCGGCGGGATCATAGCGCGGGCGGGCGTCGATCGCGCTCACCAGCCCATGCCCGCCTGTTGCCTGATCTGCGCGGCCGAGATGCCGGGATAGGCGCGATAGCCGCCGAGCGAGACATCGGGATTGACGTTGAGCTGGAGGATCAGCGCACGCGGCAACAAGCGCAGATCGTCGTCGACCAGATCGCTGCCTGGCGCTGCCGCGGGCTTGCCATAAGCAAGGATGTCGGTGACCTGATCGGGAAACTGGTAGAGATCGTGGCAGCGCACCCAATCGATGAACGCCTCGATATTGTCCTCGGTCGGGATCACCGCGTCGCCGCCCTCGATCAGCGCGACGACGCCGTCGAACACGCTGCCGATCTGCGCGACGAAATCACGAATGTAGTTGGTGAAGTCGCCGTCATATTCCGAGAACATGCACAGCTTGTTGTCGAGCAGCACGAAGCGCGCGAAATGGACGTTGCCGACATTGTCGAGCCCGGCCATGATTTCGTCGAGATTGGCCGCGATCGCCTGCGCGGCCTTGGCACGGCCTATCGCGGTCTTGTCCTTCAGCGGCATGACCAGGTTCATCAGCCGCTGCAGATTCTCTCCCGGCTGGGTGGCGTCGCGCGGCCCCCCAGGCTGCGGTGCGACGGGGGTGCGCCACGCCCAGAACGGCACCAGAACGCGTCCGGCGACGAACGCGAAGAAGGCCGAATTGGACAAGCGGTCGACGACACGATCGAACCACGGATCGCCGCCGCTCATCGCATCAGGCCGAGTGGAACGGACAAGGCGTCCCATGCCGCTCTTCCCGCGACACCTCGTAGGCGTCGCGCCTGGCGGCGAGGATCGGATCGTCGGACAGGTCGATGCCGGGGACGAGGCGGCACGGATTGAAGGCGATCCTCTCGCAGTCGCGCTGCTGATCGGCGGCGACCGTCGTCAGCGTGAGACTGCCCATGACGATGCGCCGGCGCTTGAGCGGCCAGGGCGTGGTCGGATCGGCCACATCGTCGCCATCCTCGCCGATCGTCATTACAAGCAGGAATTGGGCGGGCCAGTGCGCGAGCCGAGCGCGCAGCTCGCCGTGGAGGTACCGATCGTCGCCCGCCTGCGTCGGATCGATCAGCTTGATTCCGGCAACGGGGCGCCATTGAAACCGGACATGACGCCTCGTCGCATCGGGCGCGGTGACGACGAAGCTGTGGACCGCGCTGTAGGTGGCGCGGGCATAGCTGCTGGGAGCACCGATGGTCGCTGCTTCGATCGCTGCGATCTGGGTCGAGCGGTGGTGGTTGGCGAAAACCATCGACCCGGGCGCGCCGCTCCGGCGCTGGCCCGGCATCGGATCGGGCAACGGCATCTTGAGATGGAGCATGTCGACGATCTTCGCCCAGCCGGACTCGCGCGCCACGGGCGACATCCGCGCGCTTGCGCTGAACGCCAGGAACTCCTCGACGGTCGGCGCGAAGAACTCGCAGATGGTCATGCCGATCAGGTCGGTGGCCCCCTCCTGCGCAAGGTGGAACCGTGTCGCCATGCCGCGTGCGTCCGACCACCCGTCATGCTGGACCGGACTGCCGGACCCGTTGGAGAAACGAACCGTGACCGGCACGTCCTGACCCTGGAAATGCTCGGCCGTGCAGTAATCGCGCGCGACGGTCGTCGCCTTGAAATGTCCCGTTACGCCGATGCCGATGGTGTGGACCGGGCGGGTGCCAGGCGCATGATCGGGGAAGTCAGCGACGACCGCATCGACCAGTCGTTTCGCTACACTCTGCTCGACCATCGCTTCCTCGCCGGAACATCTGTCGAGCGAGGCTTGTACCAAAAAGCGCGGCGAAAGGCGAACGTGCGCACCGGCGCATTTGGGTGGTCTACTCGGTATGCGGACGTGCGACTCGAGCAGACCTCCGACGCATCGTGCCCCGGGAGCGAGGCGTCAGCGCGTACAGCCGCCGCGCGCGAGACGCATGGTTCCGCCCTTGCGGAGAAGCTGCCCGGCGGCGGTTTCAGCCTCCACTGAAAAATTTCGTTCGATGAAGCGCGCGACGCCCGGGGCGTAGCAGACCAGCCGCGATCCGTAGCCGCCCAGGCCGAAGTCGGGGGCGAGCACGAGATGGTCAAGCTCGGGCGACGACAGGCCCTTTACGAACTCCTGGACGCTGGCGGGGCGAGCGACGGTATATGGATCGAAGACGACCTGCCGGCTGGGCAGCGTCATTCGCAGCAGGAAATTGTAGCCCGGCATGAACGGAACGGCGCCCAGCCGGCGCTCGCCCCGAGTCAACCGTTGCGTTGCCTCGAACAGGTCGGTCCTTGGCCCAACCTCCATCGGCACACGCCGCCCCTCCACGAGGACATCGCGGTGCGCGGCCAGCCCGTTGCCGAGCATGGTGCCTTCCTTGGGGGGGATCCAGACCAGCACCAAACCTACCCAGAGCGCGATGCCGAACGTCACCACCGGCCGGAAACGGGCAGGCCATAATCCGCGGAAAACGATCAGGCCGGCTGCCGCCAAGATGAAGACATAGATGTGATCCCCGAGATGCGCACGGTCGGGCCGTTCGATAAGGAATTGCGGAAGGTTCATCACCGCAAAGACCGCCAGAACGGCGAGCGCCTGGCGGCGGTGCGCGTCGCCGGCGCGCCATGCAAGCAGCGCCGCAACCATCGTCCCTACGGTGATCGCCACGCACCCGAGCATCAGCACGGTAGTCAGGTCGCTGCCGAGCCCCCCCTCGAACCACGGGAAAGGCAGCTTGTACCAGGCGACCGAGCGATTGGCCGCAAAGCCGGCGAAGCCGAGCAGTTGATCCCGCCACCCCTGCGCCACGCCGGCAAGCGCGAAGACCGCGAACAGCAAGCCCATGGCGACCACCAGGCTCGCGACAAATACCAGCATGTCGCTGGCCAAGCCTGCCAAGCGGCGGTGCCGCATCCACCGGGTTACCAGCGCTGTCATTACCGCCACCAGCACCGTGAGTGCCGCATCGATCCGGACCGCCAAGCCGAGCGCGACGATCGACCCGCAAAGCATCAGCAGGGTGCGCGACCGGCGCCCGTCTGCCGCGCACAGGTGGAGAACCGCCAGCATTCCCGCGAGGGTGACGATCAGCAGGTGACCACGAATGATGTCGGGATAACAGACCAGCTCGACAAGGCCGACCAGCAGCGCCGGGAGTGGTCGCATCCCGAGCACCACCGCCACTCGCCAGGCGAGAAGGACGTTCGCTACCCCGAGCAAGACGCTGAGGCCGCGGGCGGCGACAATGTCCAGTCCGACGAGCTCGAACCACCCCGCCCAGAGGTAAAACAGTCCGGGGGCGTAGGTGAAAAGCTCGATGTCGCGAAACGGAACGGCGCCGCGGCCGACTTGCCAGCCAATATAATAGAGATAGCCCTCATCGAGTACGTTGAAGGGCGCGCGCCAGGCGCAAGCAAACAGAATGGCGGCGCTGATCAATGCCAGGAACGCAGCAGCCAGGGCGGCCGATCGTGTTGCATGCTGCATTTCAGATCTGCTCCGCGATCGCGCCCGGCAGCACGGTCCGGAACGACGGCGCTGCACCGCCCAAACGGCCCGACAACGTCCGTTGCGCAAGCCGCCAGCTCGTCACCACCCGCCGCGCCGCACGCAACCGCGACCTGAACGTGTAGCTGGATCGGCCGACCGCCCGCTTGTCCCGCGCGTGCGGAGCAGAGACCGCGACCGACCCTGCCCCGATCAGCCCGATCACCGAGCCTTTATGGAACGGATAGGCAAGAATGCGGTCCCGCGTCGTGCGCGACATCGCGAAGAACATGCCTGCCCCGACCGGCAGGCCGATGTGGCGCAGGACCGCGTGGCGGTAAACCAAAGAGGTCAGCGTGGCACCCCATCCTTGATACACGCCGCGCCGTCCGGCGAAGACGACGTCGGAGCCGTTCAGTGCCGCGATGAGCCGCGGAACCGCCTCCGGCAGGTCCTGCAGATCACCGTCCATCGCTACGACGATTGCACCCTGCGCGACGCACATCCCGGTCAGCACGGCGAGGTGCTGACCGGCATTCTGTCCCAATCTGATGCCGTGTACCTCGCCGCGGCGCTTCGCCAGCGCGCGGATCTCGGACCAGGCACCATCGGGCGAGGCGTCGTCGACCAGAATGATCTCGCGCCGATCGATGCCGGCGGCAGCAAGGCTGGCCGACAATCGCTCGCATAGCGGCGCGAGCGTTTCGCGGTTCCGGTAAACCGGCACCACGATCGAGACCTCGATGCGGCCGGTGTCGGCCATCATGCGCGGGTCTCGCAGTCCATCACGTCCAGCAGCCGGGTAAGACCGGTGCGCAGATCGACAAGGTCGCTCATGCCCAGTCGCGCACGGAGCCTGGACGTGTCGGCTACCCAATGCCCGGTGTCCGATGCGCGCGGCGGGAAGTCAGCTGCTGCAATCGAGGGAAAGCCGCCGGCGAGTTCCTGCACCAACGCGACGAGATCCTGATTGTCGGTCTGCACACCGCTGCCGACGTTGATGATCTCGCCGGGCTGAAGCGGGAGCGATCCGGCACGCATGCACGCCTCCACGACATCGTCGACATGAACGTAATCGCGAACCGCGCCTCTCGGTGTCAACCGGATGCCGCCCCGATCGATGGCGGCCCGGCAGACGATCGGGATGAACCGCCGCGGGTCGTCGCCGGTCCCGTACGCGTAAAATATCCGCAGGATGACCACAGGGAACCCGGTGTCGCGGGCAAGTTCGATCAGCCGGTGCGTGAGTGCCGCCTTGGATCGGCCGTGGATAGAGACGGGTGCGTCGGCCAGATCCTCGGTAAGCGGCACCGGATGGGCGCCATATTCGCTGGAACTGCTGAGAAAGACGACACGGGAGATCTCGGCTGCCGCTGCCGCCTCCATCAACCGCTTGCCTCCTTCTGTCGTGACAGCGAAGGCCGCCCGCTCGCCGTCGGCTCCCTGCGGCTCCACCCCGTCGGTGCCCGGATTGCGATGGACCGCACCATGGAACAGGACGGCGGCGTCGAGGCTCCGCAACAGCGTGGCGACATCTCCCTGATCCTGGAGCGACCAACGATGGAGCCGGATCGGGAGGTCGGAAAGGCGCGTCGGCGTTTCGACCGAGCGCGCGAGCAGGTGCACGTCTGCGCCGGCGGCGACAAGCCGACGGACGAGGTGGGAGCCGATGAAGCCCGAGCCGCCGGTGACAATGACGGGCTTGCCCGACCAGAAGGTCTCGATCACGCGGGCGGCTCGTTCCATCGGCGGA
>DATLME010000216.1:0-4156 GCA_035537395.1 Sphingomonas sp. | reverse complement strand
GGACGATCTTGCCACGCTCGGACACGAAGCCCTGGAGCAACCGGACGTCCTTATAGTCGATCCGGGGGGCATCCTTGGCCGAGAACGGGCAGCTCTTGCGGCGACGGAAAAACGGGCGGGCCATCAGTTCTGCTCCCCAGCGAATGCTTCGTCACGGTCACGGCGCGGACGGTCACCACGATCTGGGCGATCGCCACGGTCGCCGCGCGGGCCACCATCACGGCCACCTTCACGGTCGCCACGACGCTCGCGGTCACGCTCTTGCTTGCGCATCATCACCGTCGGACCGGCTTCCAGCTCATCGACCTTGACGGTCATGTAGCGGATCACGTCCTCGTTGATCTGGGTCTGGCGCTCGAGCTCCAGGATCACGGTGCCCGGGGCATCGATCTCGAGCATCACGTAGTGCGCCTTGCGGTTCTTCGCGATCCGATAGGCGAGGCTGCGAAGACCCCATGACTCGGTCTTGACGACCTTGCCCTGGTTATCCTCGACGATCTTGGTTGCGGCTTCCGCCAGCGCGTCCACTTGCGCCTGTGCCAGATCCTGGCGCGCAAGGAACACGTGCTCGTAAAGAGCCATGCTGCTTCCTTCATTGGCCGATCGCTGACGCCGCCCCATGCGGTCGCCCCTCCGGCTGTCGTTCAACACACAAAAGCGGAAAGGCTCGCGCCCTTCCGCTCTCGATGTACCTGCCTCTACGCGCTTTCGCGGTTTTTGCAAGCTCGGGTCAGCCAAGGCTTACCGGAAGATGTTCGCGATCACCGATGCGATGACGTTGTTGCCGCCGACCAGGACCGCGTCGTTGCCCGACCGGACGTAGCGATAGCCACGGGGCGGAGCGCGAAGACCGCGATACTGGCGATAGTCGATCTGGCGATAGTTGCGGGCATAACGCTGGTCGAAACGCTGGCCCTTGCGGAAGCTGCGATACTGCGGCTGGCGCACCACGCTGCGCTGGGTGACCACGGTGCGGCCGTTCGCCTTCTGACGGACAACCGTCGTCTGGCGCTCGCGCTGCGGTGCGGCGGCTTCTGCGGCCGACACTGCGATCGGGCTGGCGATCAGCGTCGCGGCAATCGCGCTGAGGATCATCTTCTTCATCGTTCTTCTCCCGTGTCGTTCGGCGCCGGTATCGCGGCGTCGAAGAGATATTTAGGCGTCGTCTGTCGCTAACCCGTCCCGGATAACCAGCGAATTGGTCGCGAGATGTCGCAACGCCGTCGACTTCGTTCAGGTTGCATCGGTGCGACGGGCTGCCTACTCCGCGCGCCCGGCCCTTGACGGGCGAATTGCGACGGAGAGGTTCATGCGCGCGTTCATTTTTCCCGGGCAGGGGAGCCAATCGGTCGGCATGGGCCAGGCCCTTGCCGCCGCGAGCCCGGTCGCCCGCGAGGTATTCCAGGAAGTCGACGACGCGCTCGGCCAGCGGCTGTTCCGGATCGTGGCGGAAGGCCCGCCCGACGAACTCACGCTGACGCAGAATGCGCAGCCGGCGATCATGGCGAACGCGATCGCGACGCTGAGGGTGATGGAGAAAGAGGGCGGTATCCGCCTCGCCGACAAGGCCGACTATGTCGCTGGGCACAGCCTCGGCGAATATACCGCCTTGTGCGCCGCGGGTGCGATCGACCTGACCACCACCGCGCGGCTGCTCAAGCTCCGCGGTCTGGCGATGCAGGCGGCGGTGCCGGTCGGGCAGGGTGCAATGGCGGCGTTGCTCGGCGCCGACCTCCGGATCGCGCAGATGATCGCGGAAGCCGCCGCTGAGGGCGAGGTCTGCACCGTCGCTAACGACAATGATCCGACACAGGTGGTGATCTCGGGCACCAAGGCCGCGATCGACCGCGCGATCGCGCTGGCCAAGGATCACGGCGCCAAGCGCGCGATCGCGCTGCCGGTGTCGGCGCCGTTCCACTGCGCGTTGATGCAACCCGCCGCAGACGCGATGGCCGCCGCGCTCGACGACGCACGCATCGAGGCGCCGCTGGTCCCTGTCTATGCCAATGTCACCGCGGAGCCCGTCACCGACCCCGACACGATCCGCCGGCTGCTGGTTGAGCAGGTCACCGGCATGGTGCGCTGGCGCGAATCGGTGCTGGCGATGCAGTCCGCGGGGGTGGAGCGTTTCGTCGAGATCGGCGGCAAGGTGCTCGGCCCGATGGTCAAGCGCATCGCCCCCGACGTCGATGCGATCAGCATCGTGACGATGGACGACATCGAGGCGTTGGTGCGAGATCTATAAGGCAGGCTGATCGACGCGGCGGGAAGCGCTGCGGCTGGTCGATGACGATCACCGCCCTTCCGCGCGTCCGCGTGAACATACCATTGGAGTAAAGCTGATGTTCGATCTCACAGGCATGACAGCCCTCGTTACCGGCGCGTCGGGAGGGATCGGGTCGGCGATCGCGCAGGCGTTGGCCGGGCGGGGGGCTCGGCTGGCGGTGTCGGGCTCGAATGCCGCCAAGCTCGAGCAGTTCCGGGCGAGCCTCGGCGGCGATCATGTCGCGCTGGCGTGCGATCTGTCGGACGGTGCCGCGGTCGATGCCTTGGTGCCGCAGGCGGTGGCGGCGCTCGGCGGGCGGCTCGACATCCTCGTCAACAATGCCGGCGTGACCCGCGACAATCTGGTCATGCGGATGAAGGACGAGGAGTGGGACTCGGTGATCCGGGTCAACCTGGAAGCGGCGTTCCGGCTGGTCCGCGCCGCGGCCAAGCCGATGATGAAGGCGCGGTTCGGGCGGATCGTGTCGATCACCTCGGTGGTCGGGCAGACCGGCAATCCCGGCCAGGCGAACTATGCGGCGTCAAAGGCCGGGCTGGTCGGCATGTCGAAGGCGCTCGCGCAGGAGCTCGCCAGCCGCAACATCACGGTCAATTGCGTCGCGCCCGGCTTCATCCGCTCGGCGATGACCGAGGTGCTGCCCGAGGCGCAGAAGGCGGCGTTGCTCGGGCGGATCCCGGCGGGCGATCTCGGCGCGCCCGAGGATATCGGCGCGGCAGTGGTGTATCTGGCGAGCCGCGAGGCGGGCTACGTCACCGGGCAGACGCTGCACGTCAATGGCGGCATGGCGATGATTTGACGCGGCGATCTGACGCTTGCCACGTGAACGACCCCGTTCTACGTGCGTTCAGGTATTCCAAACCCCAGAGATCGAAAGAGGGAATGACATGAGCGAGACCGCCGACCGCGTGAAGAAAATCGTCGTCGAGCATCTCGGCGTCGAAGCCGACAAGGTGACCGAGGACGCGAGCTTCATCGACGATCTCGGTGCCGACAGCCTCGACATCGTCGAGCTCGTCATGGCGTTCGAGGAAGAGTTCGGGGTCGAGATCCCCGACGATGCCGCCGAGAAGATTGCGACCGTGAAGGATGCGATCACCTATATCGACGAGCACAAGGGCTGAGGGCATCGCGCCCATCCCGCCTGTAACGGGCCGGATTTGAACGGCTCCCCGTCCCCGGGCTAAGAGGGCGGGGAGCCGTTTTCGTATTTTCGTCGTCGAGTTGAGGAGTTGGGCATGCGGCGCGTTGTCGTAACCGGATTGGGGATGGTCACGCCGCTCGGCGCCGACGTCGAGACCGTATGGGCGAACATCCTGGCGTCCAAGTCGGGCGCTGGACCGATCACGCGCTTCGATCCGGCCGGGTTCAAGTGCCAGATCGCGTGCGAGGTGAAGCCCGCGGATCATGCCTATGGCTTCGATCCCAATCTGCGGGTCGATCACAAGGTCCAGCGCCAGGTCGATCCGTTCATCATCTTCGGGATCGATGCCGCAGGGCAGGCGCTGGAAGACGCCGGGCTCACCGAGATGAGCGAAGCCGAGCGGTTCCGCGCCGGTTGCTCGATCGGGTCGGGGATCGGCGGGCTTCCGGGCATCGAAAGCGAATCGCGCGTCCTTGCCGAAAAGGGCCCGGGCCGCGTCTCGCCGCACTTCGTCCACGGACGGCTGATCAACCTCATCTCGGGCCAGGTCAGCATCAAATATGGCCTGATGGGGCCCAATCATTCGGTCGTCACCGCCTGCTCGACGGGTGCCCATTCGATCGGCGATGCGGCGCGGATGATCCGCGAGGACGATGCCGACATCATGCTCGCGGGCGGCGCTGAAGCGACGATCTGCCCGATCGGCGTCGCCGGCTTCGCCCAGGCGC
>DATLME010000215.1:0-4182 GCA_035537395.1 Sphingomonas sp. | reverse complement strand
GCTACCGGCGGTGCGGCGCAGGTGGTGGTCGATGAGGCGACCTTCGTGTTGCCGCTCGCGGATGTGATCGATCTCGACGCCGAGCGCGCCCGTCTCGTCAAGGCGATCGCTGCGGCCGAGAAGGAGCGCGATGCGCTGGGCGGGCGGCTTGCCAATGCCAGCTTCGTCGAGCGGGCCAAGCCCGAGGCGGTGGAGAAGGCGAGGGCCGATCATGCCGACAAGATGGCCGAAGCCGCGCGGCTTCACGCGGCGCTCGGGCGGCTCGGGTAAGCCTAGGCCGACTTGGGCTCAGCCTCGGGGAGGGGTGCCATCACCTCGATGACACCTGCGGCGATCTTGGCGGTCACCGGGGTATGAGCCAGAACCTCGCCGTCGATCGAGATCGGCAGCGATGGTTCGGTACGGATCTTCAGGCTCTTGCCGTGGAAGTTGCGAACTTCCTCATGGCGGGACTTGTGGCGCAACACGCTCGCCGCCCAGTTCTTGACGAGCCGACGTTTGAAGTGGCCGCCGACCGCCTGGACGATGATCTCGCCCGAATCGACCTCCGCTGCGTCGACCAGCTCGGTGCCGCCATGAAAGGGACCGTTGGAAATCCGCACCTCGACGACGCGCATCCGTTGCTCGTCGGCGCCCTCGCCGACGATCAGCGTGAACGGCTTGAACCGGGTGAACTGGTATGCCGCCCAGCCGAGATAGCCGATTCGGCCGAGGATCTTCTTGAGCCCGTGCGGCACGGTCTCCGCGATCTGCGGGCTGATCCCCATCGCCGCGCAATTAGCGAAGTAATCGCCGTCGATCATGCCGAGGTCGATCCGCCGCGGCGCGCCGTTGCGGATCACCTCGATCGCGCCCTCGATGTCGAGCGGAATGCCGAGCGTGCGCGCGAAACTGTTGGCGGTACCCAGCGGCAGCACGCCGAGGATCACGTTGTGCCCGACCATCAGGTCGACCAGCCCGCTGACGGTGCCGTCGCCACCGCCCAGGATCAGCAAGTCGGGCTTCTTGGCCAAAGCCTGCCGCACCCGCGGTTCGAGATCGTTGGGATCTTCGACCGCGTGTGCGTCGACCGGGAAGGGCAGGTCCGCCATTGCCGCGCATGCGCGCTCGAACAGGCTCTGTCCCTTGCGGGATTTGGCATTCACCACCAGCGCGGCGGATTTGATCGGGTAGGTCATCGCCACCCTCTAGCGCTTGCGTGGCGCGGGCGCATCCCGCAAAGCCACCCGCATGTCCGCAGCCTATCCAGCGCTTCGCCTCCGCCGCACCCGCGCGAGCGGATGGAGCCGTCGGCTCCATGCCGAAACCGTGCTCACCCCCGCCGATCTGATCTGGCCGCTGTTCATCGCGGAGGGGCAGGGCATCGAGGAACCGATTGCGAGCCTGCCCGGGGTGTCGCGCTGGTCGGTCGACAACATCGTCGAACGCGGGCGCGAGGCGCGGGATCTCGGCATCGCGTGCCTCGCGCTCTTCCCCAACACACCTGGGCATTTGCGCAGCGACGATGGCCGCGAGGCGCTCAACCCCGACAATTTGATGTGCCGCGCGATTCGCGCGCTGAAGGACGCGGTGCCGGAGGTGGGGGTGCTCACCGACGTCGCGCTTGATCCCTATACCAGCCACGGCCATGACGGGCTCGTCGACGAGGCCGGCTATGTCGTCAACGACAGCACCGCCGCGATCCTGATCGACCAGGCGCTCAACCAGGCACGTGCCGGCGCCGACATCATCGCACCGTCGGACATGATGGACGGCCGTGTCGGCATGATCCGCGCGGCGCTCGAGGGCGAAGGCGCGCACAACGTGCAGATCATGTCCTACGCGGCCAAATACGCCAGCGGCTTCTATGGTCCGTTCCGCGATGCGGTCGGCAGCCGCGGGTTGTTGAAGGGCGACAAGAAGACCTACCAGATGGACTCGGCCAATGCCGAGGAAGCGCTGCGCGAGGTCGCGCTCGATCTCGCGGAGGGCGCGGACAGCGTCATGGTCAAGCCCGGTCTGCCGTATCTCGACATCATTGTCCGCGTAAAGGACCGGTTCCAAGTCCCTGTATTCGCTTATCAAGTCTCCGGTGAATACGCGATGCTGGAGGCGTCGGTGGCGGCCGGTGCGGGGGAGCGGGACGCGCTCGTGCTCGAAACGCTGATGGCGTTCAAGCGCGCTGGCTGTTCGGGGGTTCTCACGTATCACGCGGCGCATGCGGCCCGGTTGCTCAATGGGTGATGCAAAGGGCGATCGGGGCCGGTGTGACGTCGTGACCGCGATCTTCCCGCGACACGACCGGATCCGCACCCCACGTCTCCTGCTGCGTCCGTGGCACGACGAGGATGTCGAGCCGTTCCATGCGATGGGGCAGGATCCGGAGGTAATGCGCTATCTCGGCCCGCCATTGTCGCTCGACGATTGCCGCGACGCGGTCGCGCGGTGCAACCAGACCCTGCTCGATCAGGGCAGCTGTTTCTGGGCGCTCGAGCGGCATGCGGACCGAGCATTTATCGGCTTTTGCGGGGTCAAGGGGGGTCCTGCCGGCACCCCGATCGCCGATGAGCTGGAGATCGGCTGGAGGCTCGCGCGATCGGCCTGGCGGCAGGGCTATGCGCTTGAGGCGGCCAGGGCGACGCTCACCTGGACATGGGCCAACACGACGGCACCCCGCGTGGTTGCGATCACCGTGCCCGCGAATGCGGCAAGCCGGGGATTGATGGACCGGCTCGGGATGACTCGCTTGGCGGACGGCTATTTCGATCATCCGGCGCTCGCAGCCGGCGATCCGCTTCGAGCGCACCTCACCTACGCGATCGAGCGTCCGGCTTGACCGCGCTGCCGGTCCGGTCGCGCGCGATCGGCGCAACGTTCGTCGCTGCGATCCTCGGCGGCTCGTTCCTGCTGTTCCTGGTCCAGCCGCTGGTCGCGCGCATGGCGCTGCCGCGGCTCGGCGGCGCGCCGGCGGTGTGGAACTCGGCGATGCTGGTCTACCAGACGCTGCTGCTCGGCGGCTATGCCTATGCGCATTGGCTCGGGCGGTTCGCGCCGCGGGTGCAGGCCGGGATCCACCTCGGCGTTCTTGCCACCGCCGCGCTGTGGCTGCCGATCGGGCTGATCGCGAGCGAGATGCCGGGCGGGGTGAGTCCGGCTTTGTGGGTGCCATGGCTGCTCGGGCTGTCGATCGGGCCGTTGTTCTTCGCGGTTTCGGCGCAGGCGCCGTTGTTGCAGCGCTTCTTCAGCATCGCGAGCCCCGGCAGCGATCCCTATCCGCTCTACGCCGCCTCCAATTTCGGCAGCTTCGCCGGGCTGATCGCCTATCCGCTGCTGGTCGAGCCGCTGATGCCGCTGCGGGAGCAAAGCTTGTTGTGGAGCGGCGGCTATGCCGTGCTGATCGTGCTGGTGCTCGCCTGTGTCGCACGCCTGCCGCAGCGCTCGATCGTCGAGGCGACGCAGCCGCCGACCAGCCCGCGGCCCGCGCCGCGGCGCGTGCTCCACTGGATCGTACTGGCGCTGGTGCCCTCGGCGCTGATGCTCGCGACCTCGACCTATATCACCACTGATATTGTCGCGATGCCGCTGCTGTGGGTGCTTCCGCTCGGGCTGTACCTGCTCAGCTTCACGATCGCGTTCGCGGCCAAGCGCGAGATCGCGGATCTGCTGACGCGGATCGCGCCGATCACCATCCTGCTGTTCGGCGGCATCATGATCGGCGGCGTGCAGCAGCGGCCGCTGTTCAACGTCGGGATCGCGCTCGCGCTGCTGTTCATGGTCTCGGTTGCGCTCCATACCGCGATGTATCGGCTGCGGCCGGCGCCGGACCGGCTCACCGGCTTCTATCTTGCGATGTCGGTAGGCGGCGCGCTGGGAGGCGCGTTCGCGGGCCTCGTCGCGCCGGTGCTGTTCGACTGGACCTACGAATATCCGCTGATGATCCTTGCCGCGGGCCTGCTCGTGCCGCAGGTCTATCTCACCGCAGGGCTGCGCAACATCTGGGTGGATCGGGCGCGCCGCCCGATCGCGCTCGCGACGGTGGTGTTCGCGCTTGCGATGCTGCTGGTGCTGACGCTGGCCGGGCCGCAAGACCTGTTCGGTCCCGGCCACCAGGGCATCACCTTCATCGTTGTTGCGGCAATCGGGGTCGGCGCGATCGGCGCGCGACTGCCCTATGCGCTGATCCTGGCGACGGCCCTGCTGCTG
>DATLME010000214.1:0-2521 GCA_035537395.1 Sphingomonas sp. | reverse complement strand
GCTGATCGAGCACATGCGCCACGACAAGAAGATGGCGGCAGGCACCCTGCCCTTCCTGCTCGCGCGCGGCATCGGCCAGACCTATCTCGATCGATCGGTACGGCTCGACGACGTCCACGACTTTCTCGCTGACGAGCCGCGCTGATGCCGAACGGCGTCCGCAAGCAGGACCTGCCGACCAAGACCTGCCCGGCCTGCAACCGCCCATTCGCGTGGCGCAAGAAATGGGCGCGGGACTGGGACAGCGTGGTCTATTGCTCGGACGCCTGTCGCAAGAAGCGGTAGCGTCGCCAGGCGGTCAGGGCTTCACGGCTGTCCACGCCAGCCATAACCAGCCCGCGATCAGCAGCGCGCCGCCGATCGGCGTGATCGCGCCCAGCCAACGCGGCGCACCCAGCGCCATCAGGTACAGCGTCCCCGCGAACACCGCGCCACCGATCACGAACAGCCACGCCGGACCACGCGCCTCCATCCGCAACGCCGCCAGGGCCGCAACGGCGTGGATCAGTTGATACTGTCCGCCGGTCTTCAGCCACTCCACCGCGGCGCCGCTTGCGCCATGCGCGCCGAATGCGCCCGCCGCTACCGCAAGCGCGCCCGACAAGGCTGCAAGCATCATCAGAAGGTTCATTTGTCGGTTCCCCACGGCACTTCGGCGGCGGTCTGCGCACGAGCGGCGCGGATGTCACCGGCCTCGACCTGGATCCGCAGCCGTTCCTTGTCCTTCGCGCGGTACATGTCCTCCGCGCGATCGATCTCGGCACGGTCGATGCCGAGCCCCTCCATCGCCAGTCGCGCCATCTTGACCGCGGATTCGAGGACTTCACGGACGACGAACTCGACCGGACCCTGCTTCAGCTTGACGAGCGAGCGGCGATCGAACGCGCGGACATAGATCGCCGCCTGGGGGAACGCTTCGTGGACCGCCTCGAGGATCTCGCGCGTGATCTGGTCCCCGTCGATGCAGAACAGGATCAGCTCCGCGTCCGCAGCGCCCGCCTGGCGGAGCAGATCGAGCCGCGTGCCGTCGCCATAATAGACCTTCGCGCCGAATTCGCCCGCGATGTCGATCATCTCGATGTCGGTGTCGATCAACGTCACCGGTATGTCCTGCGCAAGAAGCATCTGTCCGACGGTCTGGCCGAAACGCCCGTAACCGACGATCAGCGCGTTGGCGCCGTCCGCCTGCGGGCCGTCGCGCTCCTGGTTCTTGGCGATCGGCTCCTCGCGAAAGCGGCGGGTCGCCGACATCAGGAACGGCGTCGTCGCCATCGACAGCGTGATGATCGCGCCGAACAGGCTGGTCGCCTCGGCGGATACCAGCAGCCCGCTCTGCGCCTGCGCGAGCAGCACGAAGCCGAACTCGCCGCCCTGGCTGAGCAACAGCCCGAGCGCGAGGGCACCGCGCCACGTCATCTTGAACAACAGCCCGATCGCGAAGATCACCAGCGTCTTGGTCGCGATCAGCGCCAGTGCCATCAGCACCACGAACACGGGGCGTTCCGCGATCGCCGACAGATCGAGCATCATGCCGACCGCAAGGAAGAACAGACCGAGCAGGATCGACCGGAACGGCTCGACATCGGCTTCGAGCTCGTGGCGATAGGGACTATCGGCGAGCATCACGCCCGCGATGAACGCGCCGAGCGCGGGGGACAGCCCGAGCCACTCCATCAGCGCGGCAGCGCTGATCACGGTGAACAGCCCGGCGAACACGAACATCTCGCGCTCGCCCAGATTGCCGATCAGGCGGAAGAACGGGCGGAGCAGAAATCGCCCCGCGACGATCAGTCCGGCAACGGCGAGCACGGTATAGACCGCGAGCAACCAGCCGGGCGGCGCATTGGCGTCCGCCGGATTGCGCGACATCGCCGCGACGATCGTGATCAGCGGAACGATCGACAGGTCCTGGAACAACAGGATCGAGAACGCGCGTTCGCCGAACGGCGTGCGCAGCCGCCCGGCCGATTGCAGCATCGGCAGCACCTGCGCGGTCGACGACAGCGCGAGCGGCAGCCCGAGCGCGAACGCCGCGGCGACCGAGAACTGGGTCGTCGCCCAGACCACGCCGCTGATCGCGACGCCGCACGCCACGACCTGGAGCAGCCCCAGCCCGAAGATCTCCTCCTTCATCCGCCACAGCCGCGTCGGATTGAGCTCTAGCCCGACGATGAACAGCAACAGCGTGATGCCGAGTTCGGCGATGCCGATCTTCGATTCGGCGTCGCCCACCAGCCCGAGCAGTTGCGGGCCGACCACCGCGCCAGCGACCAGGTAGCCCAGTGTCGCGCCGAGCCCGAGCCGGCGGAACAACAGCACGAAGACCAGGCCGAAGCCGAGCAGGATCACGCCGTCGCGCAGCAGGGACACCGACGCGCCCTCATGCATGCGCACGCGCCTTTCGTGCGATGGCGGCGGCCTCGGCCGCCTCGGCCGCGGCTTCGAACGCCAGCCGGATGGAGGCATGCCGCGCGGTATAGTCGAGCGCAGGCGTGAAGACGTCGATCCCGGGCCAGTCGGG
>DATLME010000213.1:0-2585 GCA_035537395.1 Sphingomonas sp. | reverse complement strand
GGAGCCAAGCCGGTGCATCGCTGGAAGGATCTGCTCGGCGCGGAGGCCCGGCTGGTCGCGGGGACGATCGGCGGTCATCCGCTGCTGGTGCTCGACGCCCCCGCCTTGTTCGCGCGGATCGGCGGCCCCTATGATCACGCGGACGACTGGCGACGCTTCGCCGCGCTCGGGAAGGCCGGCGCGGATCTCGCCTCGGGCGTGGTGAAGGGTCGGCAGTTCGACATCCTCCACGCGCATGACTGGCAGGCGGCGATGGCGCCGGCGTATCTCCGCTATGCGCCGGGGCCGGGCAAGCCGGCGCGCACCGTCGTGACGGTCCACAACATCGCGTTCCAAGGCCGGTTCGACGCCGTCGTCTTCGCGGAACTCGGGCTGCCGGCCGCCGCCTGGGCGGTCGACGGCGTCGAATATTATGGCGGGGTCGGGTTCCTGAAGGCGGGGCTCGAGGCTGCGGATGCGATCACCACCGTCAGCCCGACCTATGCCGCGGAGATCCGCGAGGGCAGGTTCGGCATGGGGCTCGAAGGGCTGATCAACGCGCGCCGCGATCGGGTGAGCGGGATCGTCAACGGCATCGACCCCGCCGTGTGGAACCCGCAGGCCGACGCCGCGCTGCCCAGACGCTATGCCGCAACCACGCTGGCAGGCCGCGCCGTCAACAAGCGCGCAGTCGAGAAGATGTTCGCGCTGGAGCCGGGCGATGGCCCGATCTTCACCGTGGTCAGCCGGCTGACCTGGCAGAAGGGCATGGACGTTCTCGTCGACTGCCTCGACGATCTCGTCGCGCTCGGCGGCCGCCTCGCGCTGCTGGGATCGGGGGACGCAGCGCTGGAGGAAGCATTCCTTGCGGCAGCGCTACGCCATCCCGGGCGGATCGGCGTGACGATCGGCTATGACGAACCGCTGTCGCATCTCCTGCAGGGTGGCGCCGACGCGATCCTGATCCCGTCGCGCTTCGAGCCATGCGGGCTGACCCAGCTCTACGGTCTCGCTTATGGCTGCGTGCCGGTGGTGGCGCGGACCGGCGGGCTTGCCGATACGGTGATCGACGCCAACGAGGCGGCGCTCGCCGCGGGAGTAGCGACCGGGTTCCAGCATGGCGAGGTCGGTTATCAAAGCCTGTCGCACGCGATCCGTCGCGCGATCCACGCCTATGCCGATCCCGCGATCTGGTCGGTCTTGCAACAAAACGGCATGCGCGCGGATTTCTCGTGGCGGCAGAGCGGCCGCCGCTACGCCGATCTCTACGCCAGTCTCGAAGGACGACCATGATCACGACGGTCCAGACCACGCCTTTCACCGACCAGAAGCCCGGTACTTCGGGGCTGCGCAAGAAGGTGCGCGTGTTCCAGCAGGCCAATTATGCCGAGAACTTCATCCAGTCGGTGTTCGACGTGGTCGAGGACAAGGCGGGCGCCACGCTGGTGATCGGCGGCGACGGGCGGTACCTCAATCGCGAGGTGATCCAGAAGGCGATCCGGATGGCGGCCGCGGCGGGGTTCGCGCGGGTAGTGGCCGGGCGCGGCGGGATCCTGTCGACCCCCGCGGCGAGCAACCTGATCCGGATCCGCGGCGCGGTCGGCGGGCTGATCCTGTCGGCGAGCCACAATCCCGGCGGCCCCGACGAGGATTTCGGGATCAAGTACAACATCGCCAATGGCGGACCCGCGCCCGAGGCGGTCACCGAAGCGATCTACCAGCGCACGCTGACGATCGATCGCTGGACGATGGTCGATGCCGCCGACGTCGATCTCGATCTCGACGGCACGGTGCAGGTCGGCGACATGGCGGTCGAGATCGTCGATCCGGTGAGCGACTATGCCGCGCTGATGGAAACGCTGTTCGACTTCGCCGCGATCCGCGATGCGAAGCTGACGATGGCGTTCGACGCGATGAGCGCGGTGACCGGGCCGTACGCGACCGAGATCCTGGAGCGGCGGCTGGGCTTTGCCGCTGGGACGGTGCGCAACGGGATTCCGCTGGAGGATTTCGGCGGGCATCATCCCGATCCCAATCTCGTCCACGCGCACGAACTTTACGAAACCATGATGGCGCCCGATGCGCCCGATTTCGGGGCGGCGTCGGACGGGGACGGCGATCGCAACCTGATCATCGGCAAGGCGCGGTTCGTGACTCCGTCGGATAGCCTGGCGATGCTCGCCGCCAATGCGCAGCTCGCGCCCGGCTATGCGGGCGGGCTGAAGGGGATCGCGCGATCGATGCCGACGAGCGCCGCGGCCGACCGGGTGGCGGCAAAGCTCGGCATCCCTGCGTTCGAGACGCCGACCGGGTGGAAGTTCTTCGGCAACCTGCTCGATGCCGGAATGGCCACGATCTGCGGCGAGGAGAGCGCTGGCACCGGATCGGATCACGTCCGCGAGAAGGACGGGCTGTGGGCGGTGCTGTTGTGGCTCAACATCCTCGCCGTGCGCGGCCAGTCGGTAGATGCGATCGCGCGCGATCATTGGGCGACCTATGGGCGCAATTACTATGCCCGGCATGACTATGAGGGAGTCGACACCGCCGGCGCTGACGCGCTGATGGCCGAGCTCCGCGGCAAGCTGCCGACGCTGCCAGGCACCCGC
>DATLME010000212.1:0-4447 GCA_035537395.1 Sphingomonas sp. | reverse complement strand
TGCGTCGACGTCGTTGATCCGGATCACCCGGCCGTCGCGTTCGATAAGGCCGGTCTCCGCCAGTGCCTTCAGGCCGCGATTCACATGGGTCTTGGTCAGCCCGACCGCATCGCCGAGATCCTGCTGGGTCAGCGGCAACTCGAAAGTGGCGCCGTCGATGCCGTCGGCGACGCGGAGGCGGGAGCGGATGTCGAGCAGCAGTGTCGCGATGCGTGTCATGCCATCGGTCCTCCCGATCGACGTAAGCCGGTCCGCCATCGCGACATTTTCCGACGCGCTCACCGCGTAGAGCAGCGCGCCCAGCCGCGGATGATCGCGAAACAACCGCCCGAGCGACTCCCGCGGCATCTCGAACAGGGTACAGGCGCTGACCGCGGTCAACGTGGCGGCGCTGCTCCCCCAGGCGATCGAGAAGGCGGTGGTGATATCGCCGACGAAATAGAAGCGCAGGATCTGCCGGC
This sequence comes from Sphingomonas sp., assembly GCA_035537395.1. GTDB lineage: Bacteria > Pseudomonadota > Alphaproteobacteria > Sphingomonadales > Sphingomonadaceae > Sphingomonas. Next base: position 3,986 of record DATLME010000212.1, on the reverse strand, counting down.
AGCCGTTCTTGAGCTGGACCGATCCGTGCAGCCAGCCCGACGCGATGATGTGGAGCAGATCGAGCGGCTCGCCCTCGCGGACCACCACCTCCCCCGCGGCATAGCGGCGCTCGCGGCGCTCGAGCCAGCGCAGCGCATCGCGCTCGGCGAAGGTCAGTGCCAGATACTGCGACAGGCGTGCTTCAAGCGGGCTGGTCACGGCGATGCTCGACCTTTCATGTCGTCCATCCGCAAGCGTACCGTAGCCGGCGAGGTTGGTCCAACGTGTCGGCAACCCCGCCGTTCCTTCCGGCTGGCGGCGCCGGCAGCCGCAACGCTTGCCGCCGTCGCCCGGATGCGCAACCATGCACGCATGGTACAGGACAATGTCGTCGATCACCGCGCGCCAGGATCACCCGACACCGCCGTGCTGAGCGCCCGGCCCGAAGCGATCCGGCTGTCCCCCACCGACACCGCCGTCGTCGTGATCGACATGCAGAACGCCTATGCGAGCGAAGGTGGCTATGTCGATCTCGCCGGCTTCGACATTGCCGGCTCGGCGGGGGTGATCGGCCGCATCGGACAGGTGCTGGCGACCGCGCGGCAAGCCGGCATGCCCGTCATCTTCCTGCAGAACGGGTGGGATCCCGACTATGTCGAAGCCGGGACCGAGGGATCCCCCAACTGGCACAAGTCCAACGCCCTGCGGACCATGCGTAACCGACCCGAGCTGGCGGGACAGCTGCTGGCGCGGGGCGGCTGGGACTATGAGCTGGTCGACGAGCTCGCGCCGCAGCCGGGCGACATCCGGGTCCACAAGACGCGCTATTCGGCCTTCTTCAACTCGCAACTCGACAGCATCCTGCGCGCACGCGGGATCAGGACGATCGTCTTCGTCGGCATCGCGAGCAACGTCTGCGTCGAGTCCACGCTGCGCGATGGCTTCCACCTCGAATATTTCGGCGTGATGCTCGAAGATGCGACCCACCATCTCGGACCCGACTTCGTCCAGCAGGCGACGGTCTACAATGTCGAAAAATTCTTCGGCTGGGTTTCCACCGTGGCCGACTTCTGCGGCGCGGTCGGCCAGCTGCCCGCCAAGGAGGCATGATGCCGTTCGAGCCGATCAACCCGCCGCAATTCCCCGCGCCGATCGCGCCCTATTCCGCCGCGGCCAAGGCGGGCAACACCGTCTATGTTTCGGGCGTCCTGGCCCTGGGCGAGGGCGGCGCCGTGCTCCACGTCGGCGATGCGGCGGCGCAGACCCGCCACATACTCGACGTGATCCGGATCACGCTGGAGGCGGCGGGGGCAACGCTGGCGGACGTCGCGATGAACCATATCTTCCTGAAGGACCTGGCCGACTATGCGGCCTTCAACCAGGTCTATGCCGAGTATTTCCCCGGTGCCAAGCCGGCGCGCTACTGCGTCAGTTGCGAGCTGGTGAAGCCCGACTGCCTCGTCGAAATCGCCAGCGTCGCGCACCTTGGCTGAGGCGGGCGGCCTTTATTTCGAGGTTCACGGCGACGAGGATGCACCACCGCTGGTGCTGTCGTCGGGGCTCGGCGGATCGGCTGGCTATTGGGCGCCGAACCTCGCGGCGTTCGCCGAGCGGTTTCGCGTCATCGCCTATGATCATCGAGGCACCGGCCGCAGCGATCGACGGCCGCTCGCGCGCCTGAGTGTCGAGGACATGGCGCGCGACGTCACGGCGTTGCTCGATCATCTCGGCGTCGAACGGGCGCATTTCGTCGGCCACGCGCTGGGCGGGTCGATCGGGATGGCGCTTGCGCTCGAGGCGCCGGCGCGGCTGGCACGCCTGGCGGTCATCAATGGATGGGCACGGCTCGAGCCGCACACCGCGCGCTGCTTCGACGCGCGCGTGGCGCTGCTGCGGGGGGCCGGGGTCGAGGCGTATGTCCGCGCGCAGCCGATCTTCCTGTATCCCGCCAACTGGCTGACCCTCCACGCTGCCGCCTTCGCCGCGGAGGAAGCGGCGCTGGTCGCGCAGTTTCCCGGCGCGGCGACGATGGAACAGCGGATCGCGGCGGCACGCGCGTTCGACATCGCGGATCGTCTCGGCGAGATCGTATCGCCGGTGCTCGCACTGTCGAGCGGCGACGACGTGCTGGTGCCGTCGATCGCGTCGTCACGGATCGTCGACCGGCTGCCGGCGGGCAATGTGCGAACCGAATATCTGATGCAGTGGGGCGGACACGCCTGCAACGTCACCGACCCCGACACCTTCAACAGCGTGGTCCCCGGCTGGCTGGCCGATGGCGCCTTTCCGGAGAACTAGCCCATGCAGGTCGGCGTCTTCCTTCCCATCAACAACAATGGCTGGTTGATCAGCGAAAACGCGCCGCAGTACATGCCCTCGTTCGATCTGAACAAGGCGATCGCACAGAAGGCGGAGGCGCATGGCCTCGATTTCCTGCTGTCGATGATCAAGCTGCGCGGGTTCGGCGGCAAGACCGAATTCTGGGAATATGGGCTGGAAAGCTTCACGCTGATGGCCGGCATCGCCGCGGTGACCGAGCGGATCAAGATCTACGCGACCTGCCCCACGCTCGTGATCCCGCCCGCCTTCGCGGCGCGGATGTGCAACACGATCGATTCGATCAGCCATGGGCGGTTCGGGCTGAACCTGATCACCGGGTGGCAGAAACCCGAATACAGCCAGATGGGGCTGTGGCCCGGCGAGGAGCATTTCCGCAATCGCTACCGGATGCTCGACGAATATGCCCAAATCCTGCGCGAGCTGTGGGAAACCGGCCGGTCGGATTTCCGCGGCGATTACTACCGGATGGAGGATTGCCTGGTCCGCCCGCAGCCCGGCGGCGACATGAAGATCATCTGCGCCGGATCGTCGGACGAGGGCCTCGCCTTCTCCGCCAAATGGGCGGACTATGCATTCTGCCTCGGCAAGGGGGTCAACACCCCCGCCGCCTTCGCCTTCAACAACGAACGCCTCGCCGCCGCCACCGCGGAGACGGGCCGCGACGTGTCGATGTTCGTGCTGGTCATGATCATCGCAGCCGAAACCGATGCCGAGGCGATGGCGAAGTGGCAGCATTACAATGCGGGGGTGGATGTCGACGCGATCGCGTGGCTGAAGAACCAGGGCGCCGCCGACACGGTCAACGCGACCACCAACGTCCGCCAGCTTGCCGCGCCGGAGGGCGCGGTGAACATCAATATGGGAACGCTGGTGGGAAGCTATGCAAGCGTGGCGCGGATGCTCGACGAGATGGCGGCGGTTCCCGGCACCGGTGGGGTGTTGCTGACGTTCGACGACTTTCTGGAGGGCGTGGAGGCGTTCGGCACGCGCATTCAGCCGCTGATGACGAGTCGGGGAGGCGGTCCAGGCTAGGCGGCCGGGCGTTCGCCGGCGGTGCGGCGGCCGGTGCGCGTACCCGCACGCAGAAAAGCCGGCTTCGTCTCGCTACGCTGCAGGCATCGTCGATGTTGGTTGCCGGGAACGTGCAGTCACCTTCCAAAAATTCACTGCGCACAAGTGCTCCATGAAAACGGCCCCTGTTCAGGCGCTAATATCGGGCCGACGCTCGCGGACGAAGCCACCCGCGTCCAATTGGGCGTGCCGCAAGCAGACCTGACCGCTTGATCGACCACGGGCGAGCAGGCAGATTGCGGCAACAAGTCGCTCGGTGATGGCCCTCGATCCAGCAAGAACGCTGAAAGTGGAAGCGTCCCGCATGACAGATTGCCGCGTCGTCGCTGTTGCACGAGACGGAGAACATGGCTTCTCGAAACGTCTCGCCACGTCCGTCACGATCCTCGCCGGACTTGGCGTCCAGGGCGACGCTCATCAGGGAGTCACGGTCAAGCATCGCTCTCGCGTCGCGGCTGATCCGACACGGCCCAATCTGCGTCAGGTGCACCTGATCCATGCCGAGCTATTCGACGAGCTCGCCGGCAAGGGCTTCCAGGTTGGTCCTGCCGACCTCGGCGAGAACATCACGACCAGGAGCGTGGACCTGCTCGAC
>DATLME010000211.1:0-3169 GCA_035537395.1 Sphingomonas sp. | reverse complement strand
GCGAGCCAGTCGACGATCTTGCCCTTGCCCTCGTCGCCCCATTGCGCGCCGATGACGGCTACATTGCCCATGTCCGTGTCTCCCTAGAGGGCGCGGGCGCTGCCGCCAGCCCAAAGATGCGTGCAAAGCTGCGCCTCGGGGGTGTCCCCCGCCTCCAGCGCCGCGACCGTGACCCAGCCCTCCGCGCGCATCGCCACGCCGTCCGCAGGCGGAGTGCCGAGCGGCAGGAACAGGCGTCGGCGCTCGGGCGTACCGCTCAGCGCGACCAGCGGATCGGCGAACAGCGAAAAGCCGGTGGCGGCCTCCTCGGCGCCGTCCTCGTGGACGATCGTATAGGTGCCGCCGCGTCCCACCTCGCGTCCGACGCCACCCGCAAACAGCGAGAAGCCGAGCCAGGTCTGATATTCGAAGCCGTGTCGCTCTGTCGGGTCGAGGGTCAGTGCGACACCGCCGCCGAGCCCCGCCGCGATCCGCGCCAGCCCGTCGAGCCGCGACGCGAGCACGCCGGTGCGATCGAACGCGCGCAGCCGCGCCAATGCCTGATCGAACGGGCCCGCGGCCTCCACCAGCGGCAGATAGTCGGGCGCGAGCGCCGCCACCCCGCCGGCGTCCTTCGCATCGAGGCGCTCGCGCAGCGCACCGATCCGCTCGGGCGCGACCGGCAGCGGTCCCGCGGCCAGCGTCGCCACCAGATCGGGCAGCGTGAAGTCGATCGACGGTGACGCGGCCTCCGCAGCAGCGAGCGCCTCGACCGCGACCGCGACGACCTCGGCAGCGGCGACGACGGTATCGAGCCCGATCAGCTCGATACCGATCTGGCGCGATTCGCGTTCGGGCGACAATTGCGGGCTGCGCAGGCGCAGGATCGAGCCGGCATAGCTCAGCCGCACCGGGCGCGGGTGGTGCGCCATCCGGGTGGCGGCGATGCGCGCGACCTGCGCGGTGATGTCGGGACGGATCGCGATCGTCGCCTGGCTGATCGGATCGACATAGCGCACCGCATCGGTCAGCCCGCCGGCCTTCAGCCGCGTCGACAGCCCGTCCGCGAACTCGGCAAGCGGCGGATCGACGCGCTCATAGCCATGCAGCCGCGCGGCTTCGAGCACGCGCCGCTCGAGCGCGGCAGCGGCATCTGCCAGCGGTGGCAGGCGATCATGGAGTCCTTCGGGGAGCAGGCCGACCTTCATGCGCCGGGCGATAGCGACGCAACGCGCGCGGTGCCACCGTTTCCTAGGCATCGCGGCTTAAGGCGTCAGGCTGCAGGGCGGTTACACCAGCACCAGCCCCTACGCTCACGCCGTCACTCCGGATCCTTCGACTTCGCTCAGGAGAGCCTTGTTCCGGGGTCCACTTCACCGCTGGCATGCCGCTAGAGGCTCTTCCGCTGAGCACGCGGCACCGTGGACCCCGGGACGAGCCCGGGGTGACGGCGCGGGGAAGTCTAGAACTTCAGCGCCTTTGCCCGTTACGTCACGCGGGCTTGTTCCGGGGTCCACCGTGCCGCTGACCTGCGGCTGGAGGCCCTTTGGCAGACCGCGCGGCGCCGTGGACCCCGGGACGAGCCCGGGGTGACGGATCCAGGGACGGTTCAGAACGCGAGGCCCATCGCGGTCTTCACGCCCGGCAGCGCCTTTACCTGCGCGAGCAGCTCCGCGGTGACCGGTTCGTCGACCGAGAGCAGCAGTACCGCCTCGCCCCCTGCCTGGCGGCGGCCGAGATGGAAGGTGCCGATGTTGACCCCCGCCTCGCCGAGCGCGGTGCCGAGCCGGCCGATGAAGCCGGGCGCGTCCTCGTTGACGACGTAGAGCATCGGGCCGACCAGATCGGCCTCGACCTTGATCCCGAACAGCTCGACGAGCCGCGGTGCCTGGTCGCCGAACAGGGTGCCCGCAACCGAGCGTTCGCCGGAGTCGGTCTTCACCGAGACCCGGATCAGCGTGTGATAATCCGCCTCGCGTTCGGTGCGCACCTCGCGCACCTCCATGCCGCGTTCGCGTGCCAGGACGGGCGCGTTGACCATGTTCACGGTGTCGGTCTGGGTGCGCAGGAAGCCGGCCAGCACCGCGCTCGACAGCGGCTTCTGGTTGAGCTCGGCAGCCGCGCCCTCGCTGTGGATCGAGATCCGCGGGATCGCTCCGGTGGTCAGCTGACCGACCAGCGAACCGAGCTTTTCCGCCAGTGCCATGTACGGCTTGAGCTTGGGCGCCTCCTCCGCCGACAGCGACGGCATGTTGAGCGCGTTGGTGACGCCGCCCGACATCAGGAAATCCGCCATCTGCTCGGCGACCTGAATCGCGACATTGACCTGCGCCTCGGTGGTCGATGCGCCGAGATGGGGGGTCGAGATGAAGTTGGGAGTGCCGAACAGCGGTGACGCCTTGGCGGGCTCCTCGACGAAGACGTCGAGCGCCGCGCCACCGACCTGCCCCGAATCGAGTGCCGCCTTCAGCGCGACCTCGTCGATCAGGCCGCCGCGCGCGCAATTGATGATGCGAACGCCGGGCTTGGCCTTGGCGATCGCCTCGGCCGAGAGGATATTGCGGGTGCTGTCGGTCAGCGGGGTGTGGAGCGTGATGAAGTCGGCGCGTGCGAGCAGCTCGTCGAGCGTGACCTTCTCGACCCCCATCTCGATCGCGCGTTCGGGGGTGAGGAAGGGATCGAACGCGACGACCTTCATCTTCAGCCCGCGCGCGCGATCGGCGACGATCGAGCCGATGTTGCCCGCGCCGATCAGCCCCAGCGTCTTGCTGGTCAGCTCGACGCCCATGAAGCGGTTCTTTTCCCACTTGCCGGCCTGGGTCGAGGCGTCGGCCTCGGGCAGCTGGCGGGCGAGCGCGAACATCAGCGCGATCGCGTGTTCGGCGGTGGTGATGCTGTTGCCGAACGGCGTGTTCATGACGACGACGCCCTTTGCCGAGGCGGCGGGGATATCGACATTGTCGACCCCGATGCCGGCGCGGCCGACGACCTTCAAATTGGTCGCGGCATCGAGGATCGCCTTGGTGACCTTGGTCGAGCTGCGGATCGCGAGACCGTCATAGCCGCCGATCATGTCGGCGAGTTCCTGCGGGGTCTTGCCGGTGATCTCGTCGACCTCCACGCCGCGCTCGCGGAAGATCTGCGCGGCGCGGGGGTCCATCTTGTCGCTGATGAGTACTTTGGGCATCGG
>DATLME010000210.1:0-2227 GCA_035537395.1 Sphingomonas sp. | reverse complement strand
GGCGCGATCGCGCGACTGGACGAGCCGCTGACGATCTATCGCCAGCATGCCGGCGGCGTGTCGAAGCGATTTGCCGAGACGATGGCGACCAGCGCCACCCGCGTGCTCGCCGAAACGCATGATCGGCGGCTCGGCGATCAGGCGCCCGCAGTGGCAGCGGCGCTGGTCGCGCACAACATGGCCAAGGCGCCGGTGCGAAGCCTCGCCACCCTGCGGCTGATCGGCAGCGCGCTGGTCGAGCTCGAAGCCGCCTTCGTCGCCGAACGCCGCCCGGATCCGTTCGACCGCCGGCTGATCGCGGCCGAGACCGAGAAGCGCTGGACCGCGATCCGCCGCGCCGCGCTTCGTGCGGGCACGCTCGGGCTCGACGAGGTCACGCGCGCGTCGCAACCGAAGCTCGAGGCGAGCGGAACGCAGAGCCTGCTCTGGTCGGGCTTGATCGGCAGTGCGCGGCGCGCACGGCAGGGACTGGCCGACGGCGCACGGCGCCGCGCGGAATAGCTCAGACCTTGGCGGAGAAGATCATCCGCCCGGTACCGAGCATCGCGAACACCTTGTCGAGTTCGCCTTCGCCGACCGCGAAACAGCCCTGGCTGCGCCCGAGCATCCCGTGCGTCGCCAGCATGCCGCGGTTCGCATACCACGCCGAATGGACGACGATGTTGCGGTCGAACGCGTTGCAGTTGGAGGCATCGAGCCCGACGAGCCGCTGCGAGCTGCCGTGCTTGCCGACATAATAATCGGCGGTAACGAACGCGCCTTCGCTGGTCGCGTTCGATCCGAAATCGTTCGAGAAACGCTTGAGGAAGCCGGTGTGCGCGGGATCCGAGCCACTGCCGTGCGCGACCAGGAACGACGTGCTGGCGCCAGTACGCAAATCGACGATGTGGAACCGGGGCTGCGACGACGGCGCGTTCATGTCCGCGATCGCGATCTTGTCGCGGCGCGCGACCCGCGCCTTGTGCCGGTCGAGCGAGGCGAGCGCCTGGCGCAGCAGATCGGGATGAACCACCCGCGGCGACGTGACCGCCTGCCGTACCGGCATCACCGGCACCGGCGGCTCGTGCAGCGGCGCAAGATCCTGCTGGGTCAGCCGGCGGGTCGACGCAGCGACCGCACTCGGGATGACAAGCGCAGCGGCCAGGACCGCGCTGTTCTTCAGGAGGGCGCGGCGGTCGTGCGCCAGATGTCGCTCATCGTGCATCAATGTGGATCAGCCCCTTACCGTGTCTCTAGATATAGCAACTCCACGGTAAATTTTACGTAGCCTTTCCGGCAGTTGGCCGCAGCCGCTCCACGCTTCGGCGTACTTGCCGCGTGATCTGGCGAAAACCGCACCGGCGGCAGCCCGAGTCGTCAGCCCGCGACGACCCGGCGTGCATAGGCCTGGGTGCCGCGCGTGATCACGCGATCGTCGGGCTCGATCGCGGCCACCGGGATGTCGGCTTGCGCCTTCAACGCGGCATAGAGCGGCGCGAAATCGGTCTCGACAGTCACGCGCAGGAGCTCGTCGAAGCTCGGGATCACGAAATAATTCTGCTGGAAATCGTCGATCCGATATTCGGTCCGCATCACCCGCGCGATGTCGAACTCGATCCGGTTCGGGCTCGGGTCGTCGAGCGCGAAGCGGCTCTCGGCAAAGCTGGACACGATCCCCGAGCCATAGATCCGCAAGCCCTCGGGCTCCGCGATCAGCCCGAACTCGACCGTGTACCAATAGAGCCGCCCGAGATATTTCAGCGCATCCAGCCCCAGCGCGCGCTGCCCGCCCCGGCCATAAGCGGCGAGATAATCCGCGAACACCGGGTCTGCCAGCATCGGCACGTGCCCGAACACGTCGTGGAAGACGTCGGGCTCCTGGAGATAATCGAGCTGATCGGGCCGCCGGATGAAGTTGCCGGCGACGAACCGGCGATTGGCCATGTGATCGAAGAACACGTCGTCGGGCACCAGCCCCGGCACCGCCACCACCTGCCATCCCGTCAGCGCCATCAGCCGATCGGACAGCTCGGCGAAATCAGGGATTCCGGGCTTCGACAGCTTGAGCACGTCGAGCCCGCGTAGCCACGCGTCGGAGGCGCGCCCCGGCAGCAGCTTGGCCTGGCGCGCGAACAGCGTATCCCAGGTCGCGTGTTCCTCGGCGGTATAATGCTGCCAATCCTGGGCGACCGTCCAGTCGGTGGCGGCGCCGGCGGGCGGCTCGCCGAGAACATGCGTTTCCTCTGTC
>DATLME010000209.1:0-13763 GCA_035537395.1 Sphingomonas sp. | reverse complement strand
CACAAGGCGACAACCTCTCGAACGTTGTCCAGAGTGCCGGATCAACCGGCTCCACGGCGAGAGTTTCGCAGACTGCGAACGTCCCGACCAACGGCGCTCCTTCCAATGACTCCGACGTTCGTCAGAGTGCAGCGAATGGCGATGCACGGGTGACCCAGGTCGGGAACGACAACGCCTCCGACCTGGTTCAGAGCGGTGCAGAGGCTGACGCGATCGTCGCGCAGACGGGTAGCGGCAACACTTCGAGCCTCACTCAGTCGGCGTTGAGCGTTGATGCGCAGGTGACGCAACGCGGGACGGGCAACAACTCGACTGCCTCGCAAAGCGGAGAACGTGGCTTCCTGGTGGTGGACCAGGATGGCGGCAACAACCAGTCGGACGTCGTTCAGGCTGGCAACGGAACCAACAACTTCCACGGTGGCAACTACCTCGAACAGGATATCGAGATCAGCCAGAAGGGTAATGACAACAAGGCGACCGTGACCCAGCTTGCCGACGGGCCGTTTCCGCGTGGCACCGGCGCCGGTACCACCGGTCAGGGTATCAACGAGAACGACAGCTATGTTGGGGTGGAGCAGATTGGCAACGCCAACGAGGCAACTGCAACGCAGTCAGGCTTCTATCAGGTGGCCGATGTTCATCAGATCGGAAACGACAACAAAGCCACGTTCACGCAGACCGGCTCGTACCATTATGCGGTGGTCGAACAGAGCGGCGATCGTAACCGCTCCAACCTGACTCAGTCTGGCGGCGGGGTGACAGCGGGCACCACCTTCGGCGGTAATGGCAACTTCGCGCTGCAACCTGACTTCCAAAGCCCTGGTGTGCTCCAGTCAGGTGACGACAATGCTTCCGATCTGTCGCAATCCGGCGGGCGCAATCGCGCGTTCGTCAACCAGAGCGGCAACTCGAACCAGTCGAACTTGATCCAGACCGGTGACAGTGGCCAGGTAATGGTCGCCCAGAGCGGGGACTTCAACCGGTCGTCCGTAAACCAAGGTGGTCTGAACAACTCCGCCACGGTCTCGCAGGCCTCAGACGGCAATGTCTCGGGCGTGAACCAGAGCGGGAACGGCAACAGCGCGACGGTGACCCAGAACTAGGTCGATCGGGCGGCGCTCCTTCGAGATGCGCCGCCCGCATTTCCTGTACAAGGCATTTCCTGTAAAAGGACGTAGATTCATGAAGCAATTATTCTTGATCGGCGCATCGGCGCTGGCACTCCTTGCAGCGCCAGCGTTCGCGCAGGCGAACAACTCCACCGTGTCGCAGAACGGCGCGGATAATAGCGGGAATGTCACGCAAAACGGCAGCGGAGCAACGTCGACGCTCAACCAGTTCGGCACCAACAACCGCGCCGCCATTACGCAGAGCAACGCGGGCGCGAGGGCGACGGTGAACCAGGGCGGGCGACCGAACGCGCAGGAGCGCGAACGTTTCAGCCTGAGCGACATCGCGTACGAGAGCAGCAGCGCGGACGCCACGGTGACACAGGCCGCAGCGTCGGTCGCGTCGATCGACCAGCTCATCGTCAACGGTGGCACGGCGCGCGACGTCAAGGCGACCATCGAACAGGGTGCGCTGTCCACGGGCTCGAACGCGGCGATCCGCCAGCGCCTGAGTGGCGCAGCGAGCGCGATCGTCAGGCAGACGGGTGCAGCCAACACCTCAACGATCAAGCAGTATCAAGGCAACCATACCGCCACCAACGAACAGAGTGGCAACGGCAACAACTCTGCGATCGATCAGGGCGGCAGCGGAACGACCGCAACCGTCCTGCAATCGGGTGATGACAACAAATCCGATGTGTTTATCTTCGGCAACAACGAAGGTGTTCGGGTCGAGCAGATCGGAACCTACGCAGTCTCCACCGTCAGCCAGGGCGCATCTAATTCGTTCGCCTCGATCTACCAGGCAGGGGCGGAAAATGAGTCGGGCGTCTACCAAGGCGAGCAGAGCTCGGCCACCGTGCGTCAGTTGGGTGTCAATGGATCGTCGGGCATCAGCCAGCAGTTCGGCGAGACCGCCAAGGTGACTCAGACGGCGACGTCCAGCGATGCGGTCTCGAGCATTACGCAGACCGCGGCGAACTGGGGGTTCCACAACAACTCGGCGACCGTGGAGCAACGCGGTGACGGCGTAGAATCGACAATCCGTCAGGATGGCTCGAGCATGATTGCGAGCGTGATACAGGACGGCGTTGGCTCGCAGTCCGGGATCTCCCAGACGGGCGTCGGTCATTCGGCAACCGTGAGCCAGTACTCGGCCGATAACCGCTCCACGCTGACGCAGACGGGGACGGGCAATTCCGCGATCGTGACGCAAGGCACGATGTAACCTCGGGTGCCGGCGCTTCCCCCAAAGGGCGGCGCCGGCATCGCAATCACGTGACATTCTTCAACATCGGAACGCCCGCATGCGCTGCCATCTGATCCTCGCATTGCTCGTCTCGCTGCTTGCCGGCGCGACCGCCGCGCGAGCGCAGGAGAACGCCGCCAGCCGCGGCGTGTTCGTGACGCAGATCGGCGACGACAATCGCGCCACCGTGAGCCAGGCCAATGCCCGCTCGCTGGCGCGGGTCGAACAGCGCGGCGACGGCAATGCGGCGACGGTCACCCAGCGGGGCGCGACGCGCGACCAGCTCGAGCTGCGGCAGAGCGGCGACGCCAATAGCGCCAGCGTGCGACAGGACGGCAGCGGCGCGAACCTGGTCACGCTCGCGCAGACCGGCAGCGGCAACTGGGCGGCAAGCGTGCAGGGCAATACCGGCGCGCTCCAGAACGCCGCCGCGCTCACCCAGATGGGGACCGACAATGCCATGGCGCTCGCCCAGAACGGCAGCGACAATCGCGCGGTGCTGGTGCAGAATGGCGACGCCAACCGGATGACGGCAGTGCAGGCGGGCAGCAACAGCCAGCTGCAATGGACGCAGGAGGGTCACGGCTTGTCGGATCTTTCAATCACGCAGGGCAGCGGCGAGACGATGCTGATCACGCAGACCGGTTCGGGCCGATGATCCGCGTCGCGGCGCTGATCGCGGGTGCGGTGCTGACGCCCGCCGCGGCGGCGGCGCAGGACCAGCGCGGCCGCGTCGAGCAGATCGGCGATCGCGACAACCGCCGCCAGCCGACCGAACAGGTCGAGACGGTGCCAGCACGCGCCAGCGCTGCCGCGCCCGCGCAACTCTCCACCGAGCGGCGCTCGGCCGACGGTGCGGCGCAGCTGACCGCGCGATCGCGCGAAACCCGCGGATCGCCGCAGCTGTCGACCGGGCCGGCGAGCGCAGAGGCGTCGGCGGCCTTGTCGACGCCGGCCCAGGGGCGCACCGCCGCGGTCACCCGCGTCGAGGGCAGCGACCGCTGCGGCCGGCCCGACGCCGCGTTCGATCCGGGCTGCCGCGATATCCTCGAGAACCGCGCCGACGAATTCGCGCGACGCGATCCCAATCCGCTCACCCCCGAGCAGCGCCTGCTCATCGAACAGCGCGCCCGCCAGGCCCGGATGACGACCCCGGGGGGCGCCGCGCAGCGGCTCGCCGAACAGGGCGATGCCGGGTCCGAGGCCGGGCAGGGGATCGCCTCGGTGGTGCTGGCGCGCCCGGTGGACGAACGGCCGGCGCGCCCCAGTGCGGCGGCGACGCCTGGCGATCCCGGCGGGCTCGGCGACATCGCCGACGCGATCATCTCGGGCATCCTGACGCTGCCTGCCGCTCCCCCGCCGCCGCAATAGGAACCGTCATGCCGATCAGCATTCTGCCCTATCTGCTCATGTCCATGCCGGGAGCCGGTGCCGTGCCCGAACAGCCGATCCAGTTGCAGATCGAACACCGGCCGAGCCAGATCGTGCTGACCGTGGTGGGGGCGTCGAGCGTACCGGTGTCGGCGCGCTACGATCTCGCCACCGATATCGGCGGCAATCGCGCGCGGCAATCGGGGCAGGCACGGCTGATCGGCGCGACGCCGGTCCAGCTGATCAGGCTTGCGGTCGGCGAGCCCGCGGGCGCGGCCTGGCAGGTTCGCCTCACCGTCACCCGCGAAGACGGCACCAGCTATGCGATCGAGCGCTCCTCCGCGCAGCCCTGAGCCAGCACCCCTGAGCGCGCCGTCTGCGCCGCGCTGGCACACTAGCGGACATAAAGCCGCAACATCATGACCGTCTAGTCGACCGGTCGAGGCCCGCTCCCCGGAAGGCGGGCCTCGGCACGCCGGGCGCCGATTCCCTCGTGGCGCCCGGCGGTCCGTCGCGGTTCGGTGATCGCGCCGCAGCGTTCGCTCTCCCGCCCGCCCGGCTTCCCGAGCCTGACATCTGCCGGACATTCGCGCGGGCAACGTCGCGCAACGTTCGACCGACAAGGGAAATGTCTTGCCTCATCATCGTCTCGCGCTCGTGCTTGCCTGTCTCGTCGCGTCGCCGCTCGCCGCGCAGACCGGCCAGCCGCCCGGCGGCGCACCCCCGGGCATGGCGCCCGACGCACCCGCAGGCGACTGGGCCGTCGAGGTCGGGGTCGGTACTTTCTATGCACCCGCCTTCCTCGGCTCCGACGACTATCAGCTGTTCGGCGGACCGACCGTGTCGGTGCGGTACAAGGATCGAGTCTTCGTGTCGGCCGACGGGATCGGCGCCGATCTCGTCAGATCCTCGGCGTGGCGGCTCGGCCCGATCCTGAAGGTGCAGCTGCCCCGGCGCGAGACCAACGGCAACGCCTTGCGCCTCGCCGGCGCACGCTCGGATGCGTTGCGCGGGCTCGGCGATGTCGGCACCACGCCCGAGCTCGGCGGCTATGTCGAGTATCGCTGGCGCGCGCTGCTCGCGCGTGCCGAACTGCGCCAGGGTATCGGCGGTCACGAGGGCGCGATCGGCGACCTGTCGCTCCGCACCCTGTTGCCGCTCGCGGCCCCAACGCCCGGGCGACTTCCGCTAGCCCTGGCGCTGGGCGTGCGGGCAAGCGTGGTCGACGCGCGCTACAACGCCGCCTATTTCGGCATCGGCGCTGCGCAGTCGGCGGCGTCGGGGCTCGCACGCTACGACGCCGGCGGCGGCCTGCTGTCGGCAGGTACCAATGCTGCGGTGATCGTGCCGCTGTCACCCCGGCTGACCGCGTCGGTGCTGGCGGGCTATGATCGGCTTACGGGCGATGCGGCACGATCGCCGCTGGTCGAGGAACGCGGCACCCGCGACCAGCTGTCGGTGGGTCTCGGCTTCACCTTCCGGCTCGGCCGCTGACCCGACCGGGAACCAAGCCACCGCATCGCGCGATGGAGACGGCATGACCAAGACCAGCAGCAAGGCCGCGTTGCTCCACATCTGTCTGCAGGATCTTCACGCGGGCAAGGTCCTGCTCGTGGAACGGCTGCCCGCACTGGCGGAGGCGTCGCGCGACCCCGCGCTTGCCACATTGCTGTCCACCGAAACGGCGCGCGCGAGCGATGCCATGGCGCGGCTCGCCGAGGCGGGCGGCGACATGGCCGGGCCAGCAAACCTGTGGATGACGGGCATTCTCGACGATGCTGACCGCGACGCCGACAGCCACGAACCGGGGCTCCTGCTCGACGTTGCGCTGATCGGCGCGGTCCGCAAGGCGAAGGCGGCCGAGATCGTGTCCTCGGAAACCGCGATCGCGCTCGCCGGGGCGATTGGCGACATCGCCATCGCTGCCGCGGTCACCGCCGATCGGGACGACGAGATCGCGACAGACCGTGCGCTCGCCGATCGACTGGCGGCGCTGCTCGCCTAGCTGCGTGCGACCAGATGGCGCAGGAAATTGTCGATCTCGGTACGCCGCCGCCCTTCGTTCGCGACCTCGCGATCGACCCCGAGCAGCCACCGCGCCGCCCGGCTGGCGGGATCGCGGTGGAGCCGATCGAACGCTGCGGCGAGCCGCTCGACATCGTCCTCGCTCTCGGGCGGGCCGCTCTCGACCAGCGATGCCGCCTGCCGCCGCAGCGCCGCGGCGATCTCGCCCAGCGCGAGTTCGGGATGATATTGCACCCCCCAGAACACGCCGCCGCGATGCCGGATCTCGGCGGCCTGCACACGCGTTTCCGCGTTGGTGGCGAGCAGGTCGGCGTCGTCGGGCAGGGTCTCGACTTCATCGCCATGGATCGCGGGCGCGTCCCACACTGCGGGGCGTCCGGCGAGGAGCGGGTGATCGTGGCCGGCGGCAGTCGCGACGATGCGCCGGGCGATCCCGGCTTCCATCCGCGACTCCATTGCGCGCACCGTGCCACCCGCCGTCGCCACCGCAAGCTGCAACCCGGCGCAGGATCCGAACGACGGCGTGCGCGATTCGAACACCGCGCGCATGAAGTCGAGCTGGCGGCGCACCTCGGGCGTGTCTTCGTAGACGTGGAGCGGCGATCCCGTCACGAACACGGCGTCGAATTCGGCAATCTGCGCGGACGAAGGTGCCGCATCGTCCGCATCGGCGGGCGCGACGAGCGTGATCGCGGCGCCCGGGCGCATCTGCCGCAAGGTCGCGGCGTAGGTCTCGCCCGCGCTCTTGCCCGCGCTCTCGCGACGCGCCTCGCGCTCGTCGGGGGTCTCGCTCTCGGCAACCAGAAATCGCAACGTCAACGCTCCTCACGGGTGCCAAGCGGCACCGGCGCCGGCGACCGGAACCTAGACGGGCCGCGGCGCGCTGGGTTCCGCGGATCATGACGAAGCCTGCCCCGACCTCTTCCGCTTGCCGGATCGGCACCGCCGGCTGGACCATTCCCGCCGCGGTGCGCGATCGCTTCCCTGCGGAAGGATCGAGCCTCGAGCGCTATGCCGGGCTGCTCGGGGCCGCGGAGATCAACTCCTCGTTCCACCGTCCGCATCGCACCTCCACCTATGCGCGCTGGGCGGCGTCGGTACCCGCCGACTTCGGTTTTTCGGTCAAGCTGCCGAAGACGATCACGCACCAGCGACGGCTGGTCGATGTCGACGACCTGCTTGGCGCCTTTGCCGACGAGTGCGCCGGTCTCGGAGAGAAGCTGCGCGTCATTCTCGTCCAGCTACCGCCCAGCCTCGCGTTCGATGCCGGCTTCGACCGGTTCTTCGCGGCGCTGGCGGCCCGCATCCCGGCCGCAATCGCCTGCGAGCCGCGCCACGCGAGCTGGTTCGAGCCCGCGCTCGACGATTGGCTGGCGGAACGGCGGATCGCGCGCGTCGCTGCCGATCCCGCGCGCCACCCGCTCGCCGAACGGCCGGGAGGGTGGCGTGAGCTCGTCTATTTCCGGCTTCACGGATCGCCAGTGATGTATCGCTCGGCCTATGACGAGGCGGCGCTCGGGCACATCGCCGCCGAGCTTGCCGTATGCCCGGCGCCCGAGCGCTGGTGCATGTTCGACAACACCGCTTCGTCGGCTGCGCTTGGCGATGCGCTCGCCCTGGCGGGTTTGCTAGCCGCTAGCGATCAGGGCTGATCGGCATAGGCCTTCACCAGGTCGTAGAGGAAGTCGCGGCCGACATAGACCGACTTCACTTCGCGCCGCTCGTCGAGGCCGTGCGCGCCATTGCCGTCGGGGTCGCCCCAGCCGCCCGGCACGCCATAGGTCGGGATGCCGATCGGTGCGAGATAGGTCGCGTCGGTCGCGCCGGTCGACATCGTCGGCACCAGCGGCACGCCGGGAAAATAGCGCGCCACGAGCTTCTGCGCGGGTGCCATGATCTTGGCGTCGAGCGGCGGCGGCACGGCGACCGGGCGAAGCCGGCCGACCAGCGTCACCGCCACCTTGTCGTTGCCGATCGCGCGGATCAATGCGGCGCGGGTAGTGTCCTGATCCTCACCGGGGATGATCCGGCAATTGACGGTTGCCTTGGCGCGCTGCGGCAGCGCGTTAACGGCATGGCCCGCCTCGAGCATCGTCGCGACGCAGGTGGTGCGCAGCATCGAATTGAAGGTGCGGTCCTGCACGACGACGGCCTCGGCGGCGCGATCGGCGGGATCCTTGGCCAGCGCCACCATCGCCTTGCCCATGTCGTCGTTCCGAGCCGCGCCCGCGGTCGCGAAATAGGCCTTGGTGGTGGCGTTAAGACGCACCGGGAAGGTGAAGACACGCAGCTTGGCGACCGCGTCGGCGAGGTCGTAGATCGCGTTGTCGGGGATCGGAATGGAACTGTGCCCGCCGGGATTGGTGGTCTCCAGCTCGAAGCTGCGGTTCGATTTCTCGCCGACCTGCATCGATTGAGTGACGAGCTTGCCCTTGCCGTCGGTACGCCCGCCGCCGCCCTCGTTGAGCGCGAATTCCGCGGCGATCAGCTCGGGACGGTTCTCCGCGAGCCATTGTGCGCCATTCATCCGCGCGCCGGATTCCTCGCCGCAGGTCAGCGCCAGCTTGATCGTGCGCTTGGGCACATAGCCCGACGACTTGTAGCGCGCGAGCGTATCTACCCAGGTCGCGACCATCGCCTTCATGTCCGACGTGCCGCGGCCATAGAAATAGCCGTTCTCCTCGATGAAGCTGTAGGGATCGCGCTGCCAGTCCGCGCGGCGGGCGTTGACGACATCGAGATGGCCGAGCAGCAGGATCGGCTTGGCGGTGCGCGCACTTCCCGGCAGCACCGCGACGAGCCCCCCGTCGAGCGGGAATTTGGGGTCGGTAAACAGCGTCAGTTGCGCGTCGGCGAACCCCGCCGTCTTGAGCCGCGCCGCGAGCATCGCAGCAGCCTTGGTGCAGCTTCCCGTCGACACCGACGTGTCGGTCTCGACCAGCTCCTTGTAGAGCGCGCGAAACGCGACCTGGTCGGGCCGCGCGGCGCCGGTCTGTGCGGCCGCGGTTGCGGGAACGCCGGACAGCATGGCCAATCCGCCGATCGCGGCGATCAAGTTCCGGCGCATTTGCTTCCCCTCGATGATCTTGTTGGGGGCGACGCTATGGCGGTGGCCGCCGCCCGTCAAACGCGCTCAAGCCGCGAGATCGGCGCGCACCCTGCGCTCCAGCACCGCCAGCGGCATCCGGCCGCCATCGAGCACGAGGCGATGGAAGCGCTTGATGTCGTAGCCGGGGCGTTTTTCGGCTTCCGCACGCAGGCGGCTGATAGCGATCTGCCCGACCTTGTAGGCGCAAGCCTGCCCCGGATAGACGATGTAGCGATCGATCTCGGTGCGTGCCGCGCTCGCCGACTCCGAGGAGTTTGCGACCATGAAGTCGATCGCCTGTTCGCGCGTCCACCCCATCGCATGCAGCCCGGTGTCGACGACCAGCCGGCAGGCGCGAAAGGCATAGGAGCCGAGATAGCCGATCTTGCCGAGCGGATCGTCGTCGTACATCCCGAGCTCGTCGGCGAGCTGCTCCGAATAGAGGCCCCAGCCTTCGCCATAGGCGGTGGCCGACGCGACCTGGCGGTAGATCGGCAGGTCGCCGTTCTCGAGGCTGAGCGCGCCTTCGAACAGATGCCCCGGTGCGCCCTCGTGATAGGCGAGCGTCGGCAGCGTGTAGCGCGGCCATTCCGCGGTATCGCGCAGGTTGATGAAGAAGATCCCGGGGCGGGTTCCGTCGAGCGAGCCGCGCATCGCGGAGCCGCCGGGCGCGCCGCCCTCGATCTCGGCGGGCACGCGGCGGATCTCGTACGGTGCGCGCGGCATCCGCTCGAAGATCGTGGGCAGCTTCGCGCGCACCGCGATCAAGCGCTCCTGCAAATAGGCGAGCAGCGCGACGCGGCCGGGATCGGTGTTGGGGAATTGCTGCCCGGGCGCGCGGGACAGGGCGTCGAGCCGCTCCCGGATCGTGCCCTTGGTATAGCCTTGCGCCTTCAACAGCGTGTCGATGCGCGCATTGAGTTCGGCCGCCTGTTCGCGCCCGATGCGGTGGATCTCGGCGGCGGCCATGTCGGTGGTCGTATGAAGGCGCAGCGTCGCCGCATAATAGTCGCCGCCCTGCGGCAACCGCGCCACGCCGGCCGCCGTGCCCGCGCGCGGGAGCACCGTCGTCAGCGCTGCGATCTGGCGCGTCAGCGCGGCGCGGATCGGCCCCTCGAACGCGCGTGCCGCACGGTCTTCATAGCCGGCAAGCCCCAGCGCGGTGCTGCGTCGCGCGATGGAGGCGACCAGCGTCTTGCTGCGGACGTCGCCGTCGCGGAGCTTCGCCAGCTGGGTCAGCGCCTGATCGAGGATGAACCGCGGCGCGATCACGCCCATGGCCGCATTGCTCGCGACGATCGCGGTATCCGCGTCAAGCAATGCCGGGATCGCCTCCAGTCGCGCCATATAGGCGTCGGCATCGGCGCTGGACTTCACCGGGTGCTGCAGATCGAGGAAGTTGGACACGCCGGTGTAGAAGCCGCCGAGCTGGGTCACGCCGTAGGGCCCCGCGCGATGGGCAAAGCCCTGGCTGTGATAGGGCGCGCGGTGGACCGCCTGGTCGGTCGCGAGGTCGAATTCCGCGCTGTCGTAGCTGATCTGCGCGACAGGGCCGAGCGTCGTGCGATCGATTGCCCGGAGCGCGGTCAGGTTGCGCCCGATCGTCGCGCGCCGGGCCTCGCGCGCCGCCGGCGACCAGTCGGCGAACCGCGAGCGCAGCGCCCCCCGCGCGCCGATGTCGAGCCCTAGCGAGGTCGCCTGGGTCGGTTCGGCGCGGAGGCCTTCCTCGAACTGCCGCATCAGCAGCGCGTCGAGCCGCGCGTCGGCCGGCGACAAGGCGGGCTTGCCCTGCGCGAAGGCGGGCGCGGCCGCGATCGCGGCGACGCCGCCGAGTCCGGCGACGATCTGGCGGCGGTTCGGGTTTTCGGTCTGCATCATCGTCCTCTCGTTCGTCCGTCGGTGGCGGCTTGCCAGCTTATCGGCGCCAAGCCTAGGATCTCCAATCCTGAGCCCGTTCGTCTCCCGTGGGGATCGCCGGGATAATCGGGCGTGGAGATGGGGGACGCATGACGAAGATCGGACGCTTTGCCGCAGCAGTGGCGATGATGAGCCTGGCGACGGCGACAATGGCGCAGGTCGCGCCGGCCGGCGAGGCGAACGCGCAGGAGGCACGCTTCGATACGCTGATCAGCAGCGCGGACCAGCTCGGCTGGCTCAAGCAGATGAGTTCGGCACCGATCCATGTCGGCAGCCCGCACAATCGCGCCAATGCGGAGATGCAGCTCGCGCTGTTCAAGCAATGGGGGTGGGATGCGCGCATCGAGACGTTCCAGATCCTCTACCCGACCCCGATCAGCACGACGCTGGAGCTGGTGACGCCCGAGCGGGTGACGCTCGGCGGCCAGGAGCCCGCGATCGCAGGGGACGCGACGTCGCAGGATCTCACCGGCGCATTGCCGCCATATGTCGCCTATCAGGGCGACGGCGACGTCACCGCGCCCGTGGTCTACGTCAATTACGGCATGCCGGCGGATTACGAGGCGCTTGCCGCGCGCGGGATCAGCGTGAAGGGCAAGATCGTGCTCGCACGCTACGGCGGCGGCTGGCGTGGGCTGAAGCCGAAGCTCGCCTATGAACAGGGGGCGGTCGGCTGCCTGATCTATTCGGATCCGGCGGACGACGGCTATGCCGAGCGCGACGTCTATCCGCGCGGCGGCGGCCGGCCCGAGGGCGGGGTGCAGCGCGGTTCGGTGCAGGACCTGACCAAATATCCGGGCGATCCGCTGACCCCGGGCATCGGTGCGACGGCGGGCGCCAAGCGGCTGACCCGGGCGACCGCGACGACGATCCTCAAGATCCCCGCGTTGCCGATTTCCTATGGCGACGCGCAGAAGATCCTGTCGCGGCTCGAAGGACCCTTGGTAGTCGGCGAGCGCCGCGGCGCGCTGCCGTTCGCCTATCATTGGGGCGGCACCGACGCCGTGAAGGTCCATCTCGCGGTCAAGTCGGACTGGTCGCTGAAGCCGATCCACAACGTGATCGCGACATTGCGGGGCGCGACCCGGCCGGACGAGTGGATCGTTCGCGGCAATCATCGCGACGGCTGGGTGTTCGGCGCGAGCGACCCGTTGACCGGGCAGGTCGCGCTGATGAGCGAGGCCAAGGCGCTCGGCGCGCTCGCGCGGACGGGTTGGCGGCCCGATCGCACGATCGTCTATGCGAGCTGGGACGGCGAGGAGCCGGGGCTGCTGGGATCGACCGAATGGGCGGAGACCCACGCCGCCGAACTCAAGCGCAAGGCGGTGCTGTACATCAACACCGACAGCAACGGCCGCGGGTTCCTCGACGCGGAGGGCAGCCACGACCTCCAGCATTTCGTCAGCGCCGCGGCGCGCGACGTCGCCGATCCGCAGACCCGGGCAAGCGTGCTCGACCGCGCCGCCGCCAACGTCCGGACGGGCGCGCTCGCGGGCGACGGCCCGACCGCGGTGCATGTCCTCGCGGCGGCCAAAACCGGTGGCGACATGCCGCTCGGTCCGCTCGGGTCGGGCTCCGACTATTCGGCGTTCATCCAGCACCTCGGCATTCCTTCGCTCAACATCGGCTTCGGCGGCGAGGGCGGGGGCGGCGGCTCCTATCATTCGGTCTATGACAGCTACGACAATGTCACCCGGTTCGACGATCCCGGACTAGTCTACGGCGCCGCGCTGTCGAAGCTGATCGGACGGCTGGTGATGCGCGCTGCCGACGCGGACACGCTGGTGCACCGGTTCGGTGATTTCGCGACCGCGGTGTCGCGCTATGTCGGCGAAGTGAAGACGCTCGCCGCCGCCCAGCGCGACGAGGATCGCACGCGCCGCGATCTCACGCGCGAGAACGCGTTCACGCTGGCGTCGAACCCGGCGGACCCGACCGTCGCACCGGCCGCGAAGGGGGTCACGCCGCTGATCGACATGCTCGTGCTCGAGGATGCGGCGGATCGCCTCGGCCGGTCGGCGCGCGCGGCCGATGCGGCGCTCGCTCGGTTGCCGACGCTGCCGCCGGCAACGCGGACGCGGATCGCGACCAGCCTGCGCGATATCGACCAGCTGCTGCTCGACGAGCGCGGCCTGCCCGGACGGCCGTGGTTCCGCAACATGATCTACGCGCCGGGGACGCTCACCGGCTACGGCGCGAAGACCCTGCCGGGGATCCGCGAGGCGATCGAGCAACGCCGCTTCGCCGACGCCACGACGTATGTCGCGCGCACGGCCGCGGTGCTCGATGCCTATGCCGATCGGCTCGACGGCATCGCGGCGGCGGCGGCGGGTACCTGATCCCGGTGGAACGTCTGCGATCGGGTATGCGTCCTGCATCGCGAGGCGACGCGAGGAACCGATGCAAGCTGACGGCCGAGAGATCTGGGAAGCAGTGGTCCGGTCGGATCCGGCGCCCATCTGCGTGTTCGGCCGGGACTATCGCCTGATCGCGTTCAACGATGCCCACAATGTCGAATTCCGCAGGGCGAACGGGTTCGACAGCAAGATCGGCGAGGTCTTCCCCGATCTCTTCGCCGGCGAGCAGCGAACGGCGATGCAGGCGTTGATGACGCGTGCGCTCGCGGGCGAAGCGTTCGTCGCAGTGGAGGAGTTCGGCCGGCCGCCGTTCGACGTGCCGCACTGGGCGATCCGCTACACCCCGATCCGCGATGCCGCGGGTACGGTCGTTGCCGCGTTCCACCGTGCGGAGGACGTCACCTCGCGGCTGGAAGCCGATGCGGAGCTGCGCCGCACGCTCGACCGGCTCGACGAATCGCGCTCGGCGGAGGCCGCTGCACTGGCCTTGGCGGAGGAGCGTCGTCGCGCCGAACTGGCGGTGCGCGAGAGCGAGATGCGGTTCCGCACCATGGCCGACAGCGCGCCCGTGATGATGTGGGTGACCGATCCGAGCGGGCATTGCAGCTACCTCAACCGCCGCTGGTACGACTTTACCGGGCAGACCC
>DATLME010000208.1:0-3724 GCA_035537395.1 Sphingomonas sp. | reverse complement strand
CCAGCGGACCTTGCCGACCTCGGCGAGTTCGGCGATCCGCGCGGCGTTCTGGGTGCCGACGATCGGGATCACGCCGGCCGGGTGCGCCATGATCCAGCTATAGGTTGCCGCCGCGCGACCGACCCCGAACTTGGCCGCGACCGCGTCGAGCGCGTCGGCAACCGCGGTCTCGCGCGCGTCAGTCGGCGCCGCGATCCTGCCCCCGCCGAGCGGCGACCAGGCGAGGATCGCGGTGCCGCTCGCGATCGCCTCGTCGAACAGCCCGTCGGTCATCGGCTCGGTGCAGAGCGGCGAGAATTCGGGCTGCTGGGTGGCGAGCGGCACCGTCAGGAACGACGCCAGCGCGCGGCTTTGCGCCACGGTATAGTTCGACACACCGATCGCGCGGACCTTGCCGGCGGCGATCATGTCCTCGAGCGTGCGCGCCACCTCCTGGGGGTGCGCGAGAATGTCGGGACGGTGGATCTGGTAGAGATCGACCTGCTCCACCCGCAGCCGCGCCAGCGATGCCTCCAGCGCCCGCATGAGATAGTCGCGCCCGGAATCATACGGCACCGGCGGAGTGATCCCGCCCTTGGTCGCGAGCACCATGCGACTGCGCAACCCCGGCGTGGCGGCGAACACCTCGCCCAGCAGGCTTTCGGCGTCGCCGAACCCGCCGGTGCCGTCGAAGCCGTAGATATCGGCGGTGTCGAACAGGGTCACGCCCGCGGCAAATGCCGCCTCGATCAGCCGCCGCCCGGTGTCGACACCCGCTCCGGCAAAGCGCCACATCCCCCAGGCGACGGGTCCAACGGAAATTCCGCTCTTGCCGAGCGGACGCGAATCAGGTGTAAGCATGATTTCAGACATCGTTGTCATCTTTAAGGGCAATACGTGGCAGAGCAAGTGCGATACGGCCTGATCGGCACCGGCATGATGGGGGTGGAGCACCTCGCCAACCTGGCGATAACCCCCGGCGCGGTGGTGACTGCGATCGCGGATCCGGTGGCGGCGTCGCTCGATTGGGCACGCGGCGCGCTCGGCGAACGCGCGGACGGCGTCACCGCGTTTCCCGACTCGGCAGCGCTCGCCGACAGCGGGCTGGTCGATGCGGTGATCGTCGCGAGCCCCAACCACACCCATCGCGACGTACTCGCGCCGCTGTTCGATGCGGGGCTCCACATCCTCTGCGAAAAGCCGCTGGCGACGACGATCGATGACGCGCGGTGGATCGTCGAGCGGGCGGGCGCGTCGGCGGGCATCTTCTGGACCGCGATGGAATATCGCTACATGCCGCCCGCTGCCGCCTTCGTCGCGCAGATCCACGACGGTGGGATCGGCACGCTGCGGATGTTGTCGATCCGCGAGCATCGCTTTCCGTTCCTCGAAAAGGTCGGCGACTGGAACCGCTTCTCGCGCAACACCGGTGGCACCATGGTAGAGAAATGCTGCCATTTCTTCGATCTGATGCGGCTGATCACGCGCAGCGAGGCGGTACGCGTCTACTGTTCCGGCGCGATGGACGTGAACCACGTCGACGAACGCTATGACGGCGAGCGCCCCGACATCATCGACAACAGTTTCACGACGGTCGATTTCGCGAACGGCACGCGCGCCATGCTCGATCTCTCGATGTTCGCCGACGGCGCCGAGAACCAGGAAGAGATCACCGCGGTCGGGGACGAGGCGCGGCTCGACGTGCTGATCCCCGAGGGTGCGATCGTGCGCAGCCCACGGGTCGGCTTTCGCCAGCCCAAGCAGGTGACCCGGCAGGTTATCGAGGTCGACCGCGCCGCGCTGGAGGCAGGCAGCCATCACGGCTCCACCTTCTACGAACACCAGCGCTTCATCGCGGCGGTGCGCGGCGAAGGCGCTGTGGAGGTAAGCGCGCATGACGGGTTGATGGCGGTGGCGATCGGCACGGCGGCGGAAATCAGCGCGCGCGAAAGGCGCGTCGTGGAGATGGCCGAACTGGGGTTCTGAACAAAGCCGGGCTTTGCGCCGGGGAAGACGAACGACCCGTGCCAAGCTCGGGAAAAACAATAACCACCATCAGCGTGGGATTTAGGGGAGACGGATGATGATCAAGGCAATCTGGCTGGCGGGCGCTGCAACGCTCGCATTCGCCGCATCGGCGGCTGTCGGGCAGGACACGACGACCGCCGGGGCCGCTGCCGCGCCCGCAGAGGCGGTGGGGCAGGAGACGAGCGTCGACACCAACGAGCCGGGCGACATCATCGTCACCGCGCAGAAGCGCTCCGAGCGGCTTCAGGACGTGCCGGTCGCGGTGTCGGTGATTTCCGGCGACGCGATCGCGCTGAAAGGCGGCGTGAACCTCGAAAGCGCGCAATATCTCGTGCCCACGCTCAACTTCCGCAAATCGGGTACCGCGATCAACCAGTCGCTGTTCCTGCGCGGCGTCGGCACGTCGACCTTCTCGATCGCGGGCGAGCCGTCGATCTCCACCGTGGTCGACGGCGTCGTCTACAGCCGCGCGGGCGAGGCGTTCAGCGACCTGATCGACATCGACCGGATCGAGGTGTTGCGCGGGCCGCAAGGCACCTTGTTCGGCAAGAACACCAGCGCCGGCGTGATCAACATCGTAACGAAGCGCCCCGGCAACGATTTCGGCGGCTTCGTCGAGGGTGGTTACTATACCAACGGCAACGAATATCGCGTGCGGGGCGCGCTCGACGTGCCGCTCGGCGAACTGATCAAGAGCCGCATCACCGGCTTCTACAGCACCTATGACGGCAACATCCGCAACATCGCCAAGGGCAACAGCCGCGTCAACGGCTACGAACATTACGGCGTTCGCGGACTGATCGTCGCGGATCCTACGCCCGATCTGACGCTGACGTTGATCGCCGATTATCGCAAGTCCGACGACGATTGCTGCGCCGAGGTGATCGGCACGCGTCCGACCAACCTGACTGCCACCGTGCTTCCCGACATCAACGGCAATCGTTCGCGTACCGTCAACCAGGACCTGGTGACCGCGACGACCGAGAAGAGCTGGGGCACCTCGCTTCAGGCCGACTGGACGCTCGGCACCCAGACGGTGACCTACATCGGCTCGTACCGCGAATACGACAACACCGAGATCCGCGACGGCGACTGGCTGCCGCAGGCCTATGTCGGGTTCAATCAGCTTCACGACGTCGGGCCGCAGGTGTCGAACACCTTCACCCAGGAGGTCCGGCTGACCTCGCCAGCCAACCAGTTCTTCAGCTACGTGCTCGGTGCCTATTACTCTCGCGCCTATACCGAGCGCACCTTCACCCGCAACGACGTGGTCTGCACCGCAACGCCCGCCCCAACCGTGCTGACTCCCTGCTCGACTACAGGCACCGTGGTGACACGTCCCAGCGGCACTGCCAATTTCGGCTCGACCTTCAAGAACTTCGCACTGTTCGGGCAAGGCACGGTCAACCTCACGGACAGCCTGCGGTTGATCGGCGGTATCCGCTACACGACCGACCAGCTCAACGTATTCCACCAGCGTGTGACGACGCTTGCCGGTCCGGGGATCAACCCGAGTTTCGGCCCATTCACGGGCAAGACCACTAACGACAATTGGTCGGGCAAGGGCGGCGTCCAATACGACATCATTCCGGAATCGACCTTCTACGCTACCTATGCGCGCGGCTACAAAGGCCCGGCGTACAACGTCTTCTACAATCTGACGGCGACCGGCACCAACGTGATCGAGCCGGAGACCGCCGACAGCTACGAGGTCGGG
>DATLME010000207.1:0-2013 GCA_035537395.1 Sphingomonas sp. | reverse complement strand
GGGCTTGCCGGGGTGCGCGCGACGAACAGGGCTAATCGCCCGACCATCTGGTCGGCAACGACTTCCGACAGGCGCTCCAGTGCGGTCTGCTCGGCGGCGATGGTGGCATATTGCGACGAAACGACGTCGATCCCCGCATCGGACCCGGCCGTGGCGTCGAGCACCACCGCGCCGGTCGACAGTTCGACCAGCCGATAGCGCGCGCGCAGGGTGCGCCGCTCACGCGTGGTGGCGCGGTCGCCGCGAATGCCGAAGCCGGTGATATTGTCGTCGAGCTCGACCTCGAGCCGATACATCGCGCCGTCGGAGGACTCGCTTCCCAGTTTGGAAACCAGGGCATTGCGCACCATCCAGCCGCCCTTGCCCGGAATATCGCGCACCTGGATCGAGCGAAGCGACGCTGCCACGACACCGCTCGTTCCGCCGGCATACATCGGTCGCAATCCGCAGGCGGTCAGCGAGGCGAGGGCGACTGCGAGGATCAGGACGCGGATCATGCGACGATATTGACCAGCCGGTCAGGAACTACAATCACCTTGCGCGGGGCCGCCCCCGCCAATTGCGCCTGGACCTTGGCCGACGCCAGCGCCAGCGCCTCCGCCTGATCCTTGGGCAGGCCGCGCGCGACCGTGATCGTGTCGCGCAACTTGCCATTGACCTGGATTGCCAGCGTCACCCTTTCATCGACCAGCAGCGCAGAATCGTGCGCCGGCCATGCGGCGTCCGCGATCATGCCGGGCTCGCCGCGCGCCGCCCAAGCCTCCTCCGCGAGATGCGGTGCGCCGGGGGCAACCAGCAGCAACAGCGTGCGGATCGCTTCGTCGCGGGTTGCCGACGGCTTGGCCTTCTCGATCGCATTGGTTAGTTCGTACAGGGCCGCGACCGCCTTGTTGAACTGCAGCCCGTCGATCGCCTCGCCGGTCGCGGCAATCGCGCGGTGCAGCTTGCGATTGAGCGCATCGTCCGCGCCGGGGTTGCCGGACGGCGCGGTCGCTAGTCGCCACACCCGCTGCACGAACCGCGCGGCGCCCTCGATCCCGCCGATCGACCATTCGAGATCGCGCTCGGGGGGTGAATCGCTGAGCATGAACCAGCGCACCGCGTCGGCCCCATAACGGTCGAGGATCGGCTCGGGATCGACGGTATTCTTCTTCGACTTGGACATTTTCTCGACCCGGCCGCTCGCCACCGGCGCACCCGATTCGATGTGGATCCAGTCGTCACCCTCGCGCTTGACCTCGTTCGGGCTGAGCCAGCTGCCGTCGCCCGCGCGATAGGTCTCGTGTGTCACCATCCCCTGCGTGAACAGGCCGGCGAACGGTTCGGTGATTGAGATCTTCCCGATCCGCTCGAGCGCTCGGGTCCAGAAGCGGGCGTAGAGCAGGTGCAGAATGGCATGCTCGACCCCGCCGATATATTGCCCGACCGGAAGCCAAGCCTCGGCCTCCGCGCGGTCGAACGGCCGGTCCTTGGGCTGGCTTGCGAAGCGGATGAAATACCAACTGGAATCGACGAATGTGTCGAGCGTGTCGGTCTCGCGCCGCGCCTGAGCGCCGCACCTGGGGCACGGCACGAGCCGCCACCCGTCATGACGATCGAGCGGATTGCCCGGGAGGTCGAACGACACATCCTCGGGCAGGACTACCGGCAACTGTTCCCGCGGCACCCCGACCGACCCGCACGCCTCGCAATGGATGATAGGGATCGGGGTGCCCCAGTAGCGCTGGCGGGACACTCCCCAGTCGCGCAGGCGGTACTGGGTTTTGCCCTTGCCCCAACCGGCAGTTTCGGCGCGGCGAATGACTTCCGCTGCGGCCACGGCGCTGGCAAGTCCGTCGAGGAAGTCGGAATTGACCGCCACACCGTGCGCGGTGTCCGCTTCGACCACGGGCTCGTCGGCCCCGGCCGGGGTAGCGGCAACCACGCGGCGGATCGGAAGCTTGTATTTGGTCGCGAACTCATAGTCGCGGACATCGTGCGCGGGCACTCCGAACAGCGCCCCGGTACCATAAT
>DATLME010000206.1:0-4441 GCA_035537395.1 Sphingomonas sp. | reverse complement strand
ACAGTAACGATATAGTTCATTAGTCCTCCCGTTTCCCGCAATCGCGGGAGGTGCGAACTAGTTGTGAGTCTTATCGATCGCAAGTGGCAACTTTGCCATGCTCGTCGAAGAAATGTGAAAGTCAACGCAATGTATGAGGCGGTTGCGAACTGTTCGGTATAAGTCGATTGATGACGCGTTTGATCGCACGAGAGCGGTGGCACTCCGGATGATGGCGCGCTGTTCACGAATTGCGATTTCGTGCAGCTTGGCAAACTGCCATCAACAACGCTGGGAGGTTGCTTGATCGATTAGCCGACGTTCGCCGCGCCCGGTCGTGGTGAGGCTTGGCACGCGGTGCCATGTCGTTGGGTCAGATCGCTATTACCCGAAGCGGAATGACCGCAGGCCACTTATGCGAAACGATCATCTCGGCAAGGTTCACCAACGTGCCGTCGATCAACGCGTTCGAATCGGCCAATTTCCGCATTTTGGCAGTGCCCGAGCCCGGCACTTGAGCGATGATGCTCGTAGGCGTCGGCATGGTTGCGGGTGCGACCCGCTATCGCCGGCGTACGACGCGGACCGTCTACGCCTGAGTTCGCTCAGCCGTGAAGCTTCTTCGCGTCCGGCTCACTGTCCTACACGCTAATCGTATGCATGACTGCGCGGATGAAGCCGTGCCCGCGCGATGTCGCCCTCGAATACTGGATCGCCAGCCTGCTCGTGCTCGGCGCAATAATCTACGGACTTGCCTGCGGGATTGCGGTGCTTTGAAGCGATGCCGCTGGCAGCCTCGACGCAGCGAAGCCGCCGGCGCATGCGCCGACGGCTCCACCCCCATGAACGTAAGGTTCAGGCGTAGGCGACCTTCGTCTCGCGGCGGCGATAGCGCATCGCGGCACCGGTCATGCCAAAGCCGACAAGCATCATCGCCCAAGTGGCGGGTTCGGGCACCGCGGGGACGGTGACGCCGTCGCCGAACACCGCTGTGAAGCGACGCTCGCCCGGTACATAATCGGCGACGCCGAGCCGTGCCTCGAGCTCGCTGAAGTTATAGGTGCCGACGGCCAGAACATAGTTGCCGGCGGCGACGTTGCCGAGGAACAGCGAGTTGAGCCCAGGCCCACTGTCATCGTCGTTGGCGATTCGCGTGCCGGTGAGGATAGGGCTCGAGCCGTTATCGCGGAAAATGAACAGCTCCGGGTCCTGCAGACCGTTGGGATCGTTCTCGTTCACCGCGACCGACAGCGAGCCACCCGTGAAGCTGAAGAAGATGTTGCGGGTGCCGAATACGCTGAGCCGATCGTTTACCGTAACGGCGGCCGCGGCCGGGCTGGCGGCGAGCAATGCCGCGGAAGCGAGAACGCTACCGCTCAAGAGCTTGGACAGAATGTGCATGATAACCCCCTAGGTGCGGCCGCATCATTGCCGGCCCGGGATCTTCGTAAATGTGCCGTTAATCTGTGACCAGACCGTATGCCAATGATCTATTCTCGTTTTGGAACAAGTCTTTATTAACCATACCGGCCGAGATCGAGCGCATCGGGAAAAAAACCCGCCCCGCGTGGGCGGGGCGGGCTGGAGGTGGTGAACGACGGGCTGCATATAGTCGTTCGCGCAAAGGACGCGTCGTGCCCGGTTTATGTCCGTGACACTTCGGTGAATTCCCCGACCTGTCCCGGAACGATACACCAGCGTACCGCCGTGCAATTCACCGCGCGCCGCGGGGCGATTGTCGCAACTGCCCTGCCGGCCGGGTGGACGGCGGCACGATCAACGCGCAAGGACTGGGCGCTTCCGGGGGGCTGGAGACCAGATCTTGTTCAATACCATGTGGAAAATGCCCGCCCGCTTGTGGCGAAAACGCGAATCGGCCGCGGAAGCCGACCATTCCAACCAGGCCGACGAGCGGCTGGAGATCGCGCACGGGCCGCTCGAAGAGATGGTCAAGCTCGCAGCGGACGTCGACGAGGACGAAGGCCAGCTGCTCTCGATCGACTGCGTCGGCGCCAAGAAGCCGCTGGCCTGGCCCGAGATCCGCGCGCTGCGCTACGCCCCGACCTTCCCGATCGAGATCTGACGCGACGTCGCCTGACGCTATACGGGATCGGGACAGCCGAGCGGGCAGCGGGAGCCCGATGACCGACGAGCGCGCTCCGGTCGGCGGACGACGGCTGCCACGCATCCTCTACGGAGCCGGCGTGATCGCGGCGGCCCTGGGGCTGGTGCTGGTCGCGGGGCTGGTGCTCGGCCATTGGCCATTGGTGCTCGACCGGGCGATCGTGCTCGGCCTGCGGGACTGGAGCGGGCCGCGGTGGCTCGGCAAGGCAGCAAGCGACATCACCGCGCTCGGCGGCGGCACGGTGTTGACGCTGGTGGTGATCGTGGTGGCCGGGCTGTTGCTGGTGCAGCGGTTGTGGCTGACCGCGGGGTCGGTGGTCTTCGCCAGCGCAAGCGGCGGCATCGCGGTCGACCTGATCAAGATGCACGTACTGCGACCGCGCCCGGATCTGGTGCCGCACCTCGTGCCCGTGTCCGGCTTCAGCTTTCCGAGCGGGCACGCCGCCAGCAGCGCGGTGGTCTATCTCACGCTTGCCGCGGTCGCGGGGCAGGTGACGCCCGACCGCGGCGTGCGCCGCTACCTGCTGATCGGGGCGATCCTGCTGGTCGGCGTGATCGGGTGCAGCCGCGTGTATCTCGGCGTCCATTGGCCGAGCGATGTGCTTGCCGGCTGGTGCTTCGGTACCTTGTGGGCGCTCGGCTGGTGGCTGGCGACCGCGCGCATGCGTGGTGCAATCGGGGGCGAACGCTAGCTTCAGCGGCCCATTTCGGCGAGCTTGCGCTCCCAGGCGAGCGCATCGCGGACGATGCCGTCGAGATCGGCGCGCTCGGGCCGCCAATCGAGCGTCGCGAGAATCGCGCTGTTATCCGCGATCAGTGCGGCGGGATCGCCCGCACGGCGGCCCTCGATGCGGCGCTCGATCGTCCGGTTGGTGACGCGATCGACCGCATCGAGCACTTCGAGCACCGAGAAGCCGCGACCATAGCCCGCGTTGAGGGTGTGCGACCGGGCGGGCTCCTCGATCAGCAGCGCGAGCGCGGCGACATGTGCCGCCGCAAGATCGGTGACGTGGATATAATCGCGCACGCCGGTACCGTCCGGGGTGTCGAAATCGGTCCCGTAGACGCCGACCGCGTCGCGCTTGCCGGTTGCCGCCTCGACCGCGATCTTGATGAGGTGGGTGGCGCCGACGGTGGACTGGCCGCTCCGTGCCTGCGGATCGGCGCCCGCGACGTTGAAGTAGCGCAGGGCGGCATAGTTGATCGGGTGCGCCGCCGCGACGTCGCGGAGCATCGCTTCCGTCATCAGCTTGGACATGCCGTATGGGTTGATCGGGACGGTCGGATCGCCCTCCGCCACCGGCACCCGCTCGGGAGTGCCATAGGTTGCAGCGGTCGACGAGAAGATGAAGTGCGGAACGCCCTCGACGACCGCGCTTTCGAGCAGCGCGCGCGATGCGACGGTGTTGTTGCGGTAGTATTTGAGCGGATCGGCGACCGATTCGGGAACGACGACCGACCCGGCGAAATGCATGATCGCGCGAACCCGGTGATCGCGGATCGCTGCCCGGACCTTGGCATCGTCGGCGACGTTCGCCTGAACGAGTGTCGCGCGTGGATCGACCGCCCAGTCGAACCCGGTGACGAGATTGTCGACGACGACGACATCGTAGCCGGCGTCCAGCAGGGCGAGCACGGCATGGCTGCCGATATAGCCCGCACCGCCCGTGACCATCACCTTGCCGTCCAGCGTCGCCATTTCCGTTTCCTTCGACTTTGCGCGCGGCCTAGCGGCTTCCTATCTTGGCGGAAAGGAGATCGTGATGACCGATTATGTAACGCTCGCGGGTGGATGCTTCTGGTGCACCGAGGCGGTGTTCAAGGACGTCATCGGCGTCGAGACGGTGGAAAGCGGCTATATCGGCGGGCATGTGCCCGATCCGACCTACAAGCAGGTCTGCGGCGGCGATACCGGCCATGCGGAGGCGATCAGGATCGGCTTCGATCCCGAACAGCTCAACCTCGGCGATCTGCTCGACATCTTCTTCGCGACGCATGACCCGACGCAGCTCAACCGGCAAGGCAACGACGTCGGCACCCAATATCGCTCCGCGATCTTCCCCGCCTCTGCAGCGCAGGAGGAGGACGCCCGCGCCGCGCTGACCCGCGCACAGGCCGAGCAGAGCAAGCCCATCGTCACCACGATCG
Organism: Sphingomonas sp.; assembly: GCA_035537395.1. Taxonomy (GTDB): domain Bacteria; phylum Pseudomonadota; class Alphaproteobacteria; order Sphingomonadales; family Sphingomonadaceae; genus Sphingomonas. The sequence continues at coordinate 190 of DATLME010000206.1, read as the reverse complement.
AGCCGATGAGCGAATGGTATCCGGCAGAGATCTACCACCAGGATTATTGGGAAACCTCCGGGCGGTCGAACCCCTATTGCATGGCCGTGATCCCGCCCAAGCTGCAGAAGCTGCGCAAGAGCTTTGCGGCACGATCGAAGGCGGCGGTGTCGGCCTAGGTGAGTGGCGGCGGATGAGCTCGGGATGATGG
>DATLME010000205.1:0-7024 GCA_035537395.1 Sphingomonas sp. | reverse complement strand
CGATGCAGGAGGAGACCGGTCTTCCGTTCGCGTCGCAGGTCGAGGGTCGCATGCACGCGTGCGGCCATGATGCGCATTCGGCGATGCTGGTCGGCGCGGCCAAGGCATTGTGCGCGCGGCGGCACGCGCTGTCGGGAACGATCGTCTTCATGTTCCAGCCCGGCGAGGAAGGGCATCACGGCGCGCGCTTCATGATCGAGGACGGACTGCTCGACGATCCCACGCCCGAAGCCGCGTTCGCGTTGCACATTTCACCGAACATACCGGCGGGAGTGGTGGTCAGCCGCGCGGGCACGCTGATGGCCTCGACCGATACACTGAGTGCGACGATCATCGGGCGTGGCGGGCATGCGGCGATGCCGCACGACTGCATCGATCCGATCCCGATCGCGTGCGAGATCGTGACCGCACTTCAATCGCACGTTGCGCGACGGGTGCCGGTGACCGATCCGGCGGTGTTGACGATCACGAAGTTCCATGCCGGCACCGCCCACAACATCGTGCCGGGGCAGGTCGAACTGCTCGGCACGATGCGGACCCTGTCGGAGCGCACCCGTGGCGAACTGCGCACCGCATTCGTCCGCATCGTGGAAGGGATTGCCGCCGCCCATGGCGCGACCGGGGTAGCGACGATCGAGCCGGGTTACCCCGTGACGGTGAACGATCCACGGGCCACCGATGCGATGCGCGATGCCGCGGTGGCCCTCGGGGGTGAGCCGGCGTGGCGGGTGATGCCGCCGATGATGGGGGCGGAGGATTTCTCCTACGTGCTCCAGACGATGCCGGGCGCGATGGCGTTCATCGGGGTGGCGCCAGATGGCAGCGACCCGCATACCAATCCGCCGCTGCACAACACCAAGATGACGATCGACGAGGCGGTGATGGCGCGCGGTGTCGCGATGCATTGCGCGGTGGCAACGCGTTACCTCGACGAAGGCTTTGGCTGAATATCGAGGCAGGCCGGAGGGTTAACCCTCTTTTCCCTGGGCGGGTCCGGTCACCAACGCCCGTTGTCGTGCGTTGAGGCGGCGATCGGAGGCGAGATGACCGGATACGATGGCCGCACGTTCGGCAAGGCACTGCGGGTCGCGGCATTGGCGGGCGCCGCGATGCTCGCGGGGTGCGGCGGCAGCGGCGACGGAGCGGGCGGCAGCGGTGGTCCTGTGGTCGCCGCGCCGTCGCCGACCCCGACTCCCGCGCCTGCACCGACCGTCACGCCGACGCCGCCCGCGACGACGACCGCGGTCAGCCAGCGCGCGATCGCGTCGTTCGACAATCCGTGGGCGATGACGTTCCTGCCCGACCGGCGGCTGCTCGTCACCGAGCGCTCCGGGCGTTTGCAGCTGGTCGCCACCGACGGCACCAAGATGGCGGTGGCGGGTGTGCCGGCGGTGGTGGTCGAAGGGCAGCTCGGGCTGCTCGATGTCGCGCTGGATCCGGGATTCACCACCAACAACCGGGTCTGGCTGAGCTATGCCGAGGCGGCAGCCGGCGGGCAGCGGCTTGCCGTCGCGCGCGCCACGCTGGCGGCGGACGCAACGCCGCGGCTCGACGCGATGACGGTGATCTGGCGAGCGACGCCGACCACGACCGGTGGCCAGCCCGGCGGGCGGCTGGCCTTCGCCCCCGACGGCAATGCGCTGTTCGTGTCGACCGGGGAGCGCCAACGGGGAACCCCTGCGCAGGACCCGGCGGGTACGCTCGGCAAGATCGTCCGGATCGCGCTCGACGGCAGCGCCGTCGCGGGCAACCCGTTTGCGGGAACCGCGGGGACGCGTCCCGAGATCTGGACGCTCGGGCATCGCAATCCCTACGGCCTGGTGTTCGCGAGCGACGGCCGGCTGTTCGCCAGCGAGATGGGACCGGCGGGAGGCGACGAGTTCAATCTGGTCACCGCCGGGCAGAATTATGGCTGGCCGGCGGTGTCGGAGGGCAGCAATTACGACGGCAGCGCGATCCCGCGGCATGCCAGCAATCCGAGCTACACGGCGCCGCTGGTGAGCTGGTCGCCGGTGATCGCGCCCGGCGGGATGATCCAGTATCGCGGGACGCGGTTCGTCGGCTGGACCGGAGACTTCATCCTCGCGGGACTCGTCCAGCAGGGCATCGTCCGGGTCCGCGTCACGGGCGCGACTGCGGCCGAGGCGGCGCGGATCGGCCTCGGTGCGCGGATCCGGGAGGTCGAGGAGGCGCCCGACGGGTCGATCTGGGTGCTCCAGGACGGCGCGGGCGGGAAGCTGGTGGAGCTGACCCCGGGGTAAGGTAGAGTAGCGTACTACCCTGCCGTTCGTCTCGAGCATGGCTGCTCGAGGCGAACGGGATGGATCAGGGCAACTTCGTCCGCCCCCATGATGCTCTTACTTCTTCACCAACCCGATCTCGACGAGCCGCTCGTGCAGATAGTCGTGCGCGGTGATCGGGGTCGGGTAGCGATTGGCGTTGTCCGCAGTGATCGTCGCAGGCAGCGTCTCGATCAGGAAATCGGGCGCCGGGTGGAGGAAGAACGGCATCGAATAGCGCGAATGGCCGCGACGCTCGGGCGGCGGGTTGACGACACGGTGGGTGGTCGAGGGCATCACGTGGTTGGTCAGCCGCTGCAGCATGTCGCCGACGTTGACGACCATCGCGCCTTCGGGCGGCTTGATCGACAGCCATTTGCCGGAATCGCGATCGAGCAGCTCGAGACCCGCTTCCTCGGCGCCGAGCAGGAGGGTGATGAGGTTGATGTCCTCGTGCGCGCCGGCACGGACGCCTTCGGCATCGGCGGGGATCGGTGGATAGTGGAGCAGGCGCAGGACCGAATTGCCGTCCTTCACCGCGGGATCGAACCAGTCGGGTGCGAGCCCGAGGTGGCGGGCGATCGCCGACAACAGCTTGTCGCCGGCGCGATCGAACGCGGTGAACAGCTCGAGGAAGGTGTCCTTGAAGCCCTCGGGGCGGGTCGGCCAGACGTTGGGCGACATCTTGTCGGCATAATGATGGCCGGCCGGTAGCTCGCGGCCGACGTGCCAGAACTCCTTCAGGTCGACCGCGCTCGCGCCCTTGGCGATCTCGGTCTTGAACGGCGTATAGCCGCGTGCGCCGCCACCGCCGGCGACGAAATAACCGCGCTTTTCGTCTTCGGGCAGCGCGAACAATGCCGCGGTTTCGGCCCAGGCGCGCTGGATCAGATCGTGCGACACGCCGTGATCGGCGACGATCGCGAAACCGTACCGCTCGAACGACGCGCCGAACGCCGCGGCGAAGCCGTCGGGATCGTGCGCCTGATCGGCGAGGCTGAGGGTAGGGACCTGGGCGGCGGGGCTGTCGAGCATGGAAAACGTCCGGTTGTTGAGAATGCAGGTATACCGGTTCGCACCCGGATCGTCATGGGGCTAAATCGGTGCGCCGCGCGCGACGGCAGGCAGTCACGGGTTACGCCTCGTGGCACTTGGGGGTAGGAGCCGCGGCATGACCGACCAGCCTGCCCTCCGCAGCCCCGCGCCGACGGGTGCCCCGATCGGCTTCGTCGAATTCGTCGCGCTGGTCGCGTCGTTGATGGCGCTGGGCGCGCTCGGGATCGATTCGATGCTGCCGGCACTGCCCGCGATCGGCGCCTCGCTGGGGGTCGCGACCGAGAACGAGCGCCAATTCATCATCACCGCGTTCGTGCTCGGTTTCGGGGTCGCGCAGCTGATCCACGGACCGCTGGCGGACCGCTATGGCCGACGCACGGTGCTGCTGTGGGCGATCGGCGGCTATGCGATCGCCAATGTCGCGGCCGGCGCCTCGTCGAGTTTCACCGCGCTGCTGGTCGCGCGGGTGCTCGGCGGCGCGATGGTGGCGGCGTCGCGGGTCGCGACGGTCGCGATGGTGCGCGACTGCTACCATGGCCGGGCGATGGCACGGGTGATGTCGATGAGCTTCATGGTGTTCATGATTGCGCCGGTGCTCGCGCCCGCCTTCGGCCAGCTGGTGCTGCTGGTCGCGGACTGGCGCGGGATCTTCTGGGCGATCTCCGGAACCGCGCTGGCGCTGTTCGCATGGTTCTTCATACGCATGCCCGAGACACTGCATCCGCAGGACGCGTTGCCGCTGTCGGCGACGCGGATCCTGGCAGGCTGGCGGTTTACGGTCGGCGATCGCTGGTCGCTCGGATACACGCTGGCCTCGGGGATGCTGCTGGGCGGGCTCTACGGCTATCTGAACTCGGTCCAGCAGATCATGTTCGACACCTTCGGCCACCCGCAATTGCTCGCGGTGATGTTCGCGCTGACCGCCGGTCTGATGGCAGCGGCGAACCTCGGTAATGCGCGGCTGGTGATGCGGCTGGGCACGCGGCTCATCAGCCATAGTGCGCTGACCGCGCTCATCGTGCTGAGCGCCGCGCATCTGGTGGTGGCGTCGACCGGATACGAGACGCTGGTCAGCTTCGTCGTCTTCCAGGCGCTGACGATGGCGTGTTTCGGGCTCGCCACGTCCAATTTCTCGTCGATGGCGATGGAGAATATGGGCTCGATCGCGGGTACGGCGTCGAGCGTGCAGGGCTTTACCAGCGTGCTCGTGGGGGCGACGATCGGCGCGGCGATCGGACAGGCGTTCGACGGCACGACACGGCCGCTTGCCGCGGGTTTCCTGCTGGTGGGCCTCGCGGCGCTCGCGATCGTCGCCATCACCGAGCGCGGCCGCCTCTACCGTCCGGCATGATCCGCCGCTTCGGCATGCCCGCCGTCGATCGGCGCGGGGGAACCGCGGGCCGATCCCGCCGTTCGCATCGGACAACCATTGGAGGCGATCATGGGCGGACATCAGATACCGGGGCAGGGCTCGGGCGACGACGGGTATGACGAGGAAGGGTATGACGAGAGCCAGCGTGCCGAGATCCTCGAGGCAACCCGATCGGGCCCGTCCGACGGCGTCGTGCTGACCGATCTCGAACCCGATATCGGCGACGACGACGAGGAAGACGAGGACGAGCTCAGCATGGATTCCGAGGAAGTCGGAGAGACCAACGGGTCGATCTCGATGACCGAGGAGGACATGGACGAGGACGATGCGCAGGACGATTTCGACGAGGGATCGACCGACGACGACGAGATCGACGACGCCGACGACGTCGCGCTGAAGCCCTGACGGCGGCGCCGGTCGCCTCTGCGACCCCGACATCCACCGTGATGTCGCGGTTGCGAGGTTTGCGGCTCGCCACGGCATTAGTGGGCTAATCCGCCACGCCGAGGCGACCGCCAAGGAACATCGCCGCGGCCGGAGACGTTGAACCCGACTACCGTGACATCGGAATTGGCCATGCGTCCCTATGGGCTGATGTCGCTCGCGTTGCTGACGGCGTGCAGCGATGAAGCGAACCAGAGCAACGCCGTCGACGTGTCGGCCGCCGCACGACGCGCCGAGACCGACATCGCCGACTATGCCGCGCAGCGCCGCCTCCCTGCGCGCAAGCACGGCGCCGCGGATCAGAAGCGCGCGGCGATGACCGCCCCCCCGTCGGCAGGGGCGCCGCGGGTGACCATGCCCGCGACCGTCGCGGGCCGTCGCGACGCCACGCCGCGAACCGTGGCGAAGTAAGGCGGCGCTCCACGATTTGGCCGTGGTTGGTTCATCAACCGGCAAGAAACCGTAACCCTAAAGCCACGCTGTGGCACCGTGCGGCTTCTTTTTTCTTCGCAGTGCAACAAAGGGCCGGCCGGCCGGTTTGGACTTGCCTGGGCTGGCGAGCGCGTAGCGCATCGTTGCCGCCCAGCGTTGTAAAAAGGATTGAAAACAATGCGTAAGCTCACCTTTGCGGTCGCCGCAGCAGCAGCCGCTTTCGCCGCACCCGCGTTCGCCCAGGATATGGCCGCTCCCGCCGATACCGCAGTGCAAACTTCCACGTCGTCCGAGGCAGACGATGCGCCGCGCGCCCCCGATGGCACCAAGGCGTTCGGTATCGAGCCGTATTTCGGCATCATGGGCGGCTGGGAAAAGTTCGACAACGAGCGGTTCGCGGGCGTCCCGCAGGCGCTGAACGCCAACGGTACCGTCCGTCGCGGCTACAAGCCCGAGGGCTCGCTGGTCCAGGGCGTGCTCGGCGTTAACGTGCCTCTCGGGCCGGTGTTCGTCGGCGCCGAGGGTAACGTGATCAAGGGCATCGATGGCAACATCGATTGGGAATATGGCGCGGCTGGCCGCTTCGGCTTCCGTGCCGGCGACAGCGGCCTGTTCTACGGCAAGGTTGGCTACCAGTGGGTCAACTTCGACAAGTTCTCCGCGCGCTCGACCAATGGCGGCGACACCTCGCGTGACTATCACGCCGTGACCTACGGCATCGGTGCCGAAGTCGGTCCGAAGGACATCGGTCTCGGCGGGATCACCGGCAATGCGGGCTTCCGCCTGCGCGCCGAGGTCAACACCTTCGGTGAGGCGCACAGCTTCCGCCCGATGCTGGGTATCATCACGCACTTCTAAATCCCTCGCGGGTTGGAAGTGACGGGGGGCGGGGCCGCAGGGTCCCGCCCCTTTTTCGTGTCAGGCGGGCCGACGAGAGACGAGTGTCGCACCATGCCGCCCACGAGCAGCCGGGATCGAGGACTGGTGAAGCGGGGTCAAAGTTGATTGCGGAAAGTAATCAGCGGGGCAGATCGTGATCGGTAAGGAACCGGAGGGATGTCCGCATGCCGCGCAAGTTCGGTTCGACTAGGCCGAAGCGGTGCACCATCAGGTGCGTCAGTAGCAATATCATGATCTTTTCGGATGGCTGACTGGTTGCAGGACCAGATTGCCGTCGCGCCAGACCTGGCGGGGGATGCCTTGATCGCGCATTCGAAGGCGAGCGTCATCAGATACGCGGCCGCGCGCGACGGTGGGCTCTTGGATCGCGACGACAGGCGTCCACCGTGCGCGCATGCCCTGCTGGCGTACTGCGCACGGTATCGGCCTATGTTACCTCACTCCGCCGCCACACCGGCCGCGCTGAACATGTCGCCGCTCATCCCGGCGTCCTCGTTCGCCGCAGGGCGCCCGATCTTCGCCTTCTGGCGCTTGTCGAAGC
>DATLME010000204.1:0-21521 GCA_035537395.1 Sphingomonas sp. | reverse complement strand
ATGGCCGTTCTCGACAGTCTGGACACAGACCCGCTCGAGCGTTTCGGCAAAGGCGGTGACCTCGGGGGTGTCGTCGAACTTGCCGCGGTACTTCAATCCGCCGGTCCATGCGAAGATCGACGCGATGGGGTTGGTCGACGTTGCCTTGCCCTGCTGGTGCTGGCGGTAGTGGCGCGTGACGGTGCCGTGCGCCGCCTCGGCCTCGACGGTCTTGCCATCCGGGGTGAGCAGCACCGAGGTCATCAATCCGAGCGAGCCGAAGCCCTGCGCGACCTGATCCGACTGGACGTCGCCGTCATAATTCTTGCACGCCCAGACGAATTCGCCGCTCCACTTCAGCGCGGATGCGACCATGTCATCGATCAGGCGATGCTCGTAGACGATCCCGGCTTCCTTGAACTTGTCTTTGAATTCGGCGTCGAAGATCTCGGCGAACAGATCCTTGAAGCGGCCGTCATAGGCCTTCAGGATGGTGTTCTTGGTCGACAGATACACCGGCCATTTCAGGTTGAGCCCGTAATGCATCGATGCCCGTGCGAAATCGCGGATCGAATCGTCGAGGTTGTACATCGCCATGGCGACCCCGGCCGACGGATATTGGAAAACTTCCTCGTCGATCACGGTGCCGTCGTCGCCCTCGAATACCAGCCGCAGCTTGCCCGGACCGGGAACGAGGAAGTCGGTCGCGCGATACTGGTCGCCAAACGCGTGGCGGCCGACGACGATCGGATGGGTCCAGCCGGGGATCAGTCGCGGCACGTTCTTGATCACGATCGGCTCGCGGAAAACCACGCCGCCCAGGATGTTGCGGATCGTGCCGTTGGGCGACTTCCACATCTTCTTCAGGCCGAATTCCTCGACCCGCTGCTCGTCGGGGGTGATGGTCGCGCACTTGACGGCGACGCCGTATTTCTGCGTCGCACGGGCAGCGTCGACGGTGACCCTGTCGTCCGTGGCGTCGCGATGCTCGATGCTGAGGTCGTAATACGCGAGGTCGATCTCGAGATACGGCTTGATCAGGCGCTCCCGAATCCATTCCCAGATGATCCGGGTCATCTCGTCGCCGTCGATTTCCACGACGGGCGTCTTCACCTTGATCTTCGCCATGCTCGTATCCTTGGGGGAGGGGGTTTTGCCCAGCGTCTAGGGAAGAGCGCGCAGGGGATCAACCGCAAGGGTGCGGCTGCGGCGGTCCGTGCCGCGAGCGCGATTGAACTGGCTTCCGGGCGCGGGTAGACCGTGCCGCATGTATCCACCCGAAACGCCACCCACCCAGCCGGCGGCGCCCGCCGTCACCACACCGGCAACCGGCTCCATCGCGCCGCATGGCGCATCCACACTACCGACCACCACCGTCAAGTGGCGGTTTCCCGCAGTTCACCCCGAGGGCTATAAATATGTCGCGATCGCGCTCGGCATCACGCTGCTGGCGACCCTGCTGACCAACGTCCTGTTCTGGCCGTTCCTCGCGGTCGCGGCCTGGGTCGCGGTGTTCTTCCGCGATCCGGTGCGGACCACGCCACAGGGCGACGGCCTGATCATCGCTCCCGCCGACGGGCTGGTGACGATGGTCCAGCGGGTCGCGGTGCCGCGCGAGCTGGTCGCCGAACTCGGCGACGCACCGATGATGCGGGTTTCCATCTTCATGTCGGTGTTCGACGTGCACATCAATCGCACCCCGATCGCGGGCACGATCCGTCAGGTGGTGTATATCTCCGGCAAGTTCCTCAACGCCGATCTCGACAAGGCATCGGAAGAGAATGAACGCCAGCACATCGTCGTCGAGGGCCGCGATGGCCGTCGCATCGGCTTCACCCAGATTGCCGGCCTCGTCGCGCGACGGATCGTCGGCTTCGTCAAGCCGGGCGACATGGTCGCCACCGGGCAGCGCGTCGGGCTGATCCGTTTCGGCAGTCGCGTCGACGTCTTCCTGCCCGACGACATCGTGCCGCAGGTCACTCTCGGCCAGCGCAGCATCGCGGGCGAGACGGTGATCGGCCGAGTCGGCGGCGCGCCCGTTCTCGGGGTGTCGCAGTGACGCGCAATAGGAGCCTTCGCGCGTGATCGAACCGATCGAGCGCCCGCTGCGTCGCGTGCGACGCGCCCCGCATGGGCTCCCGTTGCGCGCCGTCGCGCCGAACGCGATCACCGCGCTGGCGCTGTGTTCGGGACTGAGCGGGGTGCGCTTCGCGATAGGCGGCGAGTGGCAGAGTGCGGCGACGATGATCATGGTCGCCGGCGTGCTGGACGGGCTCGACGGGCGGGTTGCCCGGATGTTGCGCGGCGAAAGCCGGTTCGGCGCCGAGCTCGATTCTCTGTCGGATGCGATCTCGTTCGGGGTCGCGCCGGCACTGATCATGTACCTGTGGTCGCTCGCTGCGTTCCCGCGGCTGGGCTGGATTGCGGCGCTGATGTTTGCGGTGTTCTGCGCGCTGCGGCTGGCGCGGTTCAACGCGCAGATCGATACCACAGAGCAACCGCATAAATCCGCAGGATTTCTGACCGGGATCCCGGCGCCGGCAGGCGCAGGCCTTGCGATGCTGCCGCTGTATCTCTGGTTCTGGACCGACGAACCGGGGTTTTCGTCGCCCTATCTGGTAGCGCCCTGGGTCGCCTTCATCGCGGTCCTGATGGTCTCGAGCCTCGCGACCTATTCATGGAGCTCGTTGCGTTTGCGCCGGACGGTGCGATTCGAAGCTATCGCCGCGGTAGTGCTGCTAGGCGCCGCCCTGGTATCGGCGCCCTGGCATACGTTGAGCGCGATCTGCGCGCTCTATCTGCTGACAATCCCGTTCAGCATCGCCAGCTACAATCGGGTCAAGCAGCTTCGCGGTGCTGCCACGACGGCGCGGGAACCGCCGCGGACGCCCAGCGCCTGACCGCGATCCGGCGCTCGGCAGTCGCCAGTTGCGCCAACGGTGCGAAATCGGGTTCTACGCGACCCGCAGCGAGGGAGACGATACGCTGCCATTGTGGCGCTACCGACGACGCGATCACCGCGACCGCCGCCACCATCGCGCCACTGAAGATCATCATGCTCAACACTGCAACCATGTTCTTTCCCCTATCAGGCGTCTGCGGAGCACCTGTGGATAACTCCGCAAACCAGCGACTTCACAACCGGTTCCCCGTAACGCCCGGATAGAACCGCCGATCACCGTATGAACAGCATATGTTCCATCTCTGTTCCTTGTGTCAACAGAGGATCGCGCGTTGCATCCATCCCCGGCTTGAGTTAAGGGCGCGCCTCAAACCCGCATGGGAAGCACCATAGCCCGGTGCGCAACGGTCCAAGGACCCGAGCGTCATCCGCTTCCCAGAGGCTCAACCGGAAGGAGTTATCCCTATGGCGGCACCTGTCGTCACCATGCAGCAGCTCATTGAGACTGGTGCACATTTCGGACACCAGACCCATCGCTGGAATCCGAAGATGAAGCCCTACATTTTCGGCGACCGTAACGGCGTCCACATCCTCGATCTCTCGCAGACCGTGCCGCTGTTCGCGCGTGCGCTCGAATTTATCAGCTCGGCCGTCGGCTCGGGCGGCAAGGTGCTGTTCGTCGGCACCAAGCGCCAGGCGCAGGAAGCGGTTGCCGATGCGGCACGCCGCTCGGGGCAGCATTTCGTCAACCACCGCTGGCTGGGCGGCATGCTCACCAACTGGAAGACGATCAGCAACTCGATCAAGCGCCTGAAGACGCTCGAGGAGCAGCTTTCGGGCGAGGTCGTCGGCCTTACCAAGAAGGAAATCCTTCAGCTCACCCGTGAGAAGGACAAGCTCGAGCTGTCGCTCGGCGGCATCCGCGACATGGGCGGCATTCCCGACGTCATGTTCGTGATCGACGCGAACAAGGAAGAGCTGGCGATCAAGGAAGCCAACACGCTTGGCATTCCGGTCGTTGCGATCCTCGACTCGAACGTCTCGCCCGACGGCATCGCCTTTCCGGTTCCCGCGAACGATGATGCTAGCCGCGCGATCCGCCTCTATTGCGAGGCGATCGCGATCGCCGCCACCCGCGGCAATCAGGAGCAGCAGCGCCGTAGCGGCGCCGATATCGGCGCAATGATGGAGCCGCCGAAGGAAGAGTCGTTCGGCACCGACCCGGCCGTCGAGACCCCGGTCGAGACCAGCGGCGACACCGACGTTCCGGCGGCCGACCCTGCGGTCGCTGCCGAGCTGGCCGCCGAGGGCGAGCGCCAGATCGACGCCTGACACCGTCGCATAACAGTCATGCGGGCGGGGTAGGGCGACAGCCTTGTCCCGCCCGCAGCCACATTCAGACTAAAAGGATCGAAACGATGGCCGATATCACGGCAGCGATGGTCAAGGACCTTCGCGAGAAGAGCGGCGCCGGCATGATGGATTGCAAGAAGGCGCTGAGCGAAACATCGGGCGACATGGACGCCGCCATGGATTGGTTGCGTACCAAGGGCCTCGCCGCCGCCGCCAAGAAGTCGAGCCGCACTGCGGCCGAGGGTCTGGTCGGAGTCGCGGTCGCGGGCACCAAGGGTGCCGCGGTCGAGGTCAATTCCGAGACCGATTTCGTCGCTAAGAACGATCAGTTCCAGCAGTTCGTTCGCGAAGTCACCCAGCTCGCACTGGCAACCGGCGGCGACGTCGACGCGCTGAAGCGCGAGGCAATGCCGTCGGGCACGACGGTCGAGGACGTGCTGACCAACAACATCGCCACGATCGGCGAGAACCAGTCGTTGCGTCGCGCCAAGCGCCTCGAAGTGTCGCAGGGTGCGGTCGTCGCGTACATGCACAACCAGGCGTCGCCAGGCCTCGGCAAGATCGGCGTGCTGGTCGCGCTCGAGTCCGATGCGTCGGACGAGGTGCTCCAGACGCTCGGCAAGCAGATCGCGATGCACATCGCGGCCGCGTTCCCGCTGGCGCTGAACGAGGCCGATCTCGATCCCGAAGTGATCGAGCGCGAGCGCGCGATCGCAACCGAAAAGGCTGCCGAGTCGGGCAAGCCTGCCGACATCGTCGCCAAGATGGTCGACGGCGCGATTGCCAAGTACCGCAAGGAGCATGCCCTGGTCAGCCAGCTGTTCGTGATGGACGGCAAGACCAAGATCTCCGACGTCGTCGCCAAGGCTGGCAAGGACGCCGGGAACACGATCGTGCTGAAGGACTATGTCCGCTTCCAGCTCGGCGAAGGCATCGAGAAGGAACAGTCCGACTTCGCAGCCGAGGTCGCCGCAGCATCGGGCGTTCCGCAGCAGCCGCAGCCGGCCTCATAAGGTAAAATCCGGGAAGCCGACCTTTTCCGCGATCCTCCGTCATGCCGGACTGGTTCCGGCATCCACCGTCCCGCAGCGGCATCAAGCGTTGCCCGAGCGGAACCGTGGACCCCGGAACAAGTCCGGGGCGACGGGGGGGACGAGGATTTTGCCGGGTAGCCAGTGGCCCGTCCCAGTTGCGGGCAACATGGTTGCCCCGCTCTTCCGCCCCGCCTAAGGTCCGCGCCGCCCCCCGCAGACCATCGAGACCCATGCCGCGCTTCAAACGAATCCTGCTGAAACTTTCCGGCGAAGTCCTGATGGGCGAGGGCGGTCTCGCGATCGATCCCGCGGTTACCGCGCGCGTCGCCGGCGAGATCGCAGACGCCAAGGCCAAGGGCTATGAGCTCTGCATTGTCGTCGGCGGCGGCAACATCTTCCGCGGCATTGCCGCCGCGGCCAAGGGGTTCGAACGCGCGACCGCCGATTACATGGGCATGCTGGCGACGGTGATGAACGCGCTCGCGGTGCAGAACGCGCTCGAGCAGATCGGCATCGACACGCGGGTCCAGTCGGCGATCCCGATGGCCAGCGTCTGCGAACCGTTCATCCGCCGCCGTGCCGAGCGTCATCTCGAAAAGGGTCGCGTCGTGATCTTTGCGGCCGGGGTCGGCAGCCCCTATTTCACCACTGACAGCGGTGCCGCGCTACGCGCCGCCGAGATGAAGTGCGATGCGCTGTTCAAGGGCACCTCGGTGGACGGCGTCTATGATGCCGATCCCAAGAAGGTGGCCACTGCCAAGCGTTACGAATCAATCACCTATGACCGCGTCCTTTCGGACAATCTGAAGGTCATGGACGCCAGCGCAATTGCGCTGTGCCGCGACAACCATATCCCGATCGTCGTCTTCAACATCCGTGAGCCCGGCAACCTTGCCGCGGTGCTTGCGGGCGAGGGCATCTCGACGATCGTCCGCAACGAACAGGAGAGCGTCAATGCCGGCCTATGACAAGGCAGATCTCGAACGCCGGATGACCGGCGCAGTGGAGTCGCTCAAGCACGATCTCGGCGGCTTGCGCACCGGGCGCGCGTCGACGACGCTGCTCGATCCGGTGACGGTCGAGGTCTATGGCAGCCACATGCCGCTCAACCAGGTCGCGACCGTCTCGGCGCCCGAACCGCGGATGCTGTCCGTACAGGTCTGGGACAAGTCGAACGTCGGGCATGTCGAAAAGGCGATCCGCTCCGCCGGGCTCGGGCTCAATCCGATCAACGACGGCAACACGCTGCGTCTGCCGATCCCCGACTTGACCGAGGAGCGCCGCAAGGAACTCGCCAAGATCGCGAATCAATATGCGGAAAAGGCGCGCATTGCCGCGCGCAACGTCCGCCGCGACGGCATGGACAATCTAAAGACCGACGAGAAGAAGGGCGTGTTCGGCGAGGACGAGCGCAAGCGCCACGAGGCGGAGGTACAGAAGCTGACCGACAGCACCATCGCGGAAATCGATGCCGCCGCGTCGGGCAAAGAAAAAGAGATCCTCGGCAAGTGACGATCGTCCGGTTCGCGCCTGGCGTGACCGACCGCCGATGAGTGCTGCGCCGAACTCCGCTCCGACGCTCGCGGCCGTTCCCACGGGCGGGACGCTGCCGCGGCATGTCGCCATCATCATGGACGGCAATGGCCGCTGGGCGAAGCAGCGTCACCTGCCGCGACTGGCAGGGCACAAGGCGGGTGTCGATGCGGTACGCAAGATAGCGCGCGCCGCACGTGCGATGGGCATCGAGGCGCTGACGCTTTACGCGTTTTCGTCGGAGAACTGGCGCCGTCCGGAGGAAGAAGTCAGCGACCTGATGGGGCTGCTCCGCCTCTTCATCCGCAGCGATCTCGACGAACTCGCGCGCGAGAACGTCCGGCTGCGCGTGATCGGCGACTATAGCCGCTTCGCACCCGATCTGGTGGCGCTTGTCGACGGCGCGATCGCGCGCACCGCGGCCAATGACGGCCCGATCCTCGCGATCGCGCTCAACTACGGTGCGCAGGCCGAACTGGTGGCGGCGGCACGCCAGCTTGCCGAGCAGGCTTGCGCCGGCGAACTCGATCCTGCCTCGATCGACGCCGCGGCGATCGAAGCACGGCTCGACACCCATGACCTGCCCCCGCTCGACCTGTTGATCCGCACCTCGGGCGAGCATCGCCTGTCCAATTTCCTGCTATGGCAGGCGGCCTATGCCGAGCTCCTGTTCGTCGACACGCTCTGGCCCGATTTCGGTCCCCAGGCGCTTGCCGATGCAGTCGCCGCGTTCGGGCAGCGGCAGCGGCGTTATGGCGGCCTGTGATTAATCGACCCGATCGGGCGGCACGGACGCCGTCGAACCTTCGCCTCCGCATGATCGCGAGCGTCGCGATGATCGCGGTCGCGACCGGCGCGCTGTTCGTCGGCGGGATCGCCTTGTGGCTGCTCGCCGTCGTCATCGCGATCGTGATGATGGGCGAATGGGCCGATCTCGATCGCGCCTCGCCGCGCACGCGGCGGATCGCGCAGTTCGCGCTGTCGGTGCCGCTCGCGGTGATGGCACCGGCGTCGCTCATCCTCGAGACGCGGGAGTTCTTCACGCTCGGCCTGATCGCCGGCGCCGGCTTCTTCGTTGCGATCGTGACGCGGCGTCAGCAGCTCGCCCTCGGCGTGGTCTATTGCGCGATCCCGGTCTTCGCGCTCGTGTTCGTGCGCCGCCAGGAAGACGGGCTGCTGTTCGCTTTCTGGATGCTGGCGATCGTCTGGGCGTGCGACATCGGCGCGTTCTTCGCCGGGCGCGCGATCGGCGGACCCAAGCTCGCGCCGCGGCTCAGCCCCAACAAGACCTGGGCCGGCCTGATCGGCGGAGTGGTCCTCGCCACCGCGCTCGCGGCAGTGCTGCACTGGCAATATGGGCTGCCGCTGCGGATGACGCTGGCGACCCCGCTGCTGGCGGTGCTCGCCCAGGGCGGCGATCTCTACGAAAGCTGGTTGAAGCGGCGCGCCGGGGTCAAGGACAGCGGCAACATCCTGCCCGGGCATGGCGGCGTGCTCGATCGGCTCGACGGGCTGGTCCCGGTCGCGCCGGTCGCTGCGCTGCTCGTCATCATTCCGTATCTCTACCGATGAAGACGGTCACGATCCTCGGCGCGACCGGCTCGGTCGGCGGCTCGACACTCGATCTCGTCGAGCGCGCACCCGAATCGTTCCGGGTTCGCGCACTTACTGCCAATCGCGACGTGGCCGGGCTCGCCGCCGCGGCGATCCGGACCCGTGCCGAGCTCGCGGTGGTCGCCGACGAGAGCTGCCTGGACGACCTGCGCGAGGCACTCGCAGGAACCGGCGTCCGCGCGGCCGGTGGCCGGGACGCGATCATCGACGCGGCGCGCGGCGCCGAGTGGACGATGGCCGCGATCGTTGGCTGTACCGGGCTCGAGCCGGTGATGGCGGCGATCGAGGCGGGGGGCACCGTGGTACTCGCCAACAAGGAGCCGCTGGTGTCGGCCGGGGAAGTGATCCTCGCCGCTGCACGTGCGAGCGGCGCGACGCTCTTGCCCGCCGACTCCGAGCACAACGCGATCTTCCAGTGTTTCGACGCGGCTCGGCCCGGCGGCGTGCGGCGGATCGTGTTGACCGCCAGCGGCGGGCCGTTCCGGGATTTCTCGACCGATCAGATGCGCCGGGTCACGCCGGAACAGGCGGTCGCACACCCCAATTGGTCGATGGGCGCCAAGATCTCGGTCGATTCCGCGACGATGATGAACAAGGGGCTCGAACTGATCGAGGCCGCACGGCTGTTCCCGATCGCGCCGGACCGGATCGAGATCGTGTTGCACCGCCAGTCGGTGGTCCATTCGCTGGTCGACTATGTCGATGGCTCGATGCTCGCGCAGCTGGGGCCGTCGGACATGCGCGTCCCGATCGCGCACACGCTGAGCTGGCCGGAGCGGATGGCGACCCCGATGGCGCCGCTCGATCTGGTCGCGATCGGCCGGCTCGATTTCGAGGCGCCCGATCCGGTGCGGTTTCCCGCGCTGCGACTGGCGCGCGAGGCACTGGACGCCGGAGGCGCCGCGCCCGCCATTCTCAATGCCGCCAACGAAGTCGCGGTTGCGGCCTTCCTCCACGGCCGGATCGGCTTCCTCGAAATTGCCGCAATCGTCTCCGATACGCTGGCGTGCTACGATCCGGCACCGCCGATGACGTTGGCGGCGGTACTCGCCGTCGATGCCGAGGCGAGGGCCCTGGCGGTCGAGCGAGTGAAGGATTGCGTGGCTTGATCCAGTCTCCCGGTATTCTGTTGACGGTGATCGCGTTCGTCTGCGTCATCGGCCCGCTCGTCTTCGTCCACGAGATGGGCCATTATCTCGCCGGCCGCTGGTTCGGCGTGAAGGCGGAGACCTTCTCGATCGGCTTCGGCAAGGAGATCGCCGGGTTTACCGATCGCCGCGGCACGCGCTGGAAGTTCGGCTGGTTGCCGCTCGGCGGCTATGTGAAGTTCGCGGGTGACATGAATCCGGCGAGCCAGCCTTCCGCCGATTGGCTGGCATTGCCGGCCGCAGAGCGCAGCCGCACCTTCCAGGCCAAGCCGGTATGGCAGCGTGCGATCATTGTCGCCGCCGGGCCGGTGGTCAATTTCGTCGTGGCCATGCTGATCCTCGGCGGCTTCGCGCTTGCTTATGGCGATGCGCGGATGCCGCCGGTCGTCGGTCAGGTCAGCCCGGGCAGCGCGGCCGCGGCGGCCGGGATCCGCCAGGGCGACACGATCGTCGCGATCGGCGGACGAGGGATCGAGACCTTCGACGACATGGTCCGCTACGTTCGCATCCGTGCCGGCGAGACGGTGACTGTGGAGCTGCGTCGCGATGGGGCGCCGCAGGCGGTGACGGCGAAGATCGCGACCGATCTCCAGCGCGACCGTTTCGGCAATGAATACCGGATCGGCCGCCTCGGCCTGATGGCCGGGCCGATGGTGGTCGAGCCCGTCAGCCTCGTCGAGGCACCCGGCATCGCGGTGAAGCGCACCGGCGAGATCGTCCAGATGATGGTCGAGACGATGGGACAGGTCATTTCCGGCCGGCGCTCGGTGAAGGAACTCGGCGGCCCGCTCAGCATCGCGCGGGTGTCGGGCGAGCAGATGACACTCGGGATCCAGGCCTTTGTTTTCCTGATCGCGCTGGTGTCGATCAATCTGGGGTTCATCAACCTGCTGCCAGTACCGATGCTGGATGGCGGTCACCTGCTGTTCTACGCGATCGAAGCGGTTCGTCGCCGGCCGGTCGAGCCACAGGTCCAGGAGTGGGCGTTTCGCGGTGGCATGGCGGCGATCCTGCTGCTGATGCTCGTCGTAACGTTCAACGATCTGGGCAGTTTCGGACTCTGGTCGAGGCTCGCCGGGTTGATCGGCTGAGCGGGTTAGGGCAGGGCGGCGCCGATATGCCGCCGCGATTTTCATGTGCGGGCTTGGGGTTAATGGTGACAGCGAACAACGGTAACACTTTCGGCGCGCGCGCGGTTGCCCTGCTGCTCGCAGGCACCATCCTTGCCGGCGCCGCTACCCCGGTCGAGGCGCAGCGCGGGCCGCCGCCTGGTGCCGGAAGGCCTGCGGGCGCGCCGGCCGGGCCGGCGGTCGTGCCGCGTGCGCAGCTCGAGCCTGCTACCGTCGTCACCGATCCCAACGCGCTGACGATCAAAACGCTCCGCGTCGAGGGCTCGCAGCGGATCGAGCCCGAGACGGTGCTGTCCTACACGCGGCTTCGCGTCGGCATGAAGTACACCAACGAGACGCTCGATCAGGCGCTGAAGGACCTGCAGGCCAGCGACCTGTTCGTCGACTTCTCGATCAGCGGGGTCGAGAGCGGCGACATCGTGCTCCGGATCCGCGAGAACCCGATCATCAATCGCGTGATCCTCGAGGGCAACAAGGCGCTCAAGACCGACAAGATCACCAAGGAAATCAAGCTGTCGCCGCGGCAGATCTTCACCCGGACCTCGGTCCGGCAGGACGTCGCGCGCATCATCGAGCTGTATCGCCGCCAAGGCCGCTTTGCCGCGGTGGTGTCGCCGAAGATGGTCAGCCTCGATCAGAACCGCGTCGACGTCGTGTTCGAGATCACCGAGGGCCCCAAGTCCAAGGTTCGCCAGATCAACATCCTTGGCAACGAGATCTTTTCCGACGACAAGCTGCGCGGCGAGATGGCGACCAAGCAGTCGCGCTGGTTCCGCCTGCTGTCGTCGAATACCTCCTACGACCAGGATCGCCTCAACTACGATCAGCAGAAGCTGCGGCAATATTACCTGACCGAAGGCTATGCTGATTTCCGCGTCACCTCGGCGGTCGCGGAGCTGACGCCCGACAAGCGCGATTTCATCATCACCTATGTCGTCGAGGAAGGTAAGCGCTACAAATTCGGCGACGTTACCGTCGACAGCGAGATCCGCGATTTCGACAACAAGCGGCTCGCCGCGTCGCTCCCGGTCAAGAAGGACGCGTGGTACAACGCCAAGCTCGTCGAGAGCTCGGTCGACCAGCTCAACGAGGCGGCCGGGTTGTTCGGCTACGCCTTCACCGACGTCAATCCGGAGTTCCAGAAGGACTCCGAGACGCTGACGATGTCGCTCAACTTCCACATCGCGCAGGCGCAGCGTTCCTACGTCGAGCGCGTCGAGATCAACGGCAACACGCAGACCCAGGACAAGGTCGTCCGGCGCGAGATGCGGCTTGCCGAGGGCGACGCCTTCAACAGTTTCCAGATGAAGCGCAGCCAGGACCGGATCAACTCGCTCGGCTTTTTCCAGGACAAGATGGAGATCAAGCCGACGCCGGGATCGTCGCCGGACCGCGTCATCCTCGAGACCAATCTCGAGGAAAAATCGACAGGCGAGCTTCAGCTGTCGGCGGGCTATTCGAGCCTGGAGCGGTTCATCATCCAGGCGAACATCACCCAGCGCAACTTCCGCGGCAAGGGCCAGGAGCTTCGCGCCGGCGTGAATTATTCGAGCTATTCCAAGTCGGTTGAGCTCGGCTTTACCGAGCCGTATCTGTTCGACAAGAATATCGCGGTCGGCGTCGACGTGTTCCGCCGCGACTATAATTCGTTCAACTACAATGGCGACGACCGCCAGACTACTTATTCGCAGGTGTCGACCGGGTTCCAGATCCGCTCGGGCGTGCCGCTCACCGAATATTGGTCGCTGTCGGGTCGCTACGGCCTGTCCTACGATCAGGTCGCGCTCGATCGCGGGACCTATTATACCGATATCAACAACGACGGCGGTCGCGGCAACAGCCCCAACGACACCTGCGATCCGCTCCAGGCCGGGCGTTACCTCTGCGAGGCGATCGGCAACCGCTGGACCTCCTCGATCGGCACCTCGCTGATCTACGACAGCCTCAACAGCCGCCTGCGCCCGACCGCGGGGCAGCGGCTATCGGTCAGCGCCGATTTCGCCGGGCTCGGCGGCGACGTCAAATATGCCCGTGCGCGCGTCGAAGGCTCCAAGTTCTTCAACCTCGGCAAGGGCTTCATCGCCTCGCTGGTCGCGGAGGGCGGCGTGATCAAGTCGCTCGAGAAGGATCGCGGCCCGGGGATCGATAGCGTCCGCATCACCGATCGCTTCTATCTCGGCGAGCCGCAGTTCCGCGGCTTCAACATCCGTGGCGTTGGCCCCCGCGTGTTGCGGCAGTCGTTCACGACCGACGAGAACGGCAAGCAGATCCTGATCACCGATCGTGACCAGACCGTCGACGACGCGCTCGGCGGTCGTGCCTATTATCTGGCCCGTGCCGAGATCGAGATCCCGTTGGGCGCGGGTGCCCGCGAACTCGGCCTGCGTCCCACCGTCTATGCGCAGATCGGCAGCCTGTTCGGGATCAAGCGGCCGTTGCCGACCGCGACCTTCCCGACCATCACCGATGCGCAGGGCAACGTCACCGTGCTGCCGCTGACCACGCTGGTGCGTGACTCGGCAGGGCGCCAGCTGTATATCGTGTCCAGCGAGGACACGACCAACAGCGGCTCGGCAACTACCTGCCAGATCGGCTATTCGGCGGTCGCAGGCGGAACCTGCTCGGGCAGTTCGACCAACTCGATCTATTCGACGTCGGTCAGCCCGTTCCAGGAAACCTTCCTCGGCAATTCCGCCAAGCCGCGGGTCACCGTCGGCTTCGGCGTCAACTGGACGTCGCCATTCGGCCCGCTCCGCATCGACATCGCAAAGGCTCTGGTCACGCAGCCGGGCGACGACCCCAAGCTCGTGACCTTCAACGTAGGGACTCAGTTCTGATGATTATTTCCAAGACCATGCTGACGCTTGCCGTCGCTACCACCGCGCTCGTCGCACTGCCTGCCGCCGCGCAGGTCTCGGGCATCGCCACCGCGGCGCCCGATTCGGTGATCCTCAACGCCAAGGCGTTCGGGGCGGCCAACACCCAGATCGCGACCACCTACAAGGCGCAGCTCGACCAGGCGACCGCCAAGCAGACCGCGCTCACCACCCAGATCCGCACGATCCTCGACACCAACAAGGACGGCCAGATCTCGAACGAGGAATATCAGGCCAGCCAGGTCGCGACCAACCCGCTCAGCGGCCGCGTGAAGGCCGCCGAATCGGCCGGCCAGCCCGCGATCGACCAGCTCCGCGCCCCCGCAGTGAAGGCGCAGGCCTACGCCATCGAGCAGGTCGGCCTGAAGTACGACGCCGCGCTCCAGGCGGTGGTCCGTGCGAAGAACATCAACATCGTTCTCTCGCCCAACGCGATCCAATATGCGCCGCCCACGGTGGACATCACCAAGGACGTGATCGCCGAGCTCGATCGCCAGACCCCGACCGTGACGACCACTGCGCCCGCCAACTGGCAGCCGAGCCAGGACACCGTGTCGCTGCTCCAGCAGTACCGCCAGGCGGTCTATATGCAGGAAATGCGCCGCGCGCAGGCCGCACAGGGTGGCGCAGCCGCACCTGCGGGCACTGCACCCGCTGCAGCCGCAGCGCCTGCCAAGAAGCCGCAGGGCCGGTGAACGAAGCCGTCGGCACCGGCATGACCGCGCTCGATATCGGGCGGGTCATGGCGGCGTTGCCGCATCGCTACCCGATGCTGCTGGTCGATCGTGTCGAGGATCTGATCCTCGACACGTCAATCGTCGCGATCAAGGCGGTGACGATCAACGAGAACTTCTTCCAGGGGCATTTTCCCGGGCGTCCGATCATGCCCGGGGTGCTCATCGTCGAGGCGCTGGCGCAGGCCGCCGGGATCCTCGCGGTCGAGAGCCTCGGCCTCGCGGGATCGGGCAAGCTCGTCTATTTCATGGCGATCGACGGTGCGAAATTCCGCAAGCCGGTCGAGCCCGGCGTGCTGTTGCGGCTGGAGGCGAGCTTCGTCCAGAAGCGCGCGAGCGTCTGCAAGTTTGCGGGTCGCGCGACCGTCGACGGCGCGTTGGTCGCGGAAGCGAACTTCACCGCGATGATCGCGGACCCGCCAAAGGCCTGAGCTGAAGGCGCAGGCACGACCGATCTTTGACTTGGCGGCGCCGCTCGGCTACGGGCGCGCCTTCCTTTTGGCTGGTCGGTAACCAGCCGCCCCAGGAGCGACAGCATGAAGCAAGACATTCACCCCAACTATCACATGATCAAGGTCCAGATGACCGACGGCACCGTGTTCGAGACCCGCTCGACCTGGGGCAAGGAAGGCGATCTCATGACGCTCGACATCGATCCGCTCGCGCATCCGGCCTGGACCGGCGGCCGCGGTACGATGCTCGACGCCGGCGGCCAGGTCGCCCGTTTCAACAAGCGCTTCGGTGGTGGCCTCACGCTCCGCAAGAGCTGAGCCGACCGCACTCTGCCAAGGCCGAGGACCCAAACACCGGCGCCGCTCACGCGTGCGCCGGTGTTTTCGCGTGTGGGTGGCCAGTTGGCGGAGAGAGTGGGATTCGAACCCACGGTGAGCGTGAACCCACGGCGGTTTTCAAGACCGCTGCCTTAAACCACTCGGCCATCTCTCCGCACGTCTGCCGAATAGAACGGGCACGCCCGTTCGTGCAAGCGCCGCGACGGTGCGAGGTTCCGGGCGGTCGTTCGCTGTGCCACTATCGCCACGATGATGGGGCAGGGGAACAGCTGGTGGCGCCGCGCGGCCAAGACCGCGAGTGCGTTGGGCAAGGGCGTGCTGGCGACGGGCGCGCTGATCGCGTGTGCCGCTCCGGCCTGGGCGCAGGACGAGACCGGCTTCCAGGCCTATCTGGTCACGCTCCGGCAGCAGGCGATCGCGCAGGGGGTCACGCCGCGCACCGCGGAAGCGGTGTTTCCGACACTGACGCTCAACCAGCGCGTGATCGAGCTCGATCGCGCCCAGCCCGGTGCGGGCGCGTCGACCGCGAGCCCGCCCTTTGCCCCCTACAAGGCACAGCATGTCGACACCGCGCGGATCACGCGCGGGCGCCAGGCCTATCAGGCGCAACGCGCGGGGCTCGCCCGGATCGAGCGCGACACCGGCGTGCCCGAATCGATCATGGTCGCGATCTGGGGACATGAAACCAATTACGGTTCCTACACGGGCAATTTCGATCTGCTGCGCTCGCTCGCGAGCCTCGCCTATGAGGGGCGGCGGCGCGCGCTGTTCGCGGGCGAGTTCATCGCCGGGCTGAAGATGCTGGACCGGGGCGTGACCCGTGATCAGCTGAAGGGCAGCTGGGCCGGGGCCACCGGCAACCCGCAATTCCTGCCCTCGATCTATCTCCGGCTCGCGCGCGACGGCGACGGCGACGGCCGCGCCGATATCTGGACCAGCGAGGCGGACACGCTCGCCTCGATCGCCAATTACTTCACCGATGCCGGCTGGCGCGCGGGGCAGCCCTGGGGCGTCGCGGTCAGCGTGCCGGCGGGGTTCGACCGTACCGCCTCGACGACCCGGCTGGTCTCGCCGCGCTGCCCCCGCGTGTTCGCGCGGCACAGCGCCTGGCGGACGATCGCCGAATGGCGCGCGCTCGGCCTGACGCCACAGGGTGCCGGCTGGCCAGCCGACGCTGTGCTCGCGACCCTGCTCGAGCCCGACGGTCCCGGCGCGACCGCCTATCTGCTGACGAGCAACTACCGCGTCATCCTCGATTATAACTGCTCGAATTTTTACGCCTTGTCGGTAGGCCTGCTCGCCGATGCCGTCGAACGCTAGAGCGCTGCTCGCCACCCTGATGCTCGTCGCCTGCAGCGGCGGCGACGAACGTGCCCGCGCGGCGGCAGGGACGGGCGCGTTCGTCCATTATGACGCGCGCGGGCTGGCGAGCTGGTATGGCGACGAACTCGCGGGCAATCGCACCGCCTCGGGCGCGCGGTTCGATCCCGCCGCGATCACCGCGGCGCACCGGTCGCTGCCGCTCGGCTCGTTCGTCGAGGTCACGTCGGCCGAGACCGGGCGTTCGATCCTGGTGCTGATCAACGATCGCGGCCCGCACCACCGCGACCGCCTGATCGATCTGTCGCGTGGCGCCGCGCAGCAACTCGGCTTCGGCGCACGATCGGTCGCATCGGTCAGGATCCGCACCGTCACGCCCTCGCCGGCCGAGGCGGCGGCGTTGCGCGCCGGCAGGCCGGTGGCGATGCGCGGTGGCGCCACCCGGCTCCTCGCGACACCGCCGCTTCCGGCGCTACCATCGCTTGTCGAGGGGCGTCGCTACATGCTTCAGATCGCGAGTTTTTCGAGCGAAGAACGCGCGCGGACGCTGGCGGCCGCGTTAGGCGCCGGCGTCAGCCCTGCCGGCGATCTGTGGCGGGTTCGCCTCGGCCCGCTGGTCGGCGCGGATGCGGTGCAACGCGCGCGTGACGAAGCCGCCGGGCGCGGCTATGGCGACGCGCAGATCCTCCCCGCGGACTGAGTTGGTCCGCCTCGTACCTGGACGATGTTGATGAAGAAGCTGATCGCCGCACCGCTGATCACCGCGCTGCTATGCTGCCCCTCGATCGCCGCGGCGCCGCAATTCCAGACGACCGCGCCGATCGCTTACATCGAGGATCTGTCCTCGGGCGCAGTGCTGTTCCAGCGCGATGCCGACCGGCGGATGCCGCCGGCGTCGATGGCCAAGATGATGACGGTGTATGTCGCGTTCGACATGCTCCGCAAGGGCGAGCTCAAGCTCAACCAGATGATCACGGTCCGACCCGAGACCTGGGCAAAATGGCACGGCCCCGCTGCAGGTTCGACGATGTTCCTGTCGGCCGGCGAGAGCGTCAGCGTCGCCAATCTCCTGTACGGCATCGTCACGCTTTCGGGCAACGACGCCTGCGTCGTCCTTGCCGAGGGAATTTCGGGATCCGAACAGGCGTTCGTCGAGCGGATGAACCGCGTGGCGGCGGAGATCGGCCTGAAGAACAGCCACTTCGGCACCTCGAACGGCTGGCCGGATAACGGCGTCACCTATGTCACCGCGCGCGACCTCGCCGATCTCGCGAGCGCGACGATCACCAACCATCCCAAGCTCTACAAGCAATTCTATTCGCGCCGCGATTTCACCTGGGGCAAGACGATGGGCGGTAGTGCCATCACCCAGGCCAATCGCGATCCGCTGCTCGGCCGCGTCGCCGGTGCCGACGGCCTCAAGACCGGGCACACCGACGAGGCGGGCTATGGCTTCACGGGGTCGGCCGAGCAGAACGGACGCCGCCTCGTGATCGTCCTCGCCGGGCTGTCTAGCTTCAACCAGCGGATCGAGGAGTCGGTCCGCTTCATGGATTGGGGCTTCCGCGCGTGGCAGGCCAAGGCGATCGTCGCGAAGGGTCGCCAGGTCGAGACGGCTGCCGTCCAGCTCGGCGACGCGAGCACCGTCGGGCTGGTCGCGCCGCGTGCGCTGACCGTGACGCTGCCCGCGGGCGCGGTGCCGCTGATGAAGGCACGGGTAGTCTACAATGGCCCCATCAAGGCACCGATCAAGGCCGGCCAGCACATCGCGGACCTCGTCGTGTCGTCCCCCGACATGCCCGAACAGCGCCTGCCGCTCGTCGCCGACAAGGCGGTCGGCGAGGCCGGGTTCTTCGGTCGCGCCTGGGCAGGGCTGACCTCGTTCTTCGGATGATCCCGCCCCGCGCGTCATGACGTCGATCGTCGGCAACACCGCAGCCCAGGCCGCGTTCGCCGCGGCGATGGCGGGTGGGTCGCTGCATCATGCCTGGCTGCTGGTCGGGCCAGAGGGCGTCGGCAAGGCGAGCTTCGCGCGCATGGCGGCGTTGCGGATGCTCGCGGACGCGGCGTATCCCGGGACGCTGCCGCCCGGCTTCGCCGTACCGGCGGCGCACCCGACCCGCGCGCTGGTCGATGCCGGCTCGCATCCCGACCTGAAGATGCTGGTGCGGCTCCCCAAGGATCCGGAAAAGCCCGACCAGGATCTCGCGCGCTCCATCACCATCGCGCAGGTTCGCAGCCTGCAGCCGCTGTTCGCGACGACGCCGTCGATGAGCCCGCGCCGGGTGGTGGTGATCGACGCGGCCGACGATCTCGAGCGTGCGGGCGCCAATGCGCTGCTCAAGAACCTCGAGGAGCCGCCCGCCGGTACGATCTTCCTTCTCGTCAGCCACGCGCCCGGCCGGCTGCTGCCGACGATCCGCTCGCGGTGCCGGCTGCTCCGTTTCGAGGCGCTCGCCGCTGATCAGGTCGCCACCGCGTTGCGCCAGCTCGCGCCCGATACCGGCGAGGCGGACATCGCCGCGCTCGCCCGGGCCGCCGACGGCGCCCCCGGCCGGGGCCTGCGCTATGCCGGCCTCGACGTCCCCGGGCTCGAACGCACCCTTGCCGCTATCGCCGAGCGCGGCGACCCCGACAATGGCTTGCGAACCAGGCTCGCGCGCTCGCTCGCAGGCAAGCCCGCGGCCGGTCGCTATGCGGCGTTTCTGGAACTCGCGCCCTCCTTCGTCGCGCGTGCCGCCCGGGATCGGCGCGGCGCCGCGCTCAAGATCGCGCTCGACGCGCATGCCGCCGCCCGCGACCTCGCTTCGGCGGCACCCGGCCTGTCGCTCGATCCGCAGGCGACGGTGTTCGAGATGGCCGGCATCGTCGCGCGGCTGCGCTAGGCTTCACCTCGCGGGACCGATCGACTACGAGCCGGTGCATGGCCGACCCTTTCTACATCACCACCGCGATCCACTATCCCAATGGCCGTCCGCATATCGGCCATGCCTATGAGATGATCGCAGCCGACGCGATCGCGCGCTTCCAGCGGCAGGCGGGCAGGGACGTGCTGTTCCAGACAGGTACCGACGAACACGGGCTCAAAATGGCGCAGGCGGCGCGCGAGCGCGGTGTACCGGTGCGCGAGTTCGCGGACGAGATGTCCTCCTATTTCAGCGAGATGGCGGATCGCCTTGGCATCTCCTATGATCGCTTCATCCGCACGGTCGATGCCGATCACTATGCGGCGAGCAAGGCGATCTGGCAGGCGATGGCCGATTCAGGCGATCTCTATCTGGATCGATACGAGGGCTGGTATTCGGTTCGCGACGAAGCCTTCTACGACGAGGCCGAACTGACCGGGGAGGGGGATGACCGCCGCTCGCCGCAAGGCACCCCGGTCGAATGGACCGCCGAGGAAACCTGGTTCTTCCGCTTGTCCAGATACCAGCAGCCCTTGCTCGAACTCTACGCCGCGAACCCCGACTTCATCCGGCCGGAAAGCCGCCGCAACGAGGTAATGCGCTTCGTCGAGGGCGGCCTGTCCGATTTGTCCGTGTCGCGGACCAGCTTCGACTGGGGCGTTCCGGTCCCGGGCAGCCCCGGACACGTGATGTATGTCTGGGTCGACGCGCTGACCAACTATCTGACCGGGACGGGGTATCCGACGCGGACGGGTGAGGCGGCGCCGCACTGGCCCGCCGATCTTCACCTGATCGGCAAGGATATCGTCCGGTTTCACGCAGTTTACTGGCCGGCGTTCCTGATGTCGGCGAACATCCCGTTGCCGCGAAGCGTGTTCGGCCACGGGTTCCTGCTGAGCCGTGGCGAGAAGATGTCGAAGTCGGTCGGCAACGTCGTCGATCCGATGGCGCTGGCCGATGCGTTCGGCGTCGATGCGCTGCGCTATTTCTTCCTTCGGGAGGTGAGCTTCGGGCAGGATGGCTCCTATTCGCCCGAGGCGATCGTCACCCGGGTCAACGCCGAACTCGCCAACAGTTTCGGCAACCTGGCGCAACGCACGCTGTCGTTCATCGCCAAGAACCTCGACGGGGCTTTCCCCGATGCGGGAACACCGGGCGATGCCGACGGTGCCCTGATCGAGGAGGTCGTGGTCGCGTGCGCCGGGCTGCGCTCTGGGTTCGGCGATCTCATGCTCTCGCAGGGGATCGAGGCGTGGATGCGCGGGGTCTTCGCGTGCAACCAGTATATAGACGCGCAGGCGCCCTGGGCGCTGCGCAAGACCGATCCCGCACGAATGAACGCGGTGCTGCGAACGCTGGTGCGCGCGATCCGGATGCTGGCGATCGCGATCCTGCCGGTGGTACCCGAGTCTGCCGGCAAGGTCCTCGATCAGGTCGGCGCCGAGGAACGCGATCACGCCGCGATCGACGACGACGGCTGGTACGATCGTATCGCGGCGTCCGGGTTCCGGATCGCGCCGCCGAGCCCGATCTTTCCCCGGCTGGAGATGCCGGCGGAGCAGGCATGATGTTCGCGGACAGCCATTGCCACCTCAACTACAAGGGCGTCTTCGAACACCAGCCCTCGATCCTGGCGCGCGCGCGGGAACGGGGCGTCGGCGCGATGCTCAACATCTCGACGCGCGAGAGTGAATGGGACGCGGTCGTCGCGACCGCGGAGCGCGAGCCCGACGTCTGGGCCTCGATCGGCATCCACCCGCACGAGGCCGACCAGCATCCCGACGTCGACACCGCCAAGCTGATCGGCCGCGCGATGCACCCGCGTGTCGTCGGGATCGGTGAATCGGGCCTCGATTATTTCTACGATCACAGCGACCGCGCGCGCCAGCAAGCGAGCTTTCGTGCGCATATCGCTGCGGCCCGCGCAACCGGCCTGCCGATCATCGTTCACACCCGCGATGCCGAAGAAGATACGTTGGCGATCCTTGCCGAGGAACGCCGGCATGGTGACTATCCCGGGGTGATTCACTGCTTCACCGCAAGCGGAAACTTTGCAGATCAGGCACTTGCGCTGGGTTTCTATATCTCGATCTCGGGGATCGTCACGTTCAAGAACGCGCGCGATCTGCAGGAAACCGCCGCGCGCTTGCCGCTCGACCGGCTGCTGATCGAAACTGACACGCCGTTTCTCGCGCCGGTGC
>DATLME010000203.1:0-10198 GCA_035537395.1 Sphingomonas sp. | reverse complement strand
GGTCGGCTATTTCCGCGACCCCGATGCAACCGCGGCGTGCATGGCCGACGGCTGGCTCGACACCGGCGACATGGGCTACATGTCGGCCGGCTACATCTACGTGGTGGGCCGCGCCAAGGACATGATCATCGTCAACGGCCGTAACCATTGGCCGCAGGACATCGAGTGGGCGGTCGAACAGCTCCCTGGCTTCAAGGCGGGCGACATCGCCGCCTTCGCGATCACCACGCCCGGAGGCGAGGAAACGCCGGCGGTGCTCGTCCAGTGCCGCAGCAGCGACGAGGGCGAACGCGTCCGCCTGCGCGAGGAAATCCGCGAGCGCGTCCGTTCGGTGACCGGCATGAATTGCGTGATCGAACTGATCCCGCCGCGCACCCTGCCGCGCACCAGCTCGGGCAAGCTGAGCCGCGCCAAGGCCCGCAACCTGTATCTGAACGGCGACATCAAGCCCTACGATCTGGCGGCGTGACCCGGCTTTCGGACAAAAAATCAGTGGCAACGATCCGCTAACCACCGCCATGCTAACCAGCGGCTGTGAGTAATCAGTCGCCCCCCGCAACCGATCTTTCGCCGATCGACTTCCCAACCCTGCTTGGCCTGCGCGACGGCGCGGACCACGCGCAATGGGGGCGGATCCGCGCGACCCAGCTGCATGCCGGGCGCCAGCTCGCGATGTTCCTGCTCGCTGCCAACCTGATCGGCGCCGCGATGACCGCGTCGCTGTTCGCCGGCCGGCTGCCGTTGTGGCAGCTCGGCGCCTGGGCCATGCTCGTCGCGATCGTCGCGGTCGCGGTCGCGGTCCGCCGCCTCGCGACGCCGCACCGTGGCGACGGTTACGCCAGCATCCGCGATCTTCGCGCCACCGCGATCGAGGGGTTCGGCCTCGCGCTGGTCTGGTCGGTGCCGCCGATCCTGTTCGAAGCCCAGCCCGGCTCCACCACCTCCTATGCGCTGTGGATGATCCTGTCGGTGCTGATGACCGCCGGTGCGGTCGCGATGGCGCCGCTCGCGCTCGCGACCATCATGTTCCTGGTCGGGCTCTGCCTCGCGGTCGCGGTCAAGCTCGTGGTGGTCCATGCCTACGCCGCGGCGGGCACCACGATCCTGTTCACCGCGCTGCTCGTCCTGGCCTGTATCGGCCGCGCGCGCTCGCTGGTCGTGATCCGCGCCGCGCAGCTCGCGCTGGCCGAGCGCAACGAGACCGTCAGCCTCCTGCTCCGCGAGTTCGAGGACAATGGCGCCGACTGGCTCTGGGAAACCGATTCCGCGCGCCGCGTGATCAAGGCCAGCCCGCGCTTCGCCTTCGCCTGCGGCCTCGATCCGGTCACGATCGACGGCATGCCCTTCCTTCAGGTCCTCGCCGGCCCGACCTGGGAAACCGGCAACTTCTCCGCCGGCCTGCGCAACCTCGCCGACCGGCTGAAGGGCCGCGAGAGCTTCCGCGACCTGCGCCTGCCCGTCCATGTCGAGGGCGAGGAACGCTGGTGGGAGCTCGCCGCCAGCCCGCGCTACGACGAGAATGGCGCGTTCTCCGGCTTTCGCGGCGTCGGCTCCGACGTCACCGAACAACGCGCATCCGCCGACAAGATCAACCGCATGGCGCGCTACGACACCCTGACCGGCCTCCCCAATCGCCTGATGGTCAACGAAACGCTCGTCCGCGCGATGACCGAGAGCGAGAAATGGGGCGGCCGCTGCGCCTTCATGATGATCGATCTCGATCGCTTCAAGGCGGTCAACGACA
Source organism: Sphingomonas sp. (assembly GCA_035537395.1). Taxonomy (GTDB): domain Bacteria; phylum Pseudomonadota; class Alphaproteobacteria; order Sphingomonadales; family Sphingomonadaceae; genus Sphingomonas. Next base: position 8,454 of record DATLME010000203.1, on the reverse strand, counting down.
CCCTCGGCCACCCGATCGGCGATCGCCTCCTCCAGCGCGTCGCCGAGCGACTGGCGCAGCTGATGGGCCCGAACGACGTCTGCGGCCGCCTCGGCGGTGACGAGTTCGGCGTCGTCGTCCGCGACGCGACCGATTTCGGCGACGTCGAAAAGCTCGCGCGCAAGATCATCGACACCCTGTCGCGCGCCTATGAGGTCGATCAGCACACCCTCTATATCGGCGCCAGCGTCGGCCTCGCGGTGGGCCCGCGCGACGGCCGCACCGCCGAAATGCTGATCCGCTCCGCCGATCTCGCGCTCTACCGCGCCAAGGACGCGGGCCGCGGCGTTTTCCACGCCTACGAGCCCGAGCTCCACGTTCAGGCGGAGGAACGCCGGGTGCTGGAAATGGCGCTCCGCCAGGCGCTCGAAAAGGGCGAGATGCACCTCAACTACCAGCCCGTGGTCGACGCCGGCAGCGGCAACCTCACCGGCTTCGAGGCGCTGCTGCGCTGGACCAGCCCGCAATTCGGCAACGTCTCACCCGCCAAGTTCATCCCGCTCGCCGAGGACGCGCGGTTGATCCAGCCGATCGGCGAATGGGTCCTGCGCACCGCGTGCGAGGAGGCCGCGCGGTGGCCATCCGAGATTCGGGTCGCGGTCAACGTCTCGCCCGATCAGCTTCAGAACCCCAATTTCGTCAACGTCGTCGCGTCCGCGCTCGCCAATTCGGGGCTGTCCGCCGAGCGGCTCGAACTCGAGGTCACCGAGAGCGTGTTCATGCACGAGGGCCTCGGCGCGACCAAGGTGCTCGAGCGCGTGCTCGATCTCGGCGTCCGCCTCAGCCTCGACGATTTCGGCACCGGCTATTCGTCGCTCGGCTATCTGTCGCGCACCCGCTTCTCGTCGATCAAGATCGACCGCAGCTTCGTCCAGGGCGCGTCCAAGGGCGTGAAGGAAGCGATCGCGATCATCCGCGCCGTCGTCGCACTGGCGCAGAGCCTCGGCATGGCGACCACCGCGGAGGGCGTCGAGACCGAAGCCGAGCATCTGATGGTCCAGGACCTCGGCTGCACCAAGGTCCAGGGCTATTATTTCGGTCGCCCGCTTCCTGTCGAGGAAGCGCGCACCATTGCGCTCCGCCGCTGGGACAAGGCCGCCGCGGCTTAGTCACCGGAAAGAAGCCCACGGTCGGGCCGCCGAGTTACGCCCGATCGCCTGGCTTCCTTACTCCCCGCCTCTGTCCTCTGCCGACCCGATGTGATCTAATCCCCGGGCAACAGGGGATACATCATGGCACGCGAATTCGACGTCATCGTCTACGGCGCCACCGGTTTCACCGGCCGGCTGGTCGCCGAATATCTCGCCGCCTCGGGCGCGGCCGGCTGGGCGATGGCCGGGCGGTCGCAGGCCAAGCTCGAGGAGGTTCGCGACCTCGTCGGCGCGCCGGCCGACACGGCGCTGGTGGTCGCCGACTCCGGCGATGTCGCCGCGCTGCGCCGGATGTGCGAACGTACCAAGGTGGTGCTCACCACCGTCGGCCCATACCAGATCTACGGCAGCGATCTCGTCGCCGCCTGCGCTGCCACCGGCACTGCCTATGCCGATCTTTGCGGCGAGCCGGCGTGGATGCGTCACATGATCGACGCGCATCACGCCGAGGCGCAGCGCACCGGCGCGCGGATCGTGTTTTCATGCGGGTTCGATTCGATCCCGTTCGATCTCGGCGTGCTCACGCTGCAGCAATGCGCCCGCGCCAAGTTCGGCCGACCGGTCCCAAGGGTGAAGGGTCGCGTCCGGACGATGAAAGGCGGCTTCTCGGGCGGCACCGCCGCCAGCCTCAAGGCGACGCTGGCCGCGGCGGCACGCGACCCGTCGATCGTGAAGCTGCTCACCAGCCCGTTCGCGCTGACCCCCGGGTATAGCGGCCCGCATCAGCCGACCGGCCTGCTGCCCGAATATGACAGCACGATCGGCGCCTGGGTCGCGCCGTTCGTGATGGCCCCGATCAACACCAAGAACGTGCACCGCACCAATTTCCTGCTCGGCGGGGCCTATGGTGCCGACTTCGTCTATGACGAGATGATGGTCGCCGGGCTCGGCGACGTCGGCAAGGCAGCAGCCCAGGCGATCGCCGCGTTCAATCCCTTCGGTGGCGACAAGGGCCCCAAGCCAGGCGAGGGTCCCAGCAAGGAGGATCGCGACACCGGCAGCTACGACCTGCTGTTCGTCGGCCTCACCCCCGACGGCGATCGGATCGACGCGGTGGTCACCGGCGATCGCGATCCCGGCTATGGCTCGACCAGCAAGATGATCGCCGAGACGGCGCTGTGCCTCGCGGAAAGCGAGGGCGCCGGCGGCATCTGGACCCCGGGTGCGTTGCTCGGCACCACGCTGCGCGATCGCTTGCAGGCAAAGGCCGGGCTGACGTTCACGGCGGGCTGAAAACGCCCACCCGCCGCGCACCCCCGCCCACCCCCGGGGCGGCGGCCGCTGCTATCACGACCAGCATCATCAACCGTCATCCCGGCGAAAGCCGGGACCCAGAGCCACAAGGGACAACGCCGCTTGGCCCTGGGTCCCGGCTTTCGCCGGGATGACGGAAGGAAGGAAGGAAGGGGAAGAATGCCCCCCGCGCACCCCCCTACCCCCGCTTGTTTCGAGCGAAGTCGAGAAACGCTATCGAGACCTGCGCCAGGATTTCTCGACGTCGCTCGAAACCAACGGAAGTGATCCACCCAAACCGGATCCGCCCCCTAGAGCTCCAACACCTGCAACACCGCCGCCATGCTCGCGAGCATGCCGGTCGCCGTGGCCGCCGCGGTGCGCCGCCGGGTCGCCCGGCGAAATGCGGCAAGCCGCTCCGCGTCGAGATAGAACCGCGCCCCGCCCGCATCGACGATCGCGCCGAACGCGCGCAACTGGCGGAACACCCGCGCTTCGGGCGGCTGATAGGCGATCGCAGCGGCAGCGCTCGTCGCGCCTGCCTTCACGAAATCGCGGACGATCACCTGCCGGTCGAGCACCTGCGCCATCACCTCATCCCCAGCAACCTCGTATGGGCTTAGCCCCGGCACCTTTGCCGAATGGCTAACGAGCCCGCGACGATCAGCGCCGCTTGCCCTGGTGGCGGATGTTCGCCGGTCGCCCGCGATGCTTGATAACCCGGTCGCCGCGCCTCGCGGGCGCCGGCGCCGCCCCCTTGCCGCCGACCATCTCGAAACGCAGCGCACCCGACACCGGGTTCGACTCCGCCAGCCGCAGTTCGAGCCGCTGGCCCAGCGTGAACACGTCGCCGCTGGTCTCGCCGGTCAGCGTTCGCGCGCCCTCGTCGAACCGGAAATACTCGCCGCCGAGATCGCGTACCGGCATCAGGCCGTCGCCACCGATGCCCTCCACGGTCGCGAAGAACCCGTAATTCTGCACCCCGGTGATCCGGACCGCGACGGTCTCGCCGACCCGTTCGGCAAGGAACGCGGCGACATAGCGATCGGTGGTGTCGCGCTCGGCCTCCATCGCGCGGCGTTCGAACTGGCTGATCCGCTGGCCGATCGTCTCCAGATTCGCGGCATCTTCGCCAGCCAACCCGCCCGGGCCGAGCTTGTAGGCGGACACCAGCGAGCGATGCACGATCAGGTCGGCATAGCGCCGGATCGGCGAGGTGAAATGGGCATAGCTGCCAAGCGACAGCCCGAAATGACCATGATTGAGCGGCGCATAATAGGCTTGGGTCTGCGTACGCAGGACCTGTTCCATGATCTGCGGCCGGAAATCAGCGTCGCCGATCCGCTCGAGGATCCGGTTGAAGGTTGCCGGCTTCACGACCTGGCCAAGCGCGAAGGGAACCTCGAAGGTCTCGAGATACTCCTTCAGCGCGACCAGCTTCTCGCGGCTTGGCGGCTCGTGGACGCGGTACATGACCGGCGCCTTCTTCGCCTCCAGCGCCTTCGCCGCGGCGACATTGGCCGCAATCATATAATCCTCGATCAGCCGGTGCGCGTCGAGCTGCTCGCGCGGCGCCACCGACAGGATCCGTCCCTTCTCGTCGAGCACCACCCGCCGCTCCGGCAGGTCCAGCCCCAACGGCTCGCGCGCCTTGCGCGCCTTGGTCAGCGCACCCCAGCACGCCCAGAGCGGGCGTAGTGCGGCCAGGATTTTGTCATCACCGTCACCCCGGACTTGTTCCGGGGCCCACGCCTCCACAACCGCGCCGTCGGTTTCGCCGCCCGGTAGACCCCGGACCAGGTCCGGGGTGACGGGATTGGCTCGCGCCGCCCCATCATCATTATCGTCCCCCCGGACTTGTTCCGGGGTCCACCCGTCCGCGTCCTCGCCAATCTTGGGTTTGCGGCCCGGTGGGCCCCGGAACGAGTCCGGGGTGACGGAATTACCGACCCCATCGATCAACGCCTGCGCGTCTTCATAGGCGACGTTCGCCAGCAACCGCACCACCGCACGCGTGAACCGCCACGACTTCAGCACCCCCGCCGGCGTGATCTGGAGGTGGCAGACCAGCGCCGCGCGATCCTCGCCTTCCTTCAGCGAGCAGATGTCTGCGGACAGGATCTCGGGCAGCATCGGCACGACTCGATCGGGGAAATACACCGAATTGCCGCGCCGCCGCGCGTCGCGATCGATCGCCGAGCCCGGCCGGACGTAGAAGCTGACGTCGGCGATCGCGACCAGCGCCTTCCAGCCGCCGGCATTGGCGGGATCGTCGTCGGGCGCCGCCCAGACCGCATCGTCGTGATCGCGGGCGTCCACCGGATCGATCGCGACGATCGGCAGGTCGCGCAGGTCCTCGCGATCGTCGCCGAGCGACAGCGTCGCGACCTCCTCGGCCTCCTCCAGCGTCTCGGTCGAGAATTCGTCGGGGATGCCGAGCTTATGGATCGCGATCAGCGAGAAGCTGCGCGGCGCGAACGGGTCGCCGAGCCGCTCCACCACCCGCGCGGTGATCCGCGGCGGCCGCCCTGCGAGTTCCGCGAGCACCAGGTCGCCGGGCTCGGCGTCGCCCGGGTTCGACACCATGATCTCGCGACGGTCCTTCTTCTCGACCCCGGTCAGCCAAAGCATCGGGCCTTCCTTGCGCAACACGCCGAGGAACTGCTCCGACGACTTCGGCAGCACCTTCATCGGGTGCGCGATCCAGCCGCTGCCAGCCTCCTCGGTCCGCGCGAGCACCCGAGCGCCGATCCCCAGCGCGCCGCGCTTCTGCTCGCGTACCCGGATCCGCGGCGGCGGCGTCTCGGCCTCCCAGCGCTCGGGGACCGCCCAGACGTTGCCGCCATCGTCGACGTCGGCGACCCGCAGCACCGTCACCTTCGGCAGCCCACCCATCTTGTGGAATGCGCGGCCGGGTGCCGAATCGATCAGCCCCTCGTCGGCCATGTCCTTCAGCAACGCTTTCAGCAGGATCTTCTGCTGGGCGGACAGGCCAAAGGCCCGCGCGATCTCGCGCTTGCCTGCCGGAGTGTCCGACGTGGCGATGAAATCGAGGACTTGCTGGCGAGTGGGGAGGCCGGAAGGATTACGCATCGATCGGTACATAGGTACGCGCGCCGCGTCCGTCACGGTTCACTTGTCGCTCGCGGGACAGTAAGGCCGCGCCGTGACGTACGATCTCCTCATCGTCGGCGGCGGCATCAACGGCTGCGCGATCGCACGCGAAGCGTCGTTGCTGGGACTGACGGTGCTGCTGGTCGAGCGCGACGATCTCGCCAGCCACACCTCGTCCGCGTCGACCAAGCTGATTCACGGCGGCCTGCGCTATCTCGAATATTATGATTTCCGGCTCGTCGCGCATGCGCTGCGCGAACGCGAACGGCTGGTGAAGGCCGCGCCGCACATCATCCGGCCGATGCGCTTCGTCCTCCCGCACGAAAATGCGGTCCGCCCCTGGTGGATGGTTCGCATCGGACTGCTGCTCTACGATCTGCTCGGCGGCCGCATGACGCTCGAGCGCTCGCGCGGGCTGCGCAAGACGGACAACGCCTACAGTGCTCCGCTGAAGGGCGGCGCGCGCGGCTTCGTCTATTCGGACGCCTTCGTCGACGATTCGCGGCTCACCCTCGCCAATGCGATCGATGCCGCCGACAACGGCGCCACGATCCGCACCGGCGTCTCGCTGGAAAGCGCCCGCCGCGACGGCGGCCTTTGGCATGCGGACCTGTCCGACGGCACCAGCGTCGAGGCGCGCGGCCTCGTCAACGCCGCGGGTCCGTGGGTCCACCAGCTGCTCGGCAAGCTCGGGGTCAACAGCCGCAGCGGCGTCCGACTCGTGAAGGGTAGCCATATCGTCGTTCCGCGCCTCTACGACGGCGATCACGCCTATATCCTCCAGCAGCCCGATCGGCGGATCGTCTTCGCGGTGCCCTATCAGCGCGACTTTACCGAGATCGGCACCACCGACATCCCGGTCGAGCGGCCCGAGGATGCGCAGATCGATGAGGGTGAGATCGCGTATCTCTGCGCAGCCGCAAACCTTCATTTCACTCGGCAGATCGCCCCGGCAGACGTCACCTCGACCTGGTCGGGGGTTCGCCCGCTCTACGACGACGGTGCCAGCGAAGCGCGCGAGGTCACCCGCGACTATGTGCTCGATCTCGACACGATGGGGCCGGCGCTGCTCAGCGTGTTCGGCGGCAAGATCACCACTGCGCGCCATCTCGCCGAAGAAGCGATGGCCAAGCTCGCGCCTGCGCTCGGCGTCTCCGCGCACCCGGTCACGCCGGCCCGGGTGTTTCCCGGCGGCGCGATCGGCGACATCGACCAGTATGTCGGCAAGGTCCGCCACACTTGGCCGTTCCTCGGCGACGCTCGCGCCGATCGCATGGCGCACGCCTATGGCAGCCGCATCGCCGACATGCTCGCCGACGTCACCGACGAAGCCGGCATGGGCGAGCATCTCGGCGGCGGCCTGACCGAGCTCGAGGCGCGCTGGATGCGCGACCGCGAATGGGCACGCACCGCCGCGGACGCGCTCGAGCGCCGCAGCAAGATCGGTCTCCACATCACCCCCGCCGAACGCGGGCGGATCGAAGCATGGTGGGCGGCCAATGGCTGATCCGATCCGCGTCACCGCGCTCTACCGCTTCACGCCCTTCGCCGATCCCGCCGCGCTGCGCGAGCCGCTGCTGGCCGCGTGCACCACGCACGGCGTGAAGGGCACGATCCTGCTCGCACCCGAGGGCATCAACGGCACCGTTGCGGGCACTCACGACGCTATCGAGGCACTGCTCGCGCACATCCGCGCACTGCCTGGCTGCGCCGGCCTCGACGTGAAGGACGCCGCCGCCCCCGCGTTGCCGTTTCACCGTATGAAGGTCCGGCTGAAGCGCGAGATCGTGACGATGGGCGCGCCCGGGCTCGATCCCGCCGCGGTCGGCCACTACGTCGCCCCGGCCGACTGGAACGCGCTGGTCGACGATCCCGCGACGCTGCTCATCGACACCCGCAACGATTATGAGGTCCGCGTCGGCAGTTTCGCGGGCGCGGTCGATCCCGAGACCGCAAGCTTCAGCGACTTCCCCGCCTGGTTTCGCGCCCACCGCGACGATCTGCTCGCGGGCAAGGCCCGCGTCGCGATGTTCTGCACCGGCGGCATCCGCTGCGAAAAGGCGACCGCGTTCCTCAAGTCGGAAGGCGTCGACGAAGTCTACCACCTCGACGGCGGCATCCTCAAATATCTCGAACAGGTCCCCGCCGCCGACACCCGCTTCGAGGGCGAATGCTTCGTTTTCGACCAGCGCGTCGCGGTCGGCCACGGCCTCGCGGTCGGCACCCATGGTCTCTGCCACGGCTGCCGCATGCCGGTGAGCGAGGCCGACCGCGCCTCGCCGCTCTACCGCGAGGGCGTCAGCTGCCCCGCCTGTCACGCCACCCGCGACGATACCCAGCGCGCCGGCTACGAGGAACGCCACCGCCAGACCCGTCTCGCCGAGGCCCGCGGCGACACCCATGTCGGGCGAAGCGCTAGTAGCTCCGCCCCACCAGCACCCGCTCCACCGCCGGCTCGCCGGTAAACACGCACGCCCCGGTCGCCGCCGCCGCATCCAGCGGCACGTTGCGCAAGGTCAGCTTCAGCTTCTTCAGCCGCTCGACCACGCCCTCCAGCGCCGCCCCCGTCGGCTTCGCCCACTCGACCTCGACCCAGCCCGGGTTCGCCCCCGCGAAATGCGCCTCGACCGCCGCGAAGTCCGCTGCCGGCGCGATGTTCGCCGCCAGCCGCGCCTTCGCCTCCGCATGCAGCCCCGCCTGGATCTCGCCGAGCAACCCCGCCGCCGCCGCCTCGAACTCCGCCCGCGCGACCACCGCGCTGTCGAGCTTGCCGTCAGCGCGGTAGAGCCGGTCGCGGCGGATCACCGAGACGTTGCCCCCCGCCATGTCGCGCCCGCCGACCTCGACGACGATCGGCGCGCCCTTCTTCACCCACCCCCAGCGCTTCGTGGTGGCCTTTGCCGGCTTGAGGTCGAGC
>DATLME010000202.1:0-15199 GCA_035537395.1 Sphingomonas sp. | reverse complement strand
GCTGGTCCGCGAGGGGCAGACCACCCCCGAGGAAGCGATCCGGGTCTCGCGCCGGGATGCGACCGACCCGGTGATCGACGTCGTCGATGCTTGACCGCGTTTCTGGCAATCCGAGTGCACCCGCCGTGTGCGCCGTCACCCCGGACTTGTTCCGGGGTCCACTGCGCCGCACGAACGATGCCGTCGGTCAGGTCGCACCGAGGATGCCGGAACGAGTCCGGGGTGACGGCGCACGCGGAGGGTGCACGCGGGACGCCAAAAACCCGATCAGCCATCGACGACGTCGATCACCGGGTCGGTCGCGTCGCGGCGCGAGACCCGGATCGCTTCCTCAGGGGTGGTCTGCCCCTCGCGGACCAGCTGCCGCGCCGCGGCGCCGAGCGTCGGTGCATGCTGGAAGACGTGGCGGGTAATCGCGGTCTCGTCGACACCGTCGTTGATCATCCGCCGCACGGTGTCGTCGATCCGGATCGCCTCGAACACCCCCATCCGGCCCTTGAAGCCGGTATGGCTGCACTTCTCGCAGCCCACCGCTTCGCAGACGATCGCGCCGGGATCGAACCCGAGCAGCGAGGCGACACCGTCGCGCGCCTGCACCGGGCGGCGGCAATGTTCGCACAATCGCCGTACCAGCCGCTGTGCGATCACCGCGCGCAACGTCGAGGCGAGCAGGAACGGCTCGACCTTCATGTCGCGCATCCGCGTGATCGCGCCGACCGCGTCGTTGGTGTGGACGGTCGAGAGCACGAGATGCCCGGTCAGCGACGCCTGCACCGCGATCTCGGCGGTCTCGCGATCGCGGATTTCGCCGACCATCACCACGTCGGGATCCTGGCGCAGGATCGCGCGCAGCCCGGCGGCGAAGGTCAGCCCGACCTTGGCGTTGACCTGGGTCTGCCCGACCCCGTCGATCGCATATTCGACCGGATCCTCGACCGTCAGAATGTTGCGGCTGCCGTCGTTGAGCTGGCGCAGCGCGGCGTACAGCGACGTGGTCTTGCCCGATCCGGTCGGCCCGGTGACGAGAATGATGCCGTTGGGCTCGGCCAGTGCCTCGGTCATCATCGCGTGAAGCTGCGGGGTCAGCCCGAGCACGTCGAGATCGATCCCGGCATTGTCCTTGTCGAGGATACGAAGCACGACGCGCTCGCCCGCACGGCTCGGCAACGTCGAGACGCGGACGTCCAGCAGCTTGCCGCCGAGCGTCAGCCCCATCCGTCCGTCCTGCGGCACCCGGCGTTCGGCGATATCGAGCCGCGCCATCACCTTGACGCGGCTGACCACGACGGGGGCGACGTGTGGCGGCATCCGCAGCGTCTCGCGCAGCACGCCGTCGATCCGCATCCGGACGACGAGCCCGCTTTCATAAGGCTCGATATGGATGTCGGACACACCGTTGCGCGCGGCATCGGCAATGACGCCGTTGATCAGCCGGATCGCGGGGGCGTCGTCGGCGGTGTCGAGCAGGTCCTCCGCGGTCGGCATATCGCCGGCAAGCAGGTCGAGCTCGTCGCCCATTCCGACCGCGGCGAGCGCGCGCGCCTGCCCGTCCATCGCGTAATTGTCCGATAGCAGCCGGTCGAAGGCGGGCGCATCGACGAAGCCGACGTCGAACGGCCGGGCCAGATAGCGGCGCAGCTCGAGCAGCGCCTTCGGATCGGCGCCCTCGCGCATCGCGATCGTCATGTGGCTGTCGGCGTCGCCATGCTGGACGACCACCCCGAACTTGCGCGCGAACGCATAGGGGATCGTGACCATCGGCATCGCGGCAACCGCGTCGGCGGCCGGCACGACCGCTTGCTGGACCGGCGGCGACGGCTCGACGGCCTCGCTGCCGCGACGGATGATCACTTCCGGCTCCGCGCGCCGGGAACGGGCCGCTGCACCGGCACGGGCACGCGCGGATCCTCGATATTGCCGGGGATCGGCGTCGTCGGGATCGGCGCGGCCGCGCCGAGATAGTCGCGCACCAGCTCGTCGATCGAGGGTTCCTGCCCGGGCGTCGCGGTACCCTGCTGGACGCGCAGATAACCATAGCGTTGTTCGGTCACGCGCCGGGTATCGGCGGCGTTGCGCAGGATCGTCGGGCGAATGAAGATCATCAGGTTGCGCTTGGTGCGTGAGCGCGCCTTGTTGCGGAACAGCGCGCCGAGCCCCGGAATGTCGCCGAGCACCGGGATCTTCTCGATCGTCCGGCTCTCATTGTCGTCGAGCAGCCCGCCGATCACCGCGATCTGCCCGTCGTCGACGGTCAGCGTGGTTTCGATCTCGCGCTTGTTGAGGATCAGGTCGTCATTGTCGCTCGATACCGTGCCCGAAATGCTGCTGACGGTCTGGTGGAGCGCAAGCTTGATCGCGCCACTCGAATTGACCTGCGGCTTCACCTCCAGCTCGATGCCGACATTCTGCCGCTGCGTGGTGCGGAACGCGTTGTCGAAATTGCTGCTGAGCGCCTGTCCCGTCGTGATGGGGATTTCCTGGCCGACGAGGATCCGCGCCGGCGAATTGTCGAGCGTGGTGACGTGCGGCGCCTGGAGCAGGTTGGACGTCGAATCGCGCTTCACCGCGTTGATGATGCCGCCGAACACGGTATCGCCGATCGTCGTCGCGAAGCCGCCAAGCCCGCCGCTCGCGCCGATGATCGAGCTGATCGCCGATTCGAGCAGCGTGTCGGACGAGCTGTTCCCGGTCGATGTCGTGGTGTTGCCGTTCGCGTCGGTGGTCGTCGTCGTGGTCGTCCCGAGCTGGGTCGATGCCACCGCGCCCGCGACCGTCAACAGGCTCGGCGAGGACCCCGAATAGGAAGTCGCCGCGAAGGTCCCGGTGTTGGTGTTGCCGAGCAGCAGCTGCACGCCAAGCTCCTTGGCGGTGGTATCCGACACCTCCGCGACGATCGCCTCGATCAGCACCTGTTCGCGCCGCGTATCGAGCTGGCGCACCACCTCGGACAATTGCCGCTGGATCTCGGCCGGAGCCGCGATCACGATCGCGTTCGCGCCCGAGAAGCGCGTCACCACCGCCGCGGTACGCCCGCCCTGCGTGGTCAGTGCGGCCTCGCCCGGCGCACCGCCGCCGCCACCGCCGCCCGACGCTGGCTGCGCGCCGAACGAGCCGCCACCGCCGTTGCCACGGCCGAGGCCGCCGGCATTGCCGCCGCCACCGAGCCCGCCGCCAGCCCCACCACCGCCGCTGGTGCTGCCCTGGCCGAAGCTCGACTGCGACAGCGCGGTCTGCGGCACCTGGTCAGGCGTCTGCCCGACGAGTTGCTGGAGCACCGGCAATAATTGCGCCGCGTCCGCATTTTCGAGGAACACGACCCTGATCTCGGTCCCGCTCTTGGCCTTCTGGTCGAGATCGACCGCGATCCGCGCGAGATTGGCGACCGCCATCGGCTCGCCGCGCAGCGCGACCGAGTTCGAACTCTCGACCGCGATCACCGACACCGCCGCGCCGCTGGCGCCACCAGGCGCGCCGCCGCCCGCGCCCTGTCCGCCGCCCGTCAGTCCGGTCAGCGCCGCCGCGATCTCCTTGGCGTTGGCGTTCTTGAGCGCGATCACACGGGTCGACGCGTTGCTGGTGTCGATCCGGCGAACCACTTCGCGGACCCGGCGGATATTGTCGGTGAAGTCGACGATGACGAGGCTGTTGCTGCCGCGATTGGCGCTTACCGAGCCCTGCGCGCTGACCAGAGGACGTACCGTTTCCACGGCGCTCGCCGCATCGATCGAGCGCAGCCGCACGATCTCGGTCACGAAGCTGTTGCGGCTCGCGCCCGCGCTGCCGACCCGTCCCGGCTGCGACGCCGCGTTCTCCACCGGCTGGACGCGGAACGCGCCATTGGCGGAAGGGACCGCGACGAGCCCGTTGGACCGCAGCGTCGCCAGAAAGATTTCGAGATATTCCGACCGGCTGAGCGGGCGATCGGTGACCACCGTCACCTTGCCCTGCACCCGGTTGTCGATGATGAAGGTCCGCCCGGTGACCTTCGCCGCGTCGGCGATGAACGCGCGGATGTCGGCGTCGCGGACGTTGAGCGTGGTCTGCCCCTGCGCCGCCGCGGCGAGCGCGACCGACAGCACGGGTGCCAGCGACAGGGCCGAGGCGAAGATAAGCTTGTTCATTTATTCGCAGCGATCGTGATGGCGAGCGGCAGCGTGTTGCTCCCGCGTTCGACGGTGATGGGGATATTGCCGCCCTTGGCGAAATCGGCGGCGACGCGATCGAGATCGCCCTGACCGGTCACGGGTCGGCCGCCGATCGACGTGACGACGTCGCCATCGCGCAGGCCGGCCTGGCGGAATACCGCGCCGGTGCCCTGCGAACGGACGACGAGACCACTGACGCGGCCATTGTCGATCCGCGGGATGAAACCGACTTCGCTGCGCAACTGCCCGACCGCGACCCCGCCTGCGGGTGCGCCACCGAGCGGCGGCGGCGGCGCCAGGGTACCGGGGCTCTGCACGCTCGGCGGGCCTGCGCCCATCGGATTGGGCGTGGTCACCGCCTCGGGCGAGGCCGGCGGGGCATCCGACTGGACGAGGAACAGGTCCTCGTCCACGCCGCCGCGATCGATCGTGATGTGATCGAACGCCACGGCCTTTAGGGTCACGCCCGGCTGGATCTCCTCGCCGACCGCGACGCTATTCTGGACGCCGTCGGCGCCCGCGATGATCGCCGAGCCCCGTCCGGAGGCTTCGTCGACGCGAATGCCGAACAAGGTGAGCGACAGCCCGGTGACCACCGCCGCACCGGGCTGGGTCGCCTGCAGGCGGAAAAACGGATCGAACCCGGCGAGGATCGATGCGGGCGAACCGGGAACCACCAACGCCGCGGGGCGCCAGTCGCCGAGCGGCGCGACGGGGGTAACCACGGTCCAGATCAACCGGGCACCCTGTGCGGCAAGGCCGGCCAGCAGCAGCAATTCGGCCACCGAATAGACATTGACGACAGGCAAGCGCCGCAGGAGGCGGCGAGCGCGCGCGTCGAACTTCAATCGCATAAAGGTCCCCGTCCGCCGCCTCGCTCTACGGACCACATGTTACGTCGGTGCGTCAATGCCCCGAAATAAGACGGTAACACTAGCGCATTATGGAAGCGAGCGGCAGATGGGTCCGATGGAAAAGGTTCATATTTCAACGAGCAGCGGCCTGCCCGGCGCGCCCGTCGTCGATCGCCTGCTCGCCGGCGCAGGAGTACAGCGGGTGCCGAGCCCCAAGCTCACCCTGTTCGTGAAGCGCGGCTTCCTCTCGCCCGCGCTTTGCGAGGCGATCACCGAGCGGATCGACGCAGTCCGCCGTCCTTCGACGATCGCCGACGCGAATGGCGACATGACCTACCGCACCAGCGAGACCGGCGACCTCGACGCGGCAGATCCGGTGGTGATCGAGGTCGAGCGGCTGCTCACCGACCTCACCGGGCTCGATCCCGCCCATGGCGAGCCGCTCCAGGGGCAACGCTATGCCGTCGGCCAGGAGTTCAAGGGGCATACCGATTATTTCGAGCCGCAGGGCGTCGACTATGAACGCTATTGCGGGCGCTCGGGCAATCGCACCTGGACGCTGATGGTCTATCTCAACGAGTCCGCGGCAGGCGGCGCAACGCGGTTCAAGGCGATCGACAAGATCGTCCAGCCCGAGGCCGGCAAGCTGCTCGCCTGGAACAACCGCCGCGACGACGGCAGCCTCAATCCCGCGACGATCCACCACGGCATGAAAGTACGCAGCGGCGTCAAATATGTGATCACGAAATGGTTTCGCGAACTGCCCTGGCAGGGGTGAAGCCGCCTTCTTCCGTCATGCCGGCACCGGTCCGGCATGACGGCCCAGGCTCGCGCCCGTCAGAACGTCGTGCTCACCCCTAGCGAGAAGACCCGCCCCTGTTTGTAGCGGTTGATGAAGACCTTGTTGCCGCCTTCGAAGGTCTGGCCCTCTTCGTAGCGCGTCCCGGTGAGGTTGCGCGCCTCGGCCTTCAACTCCCAGCGCCCGCCCAGCACCTCGAAGCCCTGACGGCCGACCAGATCGAGCCGAATACCGGGACGTTCGACGATATCGGGCTGGAAGCCTTCGCCGCTTAGATTGGCCGGCCCGCGATTGGTGACCCTTTCGCTGGCATAGTTGAACAGCAAGGTCAGCGCGGAAAGCGCTCCGGTATCCTCGATCCCGACCTGGACATTGACGAGGTGATCCGACTGGCCGGTCAGTGACGCCCCGTCGCGGAACTGGGCCGACGCCGGCCCAAAGCCCGAGCCGCGCGGGCACGGATCGAGAGTTTGGCCGAGCACGTTGGGCACGCACTGGCTGTTCGCGGTGATCGACGACTTGGAATACGTATAGTTGGCGATCAGGATCGCGCGCCGCGCGGTGAAGAAGTCGCTGTCGATAAAGTCGAGTGGGAAGTATTTCTGCATCTCGACCTCGGCGCCGTAGAGCCGCGCGGTCGGCAGGTTGGTAAAGCCGGTCTGCAACCGGTCGTCCGCACCGGTGTAGAAACCGACCTGCTCGACGGGGTTGTCGATCCGCTTGTAGAAGCCTCCGAGCGTCAGGCGCTGATCGCGTGCGAAGAACCATTCGAACCGCGCATCGAGATTGTAGAGCTCGGTGTCCTGCAGCAACGGGTTACCGAAGAACAGCCGGTCGGACTCGGGATCGCGGAACTGCTGCGGCGCGAGCTCGCGGAACTGCGGGCGTGAGATCGTCTTGGACGCGCTCGCGCGCAGCTGCATGTCGCTCGCCATGTTCCAGGTCAGCGTCGCCGCGGGCAGCAGATAGTCGTTGTTCAGCCGGGTCGTCGGGCTGTCGATCGGGGTAACGCGCTCGTCGGCGGTCTCGTAGCGGACGCCGATCGTCGCCCGGACGCCGTCGATCGCCTCCGCCTCGGCCTGGGCATAGCCGGCATGGACCCGCAGCGACGCATCATAGCGGTAGGCACCGAGCGGCGTGCTGAACTGGAGCTGGATCTGGTTGGCGTTGAGCGAGTCCACCGACAGCAGATAGTCGGGACGCAGCAGATTATAGGGGTAGCCCGGCGCGGTGCCGCCGCCCGCGCTCGTCTGATAATTGAACTGCAACCGCGTCGAGGTGCGCGCGGTGTCCGAATAATAATAGCCGGCCGATAGCGTGAACGGGCGATCGGTATCGAGCTTGTAGCTCAGATCCGCCTGGCCGCTGTACAGATTCTCCTCGAGTTCGCTGAAGATGATCGAGGCGAATGGCGAGAAGCGCTGGGTCACCTGATAGGCGCCGTTGCACTGCGCGCCCTCCGACTGGTTCTGCTCGGTCACGACGATCGGCAGGCCGGTGGTGGTGGTCGCCGAGCAAAGATAGTCGAACTGCCGCTCGTACGGCGCGTTGCGCTTGGAATTGGCGTAGGCGCCGCGCAGGTCGAGCTTGAGCGCGTCGGTCGGCTTGAACTCGCCCACCAGCTGGCCTTCGACGAGCTGGCGCTCGAACCAGTTGGTGTTCTGCTGGAAGCGCAGGCCGCTGGAATTGTTGTACAGCGTTGCCGAGGAGCCGCGCCCCTGCTTCAGCGTGTCATGGATGTACACCGTCGTTGCGCGAATGGTGTTCTCGCCGAACTGATAGCCGATCCCGATCAGCGCATTGGCGACGATGCGGTTGTCGGTCAGCAGCGTCTGATAATCGTTGCGGAGCGTACCGTCCTCGGAAACCGAATCCTGCTGCGTGGTCGAACGGGTCCGGAAGGTATTGCTCGCGCTGACCGACGCGATGATCCCGAGCTTGTCCGCGCCGAATTCGAACACCGATCCGCCGCTCAGCTCGCCCGACCAATTGGCGGGCAGCTGATTGTTGCGCTGGAGCAGGGTGGTGTTGGCATTCGTCAGCTGCGCGACCTGATCGGTCGTGATGATGCCCGTGCCCTTCGGGGCGTTGCGGATGAAGGCCGGCACCTTGCGGGTGCCGTCGTCATAGCCGATCCAGTCGGCGTCACCGCCATAATAGGTGTAGCCGAGCTCGCTGGTCGATGCGGTGTCCGCCGAGATCGTTG
The DNA here is from genome assembly GCA_035537395.1 of Sphingomonas sp. Lineage (GTDB taxonomy): Bacteria > Pseudomonadota > Alphaproteobacteria > Sphingomonadales > Sphingomonadaceae > Sphingomonas. Next base: position 7,195 of record DATLME010000202.1, on the reverse strand, counting down.
CGCCAGCCGACAGGAAGCTTTTCTCGGGGATCGCCTTGGTCGTGAGGTTGATCACGCCACCGCCGAACTCGCCGGGATAGTTTACCGAATAGGTCTTCTGCACCAGCGCCGAGCCGACGATGCTGGTCGGGAAGATGTCGAGCGGCACCGAGCGCCGTAGCGGCTCGGGGCTCGGCAGCGGGGAGCCGTTTAACAGCGACGAGGAATAACGATCGCCGAGGCCGCGCACATAGACGAAGCCATTGCCGACCACGCTCAGCCCGGTGACGCGCGACAGCGCCCCAGCGATGTCGCCTTCTCCGGTGCGCGCGATATCGTCGGCCGACAGCACCGAGATCACCTGTCCGGTAGCGCGAACGGTGTTCGGGATGTTGCGGCCGACGACGACGATGTCGTCGCCCGCAGCGGGATCGAAGCCCGGGCTCGATACTTCGATTGCGGCCTGCGGATCGGCCTCTGCCGCAGCATCGGCGGCGGGCGTCGCGGGTGCGGTCTGCGCCGGCGGGGGCGAAGCGGGCGCGGGCGCGGCACCGCCGGTCTGCGCGAGCACCGCGGGTGCGACCAGCGTCGACGTGAGGAGAAGGAGCGTTCCGTAGGCAAGGCGCTTGTGCATGGCCTGTAATCCCGATCGATATGTCATAGGCGAATGCCGGGGCGGCGGTTGGCAGCCACCCCGGCATCCCGGCTCGTCATGGTCGGCGCGCGCGCCTCAGCGGCCCTGGCATGCGAAGTAGATCGAGTTGAACACCGGCGGGCCGACATCCTGCAGCGCGGCGTCGGCCGGCCGCACCGTCGAGCGTCCCCCCGCGGTCTGCTCGCCCGCGATGATGTTGACGCAGGCGACATTGGCCGGGGTTCGGATCACACCGTTGACGAAGGTCATGTCGGCACCACCGCGCAGACGGATCGCCGCGGGTGCGAGCGCGGTCTGGATGAAGGTGAAATTGGCGTAGCGGCCGAAGGTACGCGGCAGCAGGTCTTCGGCATTGTTCGAGTCGATCTCGGTGCTGAAGGAATCGATGGTTGCACCCGAAGCCTTCTGGATGGCGACCATGAACTGGATGTATCCGCGGAACCCGTTGTCGATGTCGAAGCCATCGTCATCGGCACCGGTGACGGCGATATATTTGAGGTTGCTCGTCCCCCCGAAGATCTCGATGCCATCGTCCGCCGAATTATGGCTCTGGATGTGGTCGAGCACGGTGCCGGAACCGGTCCCGCCCAGCGTGAGGCCCTGCAACTCATTGCCGTCGGTGATCGCGATGCCCGAATACCGGATCTGGACGTACGACATCTGGCCACTGGAGTCCGCGGGAGTGGGTCCACCGTAGAACCGCTGGGTCACGCCCTCGATAGCCTGTTGGCAGGTCGACGAGGTGCCACCTGCATTGTTCGGACCGGTACCTGCGGCGCACACCGCGATCGGTGCCCGGCCGAGTAGAATGACGCCGCCCCAGAGTCCCTGGCTACCGTCACCGAAATTGGCATTGCCGCCGAGATTCTGCTGAGCCGTGAAGATGATCGGCGCAGCGCGCGTACCGATGGCATTGAGCTTCGAACCGCGGTTGACCAGGAGCAGGTCGTTCGTCGCTTCGCTCGAATCCGCTGCGACCACGACGCCCGGATCGATGGTCAGGGTCACTCCTGCTCCGCCGGTGCTCTGCAGATCGTCACCGACTTCGGTCTGGCCACGCAGGCGGTAGAATACGCCCGCGATCTTCGGGAGGGTCAGATTGCTCCTGATGTTCAGCGGGATGCGACAGGCGCGGAAAGTCTGGACAAGGCCGTCGTCGGTCGTGCCCGCGGGGCACGAGGCGGTCGCCCCCCCCGTCCCGATCGTAGCCGTCGGGATCGCGGAGCACGATGCGCCGGCGCCACCGAAGCTGACGCCGGGTGCATTGCAGGTCCAATCCTGGAAAGCGGTGTCGGTCGGGCCGTTGAGCGCGCCGACGTAGTTGGTGCTCGTGAAGAAGGCGTTGAGCGTCGACGGGTCGGTCGCGGTGGTGAGCGAGGTCGCGCTCGTCGGGTAGACCCCGTTGAGCGTCGAGCCGACACCGTTGACGTTGTTGTTGGTGCCGCCGTTGACGATCGCGAACTGTTCATCGGCGGTGATCGTAATGGTGTTGACCGTCGTCGCGGCCGCGAACTGCGCCGCGGTGATCGCAGCGACGCCTGGCGTCGGGGTCGGTGTCGGCGCTGGGGCGGGCGGGTTGATCACCACGGTGCCTGCGCCCGGCGAGGCGACGCTGTCGGCCCCGCCGCAGCTGCCGAGTGCGAGCGCGGCCGCGCTGGTGAGAAGGGTAAGGCTCAAGCGCGTGTAGCTCGCCATGACGAAGGCTCCCGATCGGTTTTCGTTGCAATGCGGGCGGTGCGCCCGGCGACCGACTCAGGTCCCCCCTGCGCCGATCCCAAGAGGGCGGGTAGGAGCGGTTGATGACGTCTCGATGAGAGTCCCGTGACAATTGGGTGACAACGTTGCGCAAGCGCATCATGCGGCGTGAAGAATCGATCGCGCGGCGACCACCCCGTCTCGTCGGGAAACCGGCAGCAGTTCGCAGCCGCCGCTGACAAACGAAGAGGCAGGAAACCGCTCGGTTTCCTGCCTCTTGGATATGGTGGGCGCGGCTGGGATTGAACCAGCGACCCCTGCGGTGTGAACACAGTGCTCTACCACTGAGCTACGCGCCCAATCCGCCCGCAGGCGAAACTGGAGGCGGGCAATTAGTCGGCGTTGCGGGCGCTGTCCAGTCCTGCCGGACGCCCCGCGTGCGACTTAGTTGACCGAATCCTTCAGCCCCTTGCCTGCCTTGAATTTGGGCTGCGTCGATGCCTTGATCGTCATCGGCTCGCCGGTCCGCGGATTGCGCCCGGTCGACGCCTTGCGCTTGGAAATCGAGAAGGTCCCGAAGCCGACCAGCCGAACTTCGTCGCCCTTCTTCAGGCTTGCGGAGATCGCATCGAACACCGCCTCGACGGCCTTGGATGCGTCGCCCTTGGTCAAGCCCGACGTGTCGGCGACCGTCGCGATCAACTCCTGTTTATTCATCAACTAACCCCCGTGGAGAATGAATGAGCGCGGGCACACGAGAATCGTCGCCGCAGCCGAACCGCCAATAAGGCGCCCACTATGATGTGAGTCAATCTAATCCGCCGACCGTGCCATGTCGTTTCATTGCGACGGCGGTGCTTTAGCGGCCGGCTCCGGGTCGTGACGCCCGCCTACTTCTCCCCTGCTCCGCTCGCCGAAATAATCGGCGAGCGGAGCAGCGGCGGTCAGTGATGGAGCTCGCCGCCCACCGGGGTGATCGGCGCCGGCGGCAAGGCGGCAAGCTCGTCCGCATCGGTCCAGGTGATCGCCTCGAGCGGCTCGGTCAGGGCCAGCCGCAGCACTTCATCGACATGGCTGACCGGGATGATCGTCAGCCCGTCCTTGATGTTCTGCGGGATCTCGGCGAGGTCCTTCTCGTTCTCCTGCGGGATCAGCACCGTCTCGATGCCCCCGCGCAGCGCGGCGAGCAGCTTTTCCTTCAGCCCGCCGATCGGCAGCACCCTGCCGCGCAGCGTCACCTCGCCCGTCATCGCGATCTCGCGCTTCACCGGCACGCCGGTCAGCGTCGATACGATCGACGTCACGATCCCGATCCCTGCCGACGGCCCGTCCTTGGGCACCGCGCCCTCGGGCAGATGGATGTGGATGTCCTTGCGCGCGAACAGGCTCGGCTTGATCCCGTAGCTCGGGCTCCGCGCCTTCACGAAGCTGAACGCGGTCTCGATCGACTCCTTCATCACGTCGCCGAGCTTGCCGGTCACCTTCGCCGCACCCTTGCCGGGAACGGTGACGCTTTCGATCGTCAGTAGCTCGCCGCCGACTTCGGTCCACGCCAGCCCTGTCACCGCGCCGATCTGGTGCTCGGTTTCGGAAAGCCCATGGCGGAACTTCTGCACGCCCGCATAGTCGCCGAGATTATCGGGCGTGATGATCACGCTCGTCATCTTGTTCTCGAGGATACGACGCAACGCCTTGCGCGCCAGCTTGGCGATCTCGCGCTCGAGCGTCCGCACGCCCGCCTCGCGAGTATAACGCTGGATCAGCGCGCGTAGGCCGTCCTGGGTCAGCTCGAACTCACCGGGTTTCAGGCCGTGCGCCTCGATCTGCTTGGCGATCAGGTGGCGCTCGGCGATTTCGACCTTCTCGTCCTCGGTATAGCCTTCGAGACGGATGATCTCCATCCGATCGAGCAGCGGCTGCGGCAGGTTGAGCGTGTTCGCCGTGGTCACGAACATCACGTCCGAAAGGTCGATATCGACTTCCAGATAATGATCCTGGAACTTGCCGTTCTGCTCCGGATCGAGCACCTCGAGCAGCGCCGATGCGGGATCGCCACGAAAATCCTGACCGAGCTTGTCGATTTCGTCGAGGAGGAACAGCGGATTGGACGTCCCGGCCTTTTTCAGGTTGGTGACGATCTTGCCCGGCAGCGAGCCGATATAGGTCCGGCGATGGCCGCGGATCTCGGCCTCGTCGCGGACCCCGCCCAGCGACTGGCGGATGAACTCGCGTCCCGTCGCCTTGGCGATTGACTTGCCGAGGCTGGTCTTGCCCACGCCCGGAGGACCGACGAGGCACAGGATCGGCCCCTTCAGCTTGTTGGTACGCGCCTGAACCGCCAGATATTCGACGATCCGGTCCTTCACCTTCTCCAGCGCATAGTGATCCTCGTCGAGAGTCAGCTGCGCGGCGGCGATATCCTTCTTGATCTTCGACTTCTTGCCCCATGGCAAACCGAGCAGCACGTCGAGATAGTTGCGCACGACCGTCGCCTCGGCGCTCATCGGTGCCATCGTCTTGAGCTTCTTGAGCTCGGCGGTCGCCTTGCTCCGCGCTTCCTTGCTGAGCTTCAGCGTCGCTATCTTCTGGGTCAGCTCGGCGATCTCGTCGCCGTCGCCCTCGTCGCCCTCGTTGCCGAGTTCGCGCTGGATCGCCTTCAACTGTTCGTTGAGGTAATATTCGCGCTGGGTCTTTTCCATCTGCCGCTTGACCCGGCTCTTGATCTTCTTCTCGACCTGCAGGACGCCCAGCTCGCCCTCCATGAGAGCGAACGCCATTTCGAGCCGCTTCGACGGATCCAGCTCGACCAGCAGCGCCTGCTTGTCAGCGACCTTCACCGAGATGTTCGCCATCACCGCGTCGGACAGCTTGCCTGCATCCTCGAGCTCGCCGAGTTGCACCGCCGTCTCCGCGGGGAGCTTGCGGTTCAACTTGGCATAGTTCTCGAACTGGTCGACCACCGAGCGCATCAGCGCCGCGACCTCCGGCCCTTCGACCTCGACATCCTCGACCGCGTCGATCGTCGCGGTGAGATACTCGCCGGCCTCGACCAGCTCGTTGAGCCGGCCGCGCGCCTTGCCCTCGACGAGCACGCGCACCGTGCCGTCGGGCAGCTTCAGCAATTGCAGCACGGTGGCGGTAACGCCGATCTCGTACAGGTCCTCGCGCGCGGGATCGTCTTCCGCGGGGTCAAGCTGCGCGACCAGGAAGATCTCCTTTTCCGCGGCCATCGCAGCCTCGAGCGCGGCGACCGATTTGTCGCGGCCGACGAACAGCGGCACGATCATGTGCGGGAATACGACGATGTCACGCAGCGGAAGGACGGGATAATGGGTCATGCATACTCCGGCGGGCGCACCCACGCGCCCCTTGTCGATCTTTATATGGGGAGTGGCACCGATCCATCAACGCACTTGTCATCACGATAGCGACGCGCGAAACCGCCGCGCTCACCAGCCAAGGGCCGACACCCACATGATGCTTCGCCTGCCGGCCGCGACGGCCTTGATGTTGACGCTCGCCACCCCCCTCGCAAGCCACGCCGCCGAACCCGGCAAACCCGCGATCACCGCGCAGACCGCGCTTTCGGGTGGGCCGCTCGATCCGGTGCAGAAGAAGCTCCGGCTCGATACCGTCGATCTCGCGATCGAGGTCGACCCCGAACGGGAAGTCATCAACGGCACCGCGACGCTCAACCTCACCACGCTGGCGCGCACCGACCGCGTGGTCATCGACCTGGACAAGAACTTTACCGTGACCGCGGTGACGATCGACGGGGTCGACGCCGCGAGCTACGCCAATCCCGAAGGCCGGATGACGATCAAGCTCGTCAAGCGCGTTGCCGCCAACACCAAGCTCGCCGTCAAGATCGTCTATGGCGGCCGTCCGCATACCGCGGTCCGTGCGCCGTGGGACGGCGGCGTGGTGTGGTCGAAGACCCCCGACGGACGCACCTGGATGGCATCCGCGCTCCAGATGGAGGGCTGCGACCTGCTCTGGCCGTGCATCGATTCGCCGACCTACGAACCCGACCTGATCGATCTCCACATCACCGTACCGAAGGGGCTGAAGGCGCCGGCGAACGGCAAGCTGATCGGCGTGGCGACGCTGCCCGACGGACGCTCGATCTGGCACTGGCAGGCGCGCAACCCGACGCTCTACGGCATCGCCCTCAGCGTCGGACCATATGAAGAGCTCAGCGGTTCCTACAAGAGCCGCTTCGGCAACGAAATCAAGATGTTCTACTGGTATCTCCCCGGCGAGAAGGAAAAGGCCGAGAAGCTGTTCGCGGAGTTCGCTCCCGCCCTCGACTTCCTCGAAAGCACGATCGGGCCCTACCCCTTTGCCGACGAGAAGCTCGGCGTGGTCGAGACCCCGTACAAGGGTATGGAGCACCAGACGATCAATGCCTATGGCAATGCCTATGCCAAGACGCGGTGGGGCTTCGACGATCTCTTCCAGCATGAATTCAGCCACGAATGGTTCGCGAACCAGCTGACCGCGCGCGACTGGGACGATTTCTGGCTCCACGAGGGGTTTGCCGCCTATATGCAGCCGCTCTACGGGCGCTGGCGCTCGGGCGATGCCACCTACGCTGCGATGATGCTTGAAAGTCGCCTTGCGATCGACGCCAAGTCACCGCTGGTCACGGGCAAGCTCCAATCCGCCGAGGATGTGTACGATCGCCAGCCCGGTCGCGGCGGCGACATCTACACCAAGGGTGCGTGGGTCCTTCATACGCTCCGCAACCTGATCGGCGACACCGCCTTTTTCGAGGTCGTGCGGCGCACGGTCTATGGTCGCGGCGATCCGCTGCCGGGGAACTTCAAACCGGTCTTCCGAAGCACGCCCGAGTTGATCGCCGAG
>DATLME010000201.1:0-9297 GCA_035537395.1 Sphingomonas sp. | reverse complement strand
TGTGGTGTACGCTGCGCCGGGAAAGATGCTGCGGATGGTCGGCGCGCTCGGTCCGCTGCAGGGCGAGGCGGCCAGCGCAACGATGACGATCACGCTTGCCGCCGCCGCGGGGGGAACGCGGGTAACACTGCGCTACGTTGTCGGCGGCTATATCGCGACGGGCGCGGCATCGATCGCCCCCGCGGTCGACTTGGTGCTGGCCGAGCAGCTTGCCGGTCTCAAGCAGGCGAGCGAGGCCGCGGGGCCGGCGGTCCGCTGATCGTCTTACCCCCGCCCGGGTGGGGCGGCGTTCGTAGTTAACGGGATGCTAGGGCCTTGGTCCTACGCTGCGAAACGCAACGCGAGCGGGGCCGTTCGCGAGTCGAAAGGACGACGACATGCTCGGCGCGATCGTGCTCACCTACGGAATGCTCGCAAGCTTCGTATTGTCGGGCGCAACCCGCAACCGCCGGATGCGGCGTCCCGACCCACCGATCCTCGCCTATGTCGGCTGGGTGCTGTGCGGCCTGTCGGGCGGGCTTGCGGTACTGTTGCTGTTCGCGGCCTTCACCAGCCCGGATATCGTGGCGTTCTGAGCGCGGAGGCCGGCGGTTCAGGCCGCCTGCCGCGACACCAGCGCGCGTTCGACCTGGCGGAGTAGTTCGGCTACCGCGACCGGCGACCATTCGGTTGCAGGCGCGGGGCGGGCGGCGATCTTGTCCGCGATGGCGGTGATGGTGTGGGTGGATGCGATCATCCCGACTCTCCGGCGACTCGTCGTGGCGAGGCATGACTCTGCGCGATCATCGCTAACGACCGGTAAACGACGTGGACGGAGGGGAACCGATCGCTTGACACGACGTTGGCGCGCGCTTACCTGATCCTTACTCCGACACACCGGTCCCGGCGGCGCTTGTTTGCGCTCGCCGCAATCGTGCGTTCGGAACCATTGCGTCGAGATGGGGCCGCGCTGCCATGCCGGATCCCGTGGAGCTAGGAGAAACAAGTTCATGGCACGTATCGCGGGTGTCAATATCCCGACCAACAAGCGCGTCGTCATCGCGCTGACTTACATCCACGGGATCGGCCCGGCCAAGGCCAAGGCGATCACCGACAAGCTGGAAATCGCCGTTGAGCGTCGCGTCCAGGATCTGACGGACCAGGAAGTCCTGCAGATCCGCGAAGCGATCGATGCCGATCATACGGTCGAGGGCGATCTTCGCCGTCAGACCGCGATGAACATCAAGCGGCTGATGGATCTCGCCTGCTATCGCGGCTTGCGGCATCGCCGTGGCCTGCCGGTCCGCGGCCAGCGCACGCATACCAATGCGCGCACTCGCAAGGGCAAGGCAAAGCCGATTGCTGGCAAGAAGAAGTAAGCTTGAGCCGCTCTCAGGGCGGCTCGCTTCTCAGCTTTTCAAGGATTTACTATGGCCCGTGAACCGCAGCGTATTCGCCGTCGCGAACGCAAGAACATCACCTCCGGCGTCGCGCACGTGAACGCCAGCTTCAACAACACCATGATCACCATCACCGACGCGCAGGGCAACGCCATTTCGTGGTCGTCCGCCGGTGCGATGGGGTTCAAGGGTTCGCGCAAGTCGACCCCGTACGCAGCGCAGGTTGCTGCCGAGGACGCCGGCAAGAAGGCCGCCGAACATGGCGTTCGCACCATCGAAGTCGAGGTCAAGGGCCCCGGCTCGGGCCGCGAATCGGCGCTGCGTGCGCTGCAGGCGGTCGGTTTCCAGATCACCTCGATCCGCGACGTGACCTCGATCCCGCACAATGGCGTGCGGCCGTCGAAGCGCCGTCGCGTCTGATTTCCTTTCCGTGGGGCTGACGAGCCCCGCGTGCTTATCTCCGGCCGCGGCAGCCCCCGCTGTGGCCCAAAATTAGGGGACCCATGTGTCTGTCAACGCAAAGAACTGGCAGAAACTGAAGAAGCCCAACGGCCTCGAAAAGAAGTCGGGCGGCGATGGCAAGCGCAAGGCGACGTTCGTCGCCGAGCCGCTGGAGCGTGGTTTCGGCCTGACGCTCGGCAACGCGCTGCGCCGGGTTCTTCTTTCCTCGCTCCAGGGTGCGGCGGTAACGTCGATCAAGATCGAGAACGTGCTTCATGAGTTCTCGAGCCTTGCCGGTGTCCGCGAGGACGTGACCGACATCGTTCTCAACGTGAAGCAAATCGCGCTCAAGATGCAGGGCGAGGGGCCGAAGCGCCTCCAGCTTTCCGCCACCGGACCTGCCACGGTGAAGGCCGGCGACATCGCGGTGTCGGGCGACATCGACGTGATGAACCCGGAGCTGGTGCTCTGCCACCTCGACGAAGGCGCGACGCTCAACATGGAGCTGACCGCCGATGTCGGGAAGGGCTATGTGCCCGCAACCGCCAACCGTCCTGCGGACGCTCCGATCGGGTTGATCCCGGTGGACGCGCTCTACTCGCCGGTGCGCCAGGTGTCGTACAAGGTCGACCCGACCCGGGTCGGGCAGGACCTCGATTACGACAAGCTGACCCTGACGATCGAGACCGATGGCACGATCACCCCGGAAGACGCGGTCGGCTATGCCGGGCGCATCCTCCAGGACCAGCTCGCGCTGTTCGTCCAGTTCGACGACTCGTCGATCACGCGCTCGTCGGCGCCGATCGGCCAGGCCGCGCCGGCATCGTCGGGCGAGGTTTCGGGCGATACCCAGCAGATCAATCGTTATCTTCTCAAGAAGGTCGACGAGCTCGAACTGTCGGTGCGTTCGGCGAACTGCCTCAAGAACGACAATATCATCTATATCGGCGATCTCGTCGGCAAGACCGAGGCAGAAATGCTCCGCACGCCGAACTTCGGGCGCAAGTCGCTCAACGAGATCAAGGAAGTGCTGTCGTCGATGGGGCTGCGGCTCGGGATGGAAATCCCCGGCTGGCCGCCCGAGAACATCGAAGAGATGGCAAAGAAGCTCGAGCAGGAGATCATGGGCTGATCGGCCCAGGATCGAACCTGACTCGACTCCGACGACATTCGGGTTTTGGGCGGTGGCCCGTTTCGCACCGCCTGGGCGGGGGTACCTCGAACGGCCCCCACACGAACTGAAGGACTGATACCATGCGCCATCGCGTAGGCGGCCGTAAGCTACAGCGGACCTCGGCCCACCGCATCGCCCTGTTCCGCAACATGGCGGCAGCGCTCATCAAGCACGAGCAGATCACGACGACCGTCGCCAAGGCGAAGGAGCTTCGCCCCTATGTCGAGAAGCTGATTACGCTGGCGAAGAAGGGCGGCCTGTCGAACCGTCGCCTCGCGCACGCCCGGTTGCTCGACGACGCGCAGCTGGTGAAGCTGTTCGACGTTCTTGCCGAGCGCTACACGGCGCGTAACGGCGGCTATACCCGCGTCATCAAGGCCGGCATCCGCGCCTCGGACGCGTCGCCGATGGCGATCATCGAGTTCGTCGACCGCGACGTCTCTGCCAAGGGCCAGGATTCGGGTCCGGTGATCAGCGACGAGGAATATGACGAGGCGGCATAAGCTGCCTGCATTCATCTTCGTCATTCCGGCGCAGGCCGGGACCCAGAGCCAAACAGCGTAGGGTTTCTCAACCCTGGGTCCCGGGTCTAGCCCTGGATGACGAGTTGCAAGAAAGAGGCCGTGCCCAGCGTTGGGCGCGGCCTCTTTCGTTACGGGCTCCATCTGGCTATGCGGCGTCGATGGAGCATCCAGACAATATCCTCATCGTCGATTTCGGCAGCCAGGTTACCCAGCTGATCGCGCGGCGGGTTCGCGAGGCGGGGGTTTATAGCGAGATCGCGCCGTTCCAATTAGCCGAGGCGGCATTCGAGCGGATGCGCCCCAGCGGGGTGATCCTGTCCGGGAGCCCCGCGTCGGTGGTCGACGCCGACAGCCCGCGGATCCCGCAGGCGATCCTCGACAGCGGGCTGCCGATGCTGGGCATCTGCTACGGCCAGCAGGCCCTGATCCACCAGCTCGGCGGGATCGTCGAGAAGGGTCATAGCGGCGAATTCGGCAGCGCCTTCGTCGAGATCTCGGATCGCTGTTCGTTGTTCGACGCGTTGTGGGCCGAAGGCGACCGTCACCAGGTATGGATGAGCCATGGCGACAAGGTGACGGAGCTCGCCCCGGGCTTTCGCACCGTCGCGTCGTCGCCGGGCGCCCCCTATGCGGTAATCGCCGACGACGAACGCCGTATCTATGCGATGCAGTTCCACCCCGAGGTCGCGCACACCCCCGACGGCGGCAAGCTGATCGCGAACTTCGCACGGCATGTCTGCGGGCTGGTCGGCGACTGGACGATGGCGGAGTTCCGCGAGACCAAGATCGCCGAGATCCGCGCGCAGGTCGGCAAGGGCAGGGTGATCTGCGGGCTTTCGGGCGGGGTCGACTCCGCGGTCGCCGCGGTCCTGATCCACGAGGCGATCGGCGAGCAGCTGACGTGCGTCTATGTCGATCACGGCCTGATGCGAGCGGGCGAAAGCGAGCAGGTCGTCAGCCTGTTCCGCGGCCATTACAACATCCCGCTGATCCACGTGAACGCGGAGACGCTGTTCATGAACGGGCTCGCCGGGGTCACCGATCCCGAGGCCAAGCGCAAGTTCATCGGCAAGACCTTCATCGACGTGTTCGAGTCGGAGGCGCGCAAGATCGGTGGGGCGGAGTTCCTGGCGCAGGGCACGTTGTACCCCGACGTGATCGAAAGCGTGAGCTTCACTGGCGGCCCCTCGGTAACGATCAAAAGCCACCACAATGTCGGCGGGCTACCCGAGCGGATGGACATGAAGCTCGTCGAGCCGCTTCGCGAGCTGTTCAAGGACGAGGTAAGGGAGCTCGGCCGTGAGCTCGGTCTGCCCGAAATCTTCGTCGGCCGGCATCCGTTTCCGGGGCCAGGGCTGGCGATCCGCATCCCGGGCGAAGTCACCCGCGAGCGCTGCGACATCCTGCGCAAGGCGGATGCGATCTACCTCGAGGAGATCCGCGCGGCGGGGCTCTACGACGCGATCTGGCAAGCGTTCGCGGTGTTGCTGCCGGTCCGCTCGGTCGGCGTGATGGGCGACGGGCGCACCTACGACTATGTGCTCGCACTGCGCGCCGTGACGTCGACCGACGGCATGACCGCCGCGGCGTTCCAGTTCCCGGGCGACTTCCTGCCGCGGGTAGCGACGCGGATCGTCAACGAAGTCGGAGGCGTCAACCGCGTCACCTACGACTACACTTCCAAACCGCCGGGGACGATCGAATGGGAATGAAGCGTCTCTGGCCGTTGGCGCTGCTGCCCTTGCTGACGGGAGCGAGCGACCCGCCGGCATGGACCCGGCCCGTGCCGCCGGTCCATCTGATCGGGCCTATCGATTATGTCGGGACCGAGGGGCTTGCCGCCTATCTGATCCGAACGCCTGCGGGCGCGATCCTGATCGATGGCACCATGGCGGAGAACGTGCCTGCGATCCGCGCGAATATCGAACGGATCGGCGTCCGAGCCCGGGACGTCAAGTTGTTGCTCGTGACGCACGCCCATTTCGATCACGCTGCGGGCGACGCGGCGATGAAGGCGGCGACCGGCGCCCGGCTCGTCGCAGGGGCCGGTGACCGGAGCGCGCTGGAAACGGGCAAGCCAGGCGGCGAGAATATCGGCGGAGCGGTCGATTTCGCGCCGGTCCGCGTCGACCGCGCGGTCCGCGACGGCGACGTGGTCAGCCTCGGCGGGATCACGCTGACGGCGCGCGCCACGCCCGGGCACACGCCGGGATGTACGACCTGGACGATGCGGGTGATCGAACGCGGGCGCCCGCTTGCCGTGGTATTTCCGTGCAGCATCAGCGTGGCGGGCAACCGGCTGGTCGGCAACCGTGCCTATCCGCAGATCGTCGCCGATTACCGGACCAGCTTCGCGCGGCTTGCGGCGCTGCCCGCCGACGTCGTGCTGCCGGCCCATCCCGAACTCGCCGACGTGATGGCGCGCAGGGCGAAGGGCACGCTGGTTGCGCCGGGGCTGCTGCGCCGGCTCGTGGCGCGGGCGCGGCTGGATTTCGGTCGCGAGCTTGCCCGTCAGCAGGCGGGACCGCGCCGATGACCGTGGTCGCGGCCTATCTCTACCGCAACGGCCAACGCCTGCGCGAGGTGTCGATCGACGAGCGGATCGACTGTCCGAGCGACAAATCCGAGTTCGTGTGGATCGGGTTGTGCGATCCGACCGAAGCCGAAATGGCATCGCTGCAGGCGCAATATCGGCTTCACCCGCTCGCCATCGAGGATGCGGTGAACGCGCAGCAGCTGCCCAAGGTCGACATCTATGGCGACCAGCTGTTCGTGGTCGCACGCACCGCGCACCTCGCTGGCGACGAGATCGCCTATGGCGAGACCGCGATGTTCGTAGGGCATAGCCACATCATCAGCGTGCGGCACGGCTCGGCGCGCTCGCACCGCGCGTTGCGGGCGCAGCTCGAGGCGGCACCGACCCTGCTCGCCCATGGCGTCGACTATGTGCTCCACGCCATCCTCGACTTCATCGTCGACGGTTATCTGCCGATCGTCGAGACGATCGAGGACAATGTCGTGACGATGGAGCAGCGGACGCTCGATGCGTTCCTGGGTCGCGACGACATCACCCGCATCTTCACGTTGCGTCGCCAATTAATCCGGTTCCAGCGGGTGCTCGGCCCGATGGCGGAGGTCGCCGCCAAGTTCGTCCGGCTCGAGCTGCCCTGCATCGATGCCGACGCGCGACCCTATTTCAGCGACGTCCTCGATCATGTCCGCCGCGTCCAGACGATGGTCGACGGGCTGTTGCAGGTGCTGACGTCGGTGTTCGAGTTCAGCAATCTCCTGGAACAGCAACGGACCGGCGCGATCACGCGTCAGCTCGCGGCATGGGCAGCCATCCTGGCGGTACCGACGGCGATCGCGGGGATCTACGGCATGAATTTCCAGAACATGCCCGAGCTCAAGACCCAATATGGGTATTTCGTCGTGCTCGCCGTGATCGTGGCGATCTGCACCCTGCTCTACGTTCGCTTCCGTGCGGTCAAATGGCTGTGAAGACGCCGCCCGCGTCTTAGCGGATTATCAAGCCTCCGACGCCTATGCTGCCGGCTCTTTCTACGAGCAATGCAGCTGGGGTGCCCGATGGCGGACGCGCTGATCGTTACGACCTATGAAGATCGGCCGGCGGCTATGCAGGGCGTCGAGCTGCTGGCGCGATCGCTAACGCGGCACAACCCCGGGCTGCGGCTTACGGTCTGGTCGCCGCTCGACCGCGCGGCGGTGACCGGGTTGACCGCAGACGAGGTCGATTGGCGGCTGTCGCCAGAGCTTGCCGGGCTCGGCTGGAGCGTGAAGCCGACGATCCTGCTGCGGGCGCTCGACGAAGCGCCACGGGCGATGTGGATCGACAGCGACGTCATCGTCGTCGGGCCGATCGGCGCCGCGATCGGCGGCAACGAGACCGAGCTGGTCGTCGGGCAGGAGTTTCGCGATTCGGGTCACGCCGGGAGCATCGCTCGCGTCCACGCGTGGGGCTGGACGCTGGCGCGGCTGCTGCCGTTCCACCTCAATTCGGGTACGGTGGTGGCATCGCGCTGGCACGAGGGCCTGCTGAAGATCTGGCAGTCGCTGCTAACCAGCGACGTCTATCTCGACGCGCAAAAGATCCAGCCGGTGACGAGCCGGCCGGTGCATGTGCTCGGCGATCAGGACGTGTTGTGGTCGCTGCTGTGCGCCGAGTTCTGGTTCATCAAGTTGCGCTTCCTGCGCAACGGCGTCGACGTGGTCCAGGACTGCGGCGCGAACGGCTTCCACGTGCTCGATCGATTGCGCAACCTGCGCTCGACGCGGGTGATGTTCGTCCACGCGCTCGGCAAGAACAAGCCGTGGCATTTCGACGATCCGGCGGCTGCGGGGATCGGCTACATGCGCTGGGCTACCTACGAAGTGTCGCCTTACTTCAGCGCGGCGCAGGCCTATGCGCGATATCTGCCCCGTGCGCGGTGGCTGGTACGCCGCAACCCGCTGGCGATCGCGCTGAGCGCCGCATCGGGGCGCGGCTTCGCGAGGGCAGGGTTCTCGCTTGCGGTCGTCGCGCTGGCGACCGCGGTGGCGGCCGCGACATCGCGGCGGCTGCGATCGTTGATGCGGAGCGCGGACGGTGGTGCGTTGCGGGTCGCACAGCCGGAGACATCGACGGAAGTGCCGGTCACCCCGGCGCTGATGGATCCGCGGCCGTGGCCGGGCGATCGTGGCGCGGTACTGGTCGAGCCACTTCCCGCGGACGGGACCGTCGAACAGCGCCGCCGGCGAGCACGCGCCGCCTAGATCGCGCGTCTACCCCTACACATGTTAGCCGGGTCGCGCCCGCCCCTCTCGGAGCGGGCGGTTCTTTGATGTCGATCACCGTCACAAGATGAACAGCGATACGACCTTAGGTTAACCGCCGGCTCGCTAGGAGCTTCTTGCGGTCTTCTACTGGCAACCCCGAAGACCGCGCCTACCTGGCGCCCGTCGCAAGTTGCGTACTGCGACGGGCGCTCTTTTTCAAGGCGATCCAGGAACTTGCGGCGGGCAGGACGCGTGTCGGCCGGCCTGCATGCCTGCAGCCAACGCGCGCGAACCCTGGCGGAGTTGCCCGTTGCTTAAAGGCCGAGCGCGGCCTTCACGGTGTCCTTGGCATTGGCGAGCACCTTCACCAAGCCGCTGCGCGCGGGCTTGTCGCGCCGGGCGGTGTTCGCCTCGCGGAAATGCTTACGCGCGTCGACACGCGAGCGGTACGGCTTGGCCATCTTAATTCCCTTTGATTTCAAAGCAGCGGTCGTAGCGACCGGGGCCTAAACCCGCGAAGTGGCAGAGGGTTCAACGAATAGCTGACGTGTCCCGTTCGCCTCGATCCGGCGACCTCATGGCAGCTGCAGTCGGAAGAAGATCGGACGGACGCAGTCGCGCGGCCGCGACCGGTCGGCCCCCGGCTCGATGCGCGTGGGCTTCGCGTGCTGCTGCTCGCGCTGCAATCGGAAAGCGACGTCGTCGGTGACATGCTCCATCCAGGTCACCGGGGAGCCATTTTGCGACTCCTGGATCGCGATGTGGATCATCGCCGTCCTCGGGGTCGGGCGTGGACGATGGCGCCTCCGACGCGCGATGGTTCGGCGCGGTGGAACGAGCCGGTGATCGTAACCTTGCCGGGGAACCACTCCGCCGGACCGGCAATGGTCGTTTGATCGGCGATCTCGCCTGCACGCTGTCGAACGTGGCGCGCCCGGCTGGCCTCGAACCAGCGACCTCAAGCTTAGAAGGCTCGTGCTCTATCCATCTGAGCTACGGGCGC
>DATLME010000200.1:0-6282 GCA_035537395.1 Sphingomonas sp. | reverse complement strand
CACCTTCCGGATCAGCTCGTGCATGTCGTAGGGCTGGTTGGCCGATGCGGGGATCAGCGTGTCGAGGCTGTCCTCGATGCGGTCCCATGCGTCCGCGGTCGGGCGCTCGGGGACGCCGACGCGGTTCGATGCGGGCAGGAAATCGAAGAAGTCGCGCGCCGCGAGCAACGCCTCGATGTCGTTCTCGAAGGCGTTGTCGGCAACGCTTGTCTTGGTGGTGTGGGTCACCGCGCCGCCAAGCGCTTCCTGGGTCACGACCTCGTTGGTCACCGTCTTGACCACGTCCGGGCCGGTCACGAACATGTAGCTCGAATCCTTCACCATGAAGATGAAGTCGGTCATCGCCGGGCTGTAGACCGCCCCGCCCGCGCATGGCCCCATGATTAGCGACAGCTGCGGCACTACGCCCGATGCGAGTACGTTGCGCTGGAACACCTCGGCATAGCCGCCGAGCGAGGCGACGCCCTCCTGGATTCGTGCACCGCCGCTGTCGTTGAGGCCGATGACGGGGGCACCGACCTTCATCGCGGTGTCCATCACCTTGCAGATCTTCTGCGCGTGGCGTTCGGACAGCGAGCCGCCGAACACGGTGAAGTCCTGGCTGAACACGAACACCAGCCGGCCGTTGATCGTGCCGGATCCGGTGACCACGCCGTCGCCGGGGATGACCTGAGCGTCCATCCCGAAATCGACGCAGTTATGCTCGACATACATGTCGAGCTCTTCGAAGCTGCCCTCGTCGAGCAGGATGTCGAGCCGTTCGCGCGCAGTCAGCTTGCCCTTGGCGTGCTGCGCCGCGATGCGCTTCTCGCCGCCACCCATCCGCGCGGCCTCGCGGCGGCGCTCCAGTTCCTCGATCGTCGACGACAATGGCCTCTCCTTGGCCCCCGGCTAGCTCAAGAAACGCAGGGCCGTCTATAGCGGAGGCGGTGCCGTCCCGCTGCCCCCGTCGTGACATCGTGCCGGATCCGGGGTTTCCAGCAAGGCGCGAATGGAGGTCAGGTCTTTGATCGAGCCGGGTGGGCGAACGTACGTCCGTCATCCCTGGTCGAGCCCGGGATGACGGTTGGGTAAGCCTAGGCCAGCTCGCCGACGCTCGCGGGCTCGTGCATCGGGCAACCGTTGAACCGGCCGCGAAATTCCGCCGACATGGCATAGGGTTCGTTCCGGGCCCGGTTCACGCCACCCAGCGGCTGGTGTGC
Organism: Sphingomonas sp.; assembly: GCA_035537395.1. GTDB lineage: Bacteria > Pseudomonadota > Alphaproteobacteria > Sphingomonadales > Sphingomonadaceae > Sphingomonas. Next base: position 5,080 of record DATLME010000200.1, on the reverse strand, counting down.
CGCCAGTCCGTGCCAGGGGCTGAAAGCGAGCGCATCCTCGGTTTTGTCGCTCGTGCCATGTGCCCACGCCAATTGCGGCTCGACTGTAAGCGTTGCGACGGTGCGATACGGGCTCTCCTCCTCGTCCCACACTACGGTCGGGTTCTCGATCGGCATGGCCTCGAGATCGGTGCAGAGCTGCACGCGCAATTCCCAGACGCCACCCTGCTCGATCAGCAACTCGTTCATCGCTTCACGAATAGCATCGGGCCGGCCACTCGCGTTGATCGTCTCGTCCGCATAGTCCTTGATCCCCGATACCGGAACGAGCGCGAACTTGGCGATGTAGTCGCCGTAGCGAAACGGGGTCTGGCTGTAATAGGTCGCGCCGAGCGGGTGGACCGGCTTGGCCCCGCCTAATGTCTGCAGGAACGACGATTCTCCTCCGACGGCTTCGAGCGCAGCCTCAGCCCCGCGCAATACCGTCGATAGCACCTTCTTGGCACCTTCGGCCCTGTCGGTCGTCTTGGTAAGCAGCTTCAGGTTCCCCAGGAACGCCTTGGGCGTGGGAGCCGCAAATGCCGGGCCGTTGACCAGCACGAAATCCTGCGTCGTTCCTGCAGCGCCGGCAAGGCGTTCGCCCTCGACTCCCATGACCTTGAGCGCGAGTCCACGCGGCAGCGAGATCGAATCGTCGAGAATATCGCCGGCGTTGGTGGAAATCCGGATCACCGCATCGTGGGTGCCCGCGTTCGCGAACATGCCCTGCGCAAGTTCGGCCGGGAGCCCGGACGCGATCGTCAGCGTACCCCGAGCGATACCGTGCCCCTTGGCGTGCACCGCGCGGACCGCATGCGCATAATCCTTCGATGTCGTGTCCAGTATTGTCCGGAATTCCTGTTCGAGGCCGGCGATGGTCGCCGCCTCGTCCGCTTCGGGTTTCTCGACGGAGGGATCGTACCTTACGGGGGTGGCCATCGTGCTGTCCTTTCGCCGCGAAATCCGCGTCGTGACCTGAACCTATCGTCCCGCCGCCCGTTCCCGTCTGGCCGGATCGGCTGGTATAGTTTTTGCGGCGATCATTCTTCATCAGGGGCGACAATGACGAAGCAGCGATCCGATCGCCCCGATGTTCGCCCCTTCACCGGCCCGGCAGGCGGCTGGGGATCCGTCCGCTCGCTCGCCGAGATACTCCCGAGGGAGCGGATGACACCCGAGGGACTCGCTGAGTTGACTCGCCAGAACAAGCCTGACGGCTTCGCCTGCGTCAGCTGCGCCTGGCCCAAGCCCGCGAACCATCACCCCGTGGAATTCTGTGAGGAAGGTGCAAAAGCCACCGCGTGGGAGCTAACCACGCGTCGCACCACGCCCGCGTTCTTCGCCGAACACACGCTCACGGAACTGCGCGGCTGGCGGGACTATGATCTCGAGGAGCATGGCCGGCTGACCCATCCGCTGCGCTACGATGCCGCTACCGACAAATATGTTGCGGTGTCGTGGGACGAGGCGTTCGACGATATCGCGGCGACGCTGCGCCCACTCGATCCCAAGTCGGTGGTCTTCTATGCGTCGGGGCGGGCGAGCCTCGAGACGTCGTACATGTACGGGCTGATGGCGCGGATGTACGGCAACCAGAACCTGCCCGACAGTTCGAACATGTGCCATGAATCGACTTCGGTAGGGCTGAAGACGGCGATTGGCGTTCCGGTCGGCACCACCCGGCTCGAGGATTTCGAGAAGTGCGACGCGATCCTGTTCTTCGGGCAGAATGTCGGGTCGAACTCGCCGCGGATGCTTCACGACTTGCGGTCGGCACGCAAGCGCGGCGTGCAGATCATTACCTTCAACCCGCTGAAGGAACGCGGGCTCGAACGCTTCACCGATCCGCAGAACCCGGTCGAGATGGCGACGCTTGGCGAGACCCGGATCTCGACCCAATATCACCAGGTGAAGGCGGGCGGCGACATCGCCGCGATGATGGGGATCGCAAAGTTCCTGGTCGAATGGAACGACGCCGCGCATGCGCGCGGGGCACCGCCGGTGCTCGACGAAGATTTCATCGCCCAGCACACCAGCGGCTTTGACGCCTTCGTCGCATCGGTGCGCGTCGCGGACTGGAGCGACATCGTCCGCGAGGCCGGCCTGGAAAAGGGCGCGCTCGAGGAAGCGGCACGGATCTATGCCGGTGCAAAGGCGGTTCTCGCGATCTACGGCATGGGGCTTACCCAGCATGTGAAGGGCGTCGAGAACGTCCGCATGGTTATCAACCTGCTGCTGATGCGCGGCAACATCGGCAAGCCGGGCGCCGGGCCGACCCCGGTACGCGGCCACAGCAACGTTCAGGGCCAGCGCACCGTCGGCATCACCGAGAAGCCGGAGCTCGTGCCGCTCGATCGGCTCGAAGCGCAATATGGCTTCACCGCACCACGCGAGAAGGGCACCGACACGGTCGACGCGTGCCGAGGTGTTATTGATGGGTCGGTGCGGGGCTTCGTTTCGCTCGGGGGCAATTTCCTGCGCGCGGTGCCGGAAACGGCGGCGATGGAGGACGCGTGGCCGCGGCTCGGACTGTCGGTGCAGATCGCGACCAAGCTCAACCGCAATCACCTGTTCCCCGGCGCGGTCACCTATCTGCTGCCCTGCCTCGGCCGGATCGAGGAGGATGTGCAGGCGACCGGGTCGCAGGTCGTCACCGTCGAGGACTCCACCAGTTGCATCCACGCCTCGCGCGGCAAGGCGAAGCCGGCCAGCCCGCACCTCCTGTCGGAACCCGCGATCGTGGGCGCGCTGGCCAAGCGATTGCTGCCGCCGAACCCGAAGCTCGACTGGGACGCATGGGTGGGCGATTATTCGCTGATCCGCGACGCGATCGAGGAGACCTATCCGACGGTGTTCCCCAACTTCAACGCGCGGCTGTTCCAGCCGGGCGGATTCTGGAAGGGCAACAAGGCCGCCGAGCGGATCTGGGACACCGCGAGCGGCAAAGCCGAGTTCCTGGCGCCGAGCGGGCTCAGCGCCGCAGGGTTCGCCGACGCACCGGGCCGGTACCGCCTGATGACGCTGCGTTCGAACGACCAGTTCAACACCACGATCTACGGCTATCACGACCGGTTCCGCGGGGTGAAGGGCACTCGCGACGTGCTGTTCATGAACGCCGCCGACATCGCCGCCGCGGGCCTGCATGGCGGCCAGATCGTCGCGCTCGAGAGCGATGCCGGAGACGGCAAGCATCGCCGCCGCGACGGGCTGATCGTGACGCCCTACGATATTCCGCGCGGGTGCCTCGGCGCCTATTATCCCGAATGCAACGTGCTGATGCCGGTCGAGCACCATGCCGAGGAAAGCCACGTTCCCGCCGCGAAATCGGTACCGGTGCGGATCGCAATTTGACCGTCGGCGCGGTGCCGCATCGGTTCACCCGCGTCGGCGCGGACGGGGAAAGCGAGCCGATCGGCCGGCAGATCGCGATCGAAATGCCGATCGCGATCGAATTCGGCGGGATCGGCTATGCGGTGCTGATGGCGACACCGTGCGACCTTGCCGATCTGGTCAGCGGCTTCGCGCTGTCGGAGCGCCTGATCGACGCCGCCGAGGACATTGACGACGTCGACGAAGTCGCGGTCGCGGCCGGCATCGTGATGCGAGTGACGCTCGCAGCCCGCGTGGCCGGACGGGTCGTCGATCGCGTGCGGCACCGGGTGTCGGAATCGTCCTGCGGCCTGTGCGGCATCGAGAATCTCGAACAGGCGCTGCGGCCCCTGCCCGCGGCAGCGGCGACGTGGCGCGGGGAGCCGGACGCGATCTTCCGCGCGCTTGCGGCGCTCGAGGGGCAACAACCGCTCAACCGCGACACCCGCGCGGTTCACGCGGCCGCGGCATGCAACGCTGCGGGAGAGCCGTGGCTGGTGCGCGAGGATGTCGGTCGCCACAACGCCTTCGACAAGCTGATCGGCGCGATGCTGCGGGCGGGCCGCGATTGGGACGGCGGGTTCGCGTTGCTGACGTCGCGATGCTCCTACGAGCTGGTGGAAAAGGCGGTGCTGTCGGGGTGTCCGATGCTGGCGACGATCTCCGCGCCGACATCGCTGGCGCTTGAGCGTGCCGCCACCGCCGGCCTGCCGCTGCATGTTCTCGCGCGCGCCGATGCGGTGTTGGCGCCGTGATCCTCGGCGCGGTGCTCGCCGGAGGCCGGTCCCGTCGGTTCGGCAGCGACAAGGCAGTCGCGTTGCTGGATGGCGTGACGCTGATCGACCGCGCGATCGCTGCGCTGGCACCACAGGTGGACGCGGTGGTGATTTGCGGGCGGGTGCTCGACGGGCGGACCTGCGTCGCCGACCGGCCGGCGAAAGATCTGGGGCCGCTCGGCGGGCTCAACGCGGCGCTGCATCATGCGGTGGCGGCGGGGTTCACGGCGGTGGTCAGCGTCCCGTGCGACATGCCGTTGCTGCCCGCTGATCTGGTCGAGCGGTTGCGGGGGGCCGGAACGGCCGGGTTCGCCGCGACGATGCCCGTGGTCGGGCTATGGCCCGCGCGGCTCGCGGCGGAACTCGACGCGCATCTGGCAGAGGGCGGCGACCGGTCGATGTGGCGCTGGGCAGCACGGGTGGCCGCGGTGCCAGTCGCGATCGAGGGGTTGGCGAACGTGAACACGCCGGAGGATCTACGCGGGTTGCACTGCGCGTGACGCAGTAGCGGCCATCATCCCGGCAGAAGCCCGGATGATATCAGGTGCGTGTGGATTTCGACCCACTTGCATCCGTCATCCCGGACTTGTTCCGGGATCCACCGTGCGGCGCATCGAAGGCTCGCGGCCTAGAGGCGCGGTGGATGCCGGAACGGGTCCGGCATGACGAACCGGGTCCCCCCCCTACGTCAGACCATCGGCGGCATCTTCGCCAGCAGCTTGTCGAGCGTGATCGGATAGTCGCGCACGCGTACCCCGGTGGCGTTGTAGACCGCATTCGCGATCGCGGCAGCAACGCCGCAGATCCCGAGTTCGCCGACGCCCTTGGCCTTCATCGGCGAGGATTTATCGTCGACCTCGGCCATGAAGAACACGTCCTGGTGCGGGATGTCGGCATGGACCGGGACCTCATAGTCG
>DATLME010000199.1:0-5542 GCA_035537395.1 Sphingomonas sp. | reverse complement strand
CAACACCCCCTCATCGTCATCCTGACGAAAGTCAGGACCCAGGGCCAAGAACGTTGCGGGTCGTAACCCTGCGTCGAGGCCCCAAGCGCCGGATGACGACCGACGGCCCGCTACGACCGCGCGGAACCCTACCGCCCCCGCGTCGCCAGCGTTTCCTCCGACGTCACCGTACCGTCGCGGTTGAGATCGCGCTGGTCGAACCGCGCGAGCATGCCTTCGCTGAATTCGATCGCGCTGATCTTGTCGTCGCGGTTGCGGTCGAGCGCGGTCAGCCGCCCGGGATTGCTGCGGGGCAGTTCGTCGCGGCTGATGAAATCGTCGGCGTTGCGGTCGAGCCCGCGGAAGCGCCGGTCCATCGCGCTGCCATAGTCGAGCCGCGAGGTCACCGACGGTGGCACGAACCCTGCCGCATTCGCATCGGCGCTCGCCCGCTTTTCCTCGCGGCCGCAGCCGGCGAGTGCTGCCGCCATCAGTGCCGTTCCGACAAAAGCCCGCATGGTCGTCTCCGTCGTCACGCCTCGAGTTCGACGTCCCAATAGAGCCAGTCGTGCCAGGTGTCGTGGAGATAGTTGGGCGGGAACCGCTTGCCATGTTCCTGGAGATGCCAGTTGGTCGGGCGGATCGGATCGAGGTGGAGCGGCATGCTCGCCTGTTTCGGGGTGCGCCCGCCCTTTTTCAGGTTGCACGGCGCGCAGGCGGTGACGACATTTTCCCACGTCGTTCGCCCGCCTTGCGCGCGGGGCACGACATGGTCGAAGGTCAGGTCGCGCGGGTGGCCGCAATATTGGCAGCTGAACCGGTCGCGCAGGAACAGGTTGAATCGGGTGAAGGCGGGAAATTGCGAAGGGCGGACATATTGCTTGAGCGCGATCACCGACGGCAGCTTCATCGCAACGGTCGCGCTGCGCACTTCGCGTTCATAGTGCGCCACGATATCGACGCGATCGAGGAACACCGCCTTGATCGCGGTCTGCCAGGGCCAGACGCTCAGCGGGTAATAGGAAAGAGGCGTATAATCGGCATTGAGGACGAGTGCGGGGCACCCATCCGGATGGCGGATCAGATCGGGATGAAACACGGCTCCTCCCACACGGCTTGCCGCGTGGGGCCTTCGCCCACCGGCATGACACCATCATGACAGCACAGGGAGTGATTCCCGGTCAAGTGCGCGTGGTCACCCGCTTCGCGCCGAGCCCCACCGGCAGGCTCCATCTCGGCCATGCGCTCTCGGCGATCCGCGCGCATGATTTCGCGCGCGCGGCCGGCGGCACGTTCCTGCTTCGGATCGAGGATATCGATGCAACGCGGAGCCGCGCCGACCATATCGACGCGATCCTCGCCGACCTGCGCTGGCTCGGGCTCGCCTGGGACGGCGCGGTGCTCCGGCAGTCCGAGCGGCTGTCGATCTATGCCGACGCGCTCGATCGGCTGCGCGCCGCGGCCCTGGTCTATCCCTGTTTCTGCACCCGCGCCGAGATCGCCGCGAGCGTCGCCGCGCCGCACGGCGAGGTCGCCCCCCGCTATCCGGGCACCTGCCGCGGCATCGCCGCACCCGATCTGTCGCGTCCGCATTGCTGGCGGCTCGACATGGCCCGCGCGATCGCCGCCGCGGGCCCGCTCGACTGGACCGATCACGGCGTCACGATCGCTGCCGAAGTCGCCGCACAGGGCGATGTCGTGCTCGCGCGCAAGGATGCACCCGCCAGCTACCATCTCGCGGTCACCGTCGACGATGCTGAACAGGGGGTCACCGACATCGTCCGCGGCGTCGATCTGTTCGCGGCGACCCATGTGCACCGCCTGCTTCAATCGCTGCTGGCGCTGCCCACCCCGCGCTACCACCACCACCCGCTGGTCACCGATCCCGACGGCACCCGCCTGGCGAAGCGCACCGGCGCGCCGACGCTGGAATCGATGCGGCTCGCAGGACAGGACGGCGCCGGGTTGGCAGCGAGACTGCGCGCAGAATTCGCCATCTCGTCCGATCACCCCCCTGCGTCATCCTGACGAAAGTCAGGACCCCGGGCCACGATCGCCCCGCCCGATAATCCTGGGTGCCGGCCTGCGCCGGGATGACGGCATGAGGCGCGCACCCGTTGCTGGATCTTCGCAGCGCGACAGCAGAGGCGCCGACCCGACTCCTCACCCCCTGCGTCATCCTGACGAAAGTCAGGACCCAGAGCCAGGATCGCCGCGCTCGATGACTCCGGGTCCCGGCCTGCGCCGGGATGACGGCAGGGTGCAGCACCATCGCCCGCCACCAGTCGACCTGCACCAAAGCCGGCATTGCGGCCACAGTTCGGCGATCCTACATCGCAACGATGCAGACATTCCTCGTCCTTCTCCTCATCGCGGCGATGATCGCAACCGTCGTTGCACTGGTCCGGGGAATCATCGCGTTCCTCCAGCAATCGAGCGCGCAGGTTAAGAGCGGCGAGGCCGGCCCGCATCCGGCGGCGCTCAAATCGAACAAGATGATGCAGCAGCGCATCTTCTTTCAGGCAATCGCGGTTCTCATCGTGGTGGTTCTGCTGTTCGCGGCCGGGCGCACCTGATCTGGTCCGGCTCAATCGAATCTACACGCGCACCGGCGACGACGGCACCACCGGCCTCGTCGACGGATCGCGCATATCCAAGGCGGATCCACGGCTGGCGGTGATCGGCGACGTCGACGAGGCGAACAGCGCCATCGGAGTCGCGATCGCGGCGCTCGCGGCGCGCGCGCCGGCGGAAGCGCTGACCCGCATCCAGAGCGACCTGTTCGATCTCGGTGCCGATCTCGCGACCCCGGGCGAGGATTTCTCCCCGTCCGACATGGTGCTGCGAATCGTCGACACGCAGGTCGCACGGCTCGAGCGCGAGATCGACGACATGAACCGGTCGCTCGCGCCGCTTACCAGCTTCATCCTGCCCGGCGGTGATCCCGCCGCGGCGGCGCTGCATGTCGCGCGGGCGATCGTCCGCCGCGCCGAACGTGCAGCGGTCGCGATCGGCGCCGGGGTCAATCCGCGCGCGCTCGGCTATCTCAATCGCCTGTCCGACTACCTCTTCGTCGCCGCGCGTGCGGTGAACCAAACTGGCGCTGGCGACGTTCTATGGGCGCCGGGCGCGACGCGCTGATCCGGCACGAACGCGCGCGGTGCGGCGTAGACGGCCGCCACGGCGTGCAGAGGGGATGATCATGGGGAACCACGCTGCGCTGCCCCGGTCGTCCCCGCTGGCGACGCGCTTCGCCGCCGTCCGCGCGCTGTCGCTTGCGCTGGTAGCGCCCTTGTCGGACGCCGATGCGACGGTGCAGTCGATGCCCGATGCGTCGCCCGCGAAATGGCATCTCGCGCACACCAGCTGGTTCTTCGAGACCTTCGTGCTGCGCGATTACGTGCCCGGCTACGCGCTCCACGATCCGCGCTTCCCCTTCCTGTTCAACAGCTACTACGAGGCCGAGGGACGGCGCCATGCCCGCGACCGGCGCGGAATGGTGACTCGCCCGACGCTCGACGAGGTTCGCCGCTATCGCGCGCATGTCGATGCCGCGATCGCCGACGCCCTTCCCGCGCTCCCGCCCGCCGCGCTCCAGTTGATCGAGCTCGGCTGCCACCACGAACAGCAGCATCAGGAGTTGCTGGTCACCGACATCCTGCATCTCCTCAGCGAAAACCCGCTGGAGCCGGCGCTTTGGCCCGCGCCGCGCAAGGTTCCGGTCGCGATGCCCGCGCCGGTCGGCTGGCGATCGCATGCCGGCGGCATCGTCGAGATCGGGCATGCCGGCGACGGTTTCGCGTTCGACTGCGAAACGCCGCGGCACCGGGCTTTGCTGGCGCCTCACGCGATCGCCGATCGCACCGTCACCAACGATGAATGGGCCGCCTTCATCGCGGCTGGCGGCTATGCCGAACCCCGCCACTGGCTTGCCGACGGCTGGGCATGGGTCCGTGCCAATGGCATCGAGGCGCCGCTCTACTGGGAACGTGGCGACGGCGGCTGGACCCGCTTCGGGCTCGACGGCCGCCGCGCTATCGATCCTGCCGCGCCGGTCACCCATGTCAGCTTCTACGAGGCCGACGCCTATGCCAGCTGGGCCGGCGCACGGCTGCCCAGCGAGGCCGAATGGGAAGCCGCCGCCGCGTCCGGCGATCCCGACGGCGGCAACCAGATGGACGCGGCGGGTCCGGTCGAGCCGCGTCCGGCGACCGGCGAGGCCAGCTTCTTCGGCGATGTCTGGGAATGGACCGGCAGCGCGTTCCGGCCCTATCCCGGCTTTGCGGCGGCCGGCGGCGCGGTCGGCGAATATAACGGCAAGTTCATGAGCGGGCAGTTCGTGCTCCGGGGCGGCAGCTGCGCGACACCGCGTGGCCATGCGCGCGCCAGCTACCGCAACTTCTTCTATCCCCATCAGCGCTGGCAATTCACCGGCGTGCGCCTCGCGAAAGACCTTTAAGGATGCTCAAGCCCGAAATCGAAGACGGCGACCAGGGGCTCGCCGACCCGCAGTTCCGCGCCGATGTCCTTGCCGGATTCGCGCAGTCGCCGCGCGCGATCCCCGCGCGCTGGTTCTACGATCGTCGCGGGTCCGAGCTGTTCGAGGCGATCACCGGGCTGCCCGAATATTATCCGACGCGCACCGAGCGCGCGATCCTGGAGCAGGCCTGCCCGGAGGTGGCGACGCTTGCCGGACGCGGGCGCGCGGTCGTCGAATTCGGCTCGGGATCGTCGGCCAAGACGCCGATCCTGCTCCGTGCGGTCGCCCCCGATGCCTATGTACCAATCGACATTTCGGGCGCGTTCCTGCGCGAATCGTCGCGCGCGCTGTCGGCGCAATTTCCCGAGCTGCTGATCCTGCCGTTCGAAGCCGATTTCATGCGGCCGATCACGTTGCCGCGCGCGATCGCCGCGGCGCCGAAGCTCGGCTTCTTTCCCGGCTCGACGATCGGCAACCTCACCCCGCTGATGGCGGTGGACCTGCTCCGCGCGATGCGCACGTCGCTGGGGCAAGGTGCGATGCTGCTGATCGGCATGGACCGCATCAAGAACGAAGCCCTCCTCGTAAACGCCTACGACGATGCACAGGGCGTCACCGCCGCGTTCAACCTCAATCTGCTCGCGCGGATCAATCGCGAGCTCGATGCGACGATCCCGCTCGACGCGTTCCGCCACCGCGCGATCTGGAACGACGATCGCGCCCGCATTGAGATGCACCTGGAGGCACTGCAGGACATCGCCTTCACCATCGACGGCCGCGCCTTCACGATGGCAGCGGGCGAGACCGTGCATACCGAGAACAGCCACAAATACGGCCCGCGCGACGCCCGCATCCTGCTGCGCTCGGGCGGCTGGACGCCGGTCGCCGAATGGACCGACCCCGACGGCCTGTTCGCGCTCTACCTTGCTGAGGCGCAACCGGTCCGCCCGGCGCCCTGATCGGCGGCAGTCTTTTGGAGGGCGGTCTGATCGTTGTTCAGGAAGAGTGGCATTGTTCGAGTCCGTCCGTCACCCCGGACTTGATCCGAGGTCCACCGTGCCTCGCGAGCGACGCGGCGGCGGA
>DATLME010000198.1:0-3612 GCA_035537395.1 Sphingomonas sp. | reverse complement strand
CTTGGCGCGGCGTTCCTCCCCGGCCTCGCGCCGCAGCGCCTCCTCGTCGCGTACCGCCTTGGCGAGCCGCCGCCGGGCGATTGCATCGGTGCTGTTGCGCGCCCGCGCCTGGTGCAGCACCTGCAACGTCTCGAACGTCGGTACTACGCCGACGCTGCGCATGATCCCCTGCAACGCCGACGTTGCCGACGTACCGCGCAGATAGCCACCATTGGAGCGCACGTCATCGTCCTGGATCGCCTTCCAGAAGGCGTCATAGACCCAGCGGGTGCCGTCGCTTCGCACATAGAGATAGGCAAGCGCGAAGCGCAGCGCGAAACTCGGCCGGACAAGGTCGGCCTGCGCCTGCTCGCACGCCTCGTCGACGGCACAGAGCGCCTTGAATACCAATGGGTCGCAAGCGAATCGCATGTAGGAGAACATAGAGGGAACATAACGCTGGGGCGAGGGTCGGCGTGCGCCCTTTGCAAATCGGCCGATCCCGACGCCGTGCCCGTGCCGAGCCCCCCGCGCTAGTTGCCGCCCTCGCCGGCGCGTCGCGACCTTGCCGCCTGGTCGCGCAGGATCGCTTCGTTGAGCACCCGTGTGTCGATCACGTCCTGCGCCAGCGCCCGGACCAGCGCCTCGCCGGTAAGATGCGGCGTCCTCACCGAGCCAGCTCCAGCCGGCTTCTCCACCGCCACCGCGGCCGGTGTTTGCATGATGGCGGCCGCCGCCACCGCTTCGGGCGCACGTGCCGCCGCCACGCGCCTCGGCGGGGCAACCGCACGCTCTTGCAACCCCGCGATCGAGGGCGGCACGCTCAGCCTGATGTCGGACCGCCGTTCCTTGATGACCGGCGCGGCTGGCGCCGGCGTCGCACCCCTGGGCGCCACGGCAGCAGCACGCACCGTCGGCGGACCCGATGTCGGCAGCAATCGCGACGCGGCAAGGCCGATCGCCATCGCCAGCATCGCGAACACCACCGCGACCGATCCGCGCGCGCCGACCCGCGCGCGCCGGACGCCGCTGGGAGCGGTGGCCACCCACGCCCGCCCCGCATTGGTTCGGCCGGCAGCGACCGGCGGGGTCGCCGCCGGGAAGATCCGTTCCATGGTGCCGCTGACACGGCCGGTATCGAACAACATGCTGGTTCCGCAAAATGGCGAAAATACATACGGTTCGCGCAGCCAGAAGGATGCGCGGCGCGGTTGTTCGTGCACCTGCCATCGCGCCGCCGCAATGCTCGGCAAGACCGCGCCGCCACCAACAAGGAATCTGCCCGAGATGAAGCGCGCCTCGATCATTGTCGCCGTCCTCGCCACCGTGGCTCCTGCCGCCGCGCAGGCCGACGCGCTTCAGGCCCAGTTGCTCGCGAGCGCACGCGCGACCCAGGTCGACCGGCACGGCTTCCGGCGCACGATCACGATCGAGCGCAGCGGTGCCGCGCGCCGCGTCGTCGAGGAACGCTACGATCCGCGCCGCGCCCCGGCAGACCGCTGGTCGCTGCTGAGCATCGACGGCCGCACGCCGACCGCCAAGGAAGTCGCCGACATGCACAAGGCCAAGCGCGGCCCGGTCCCGAGCTATGCCGAGATCGCGAAGTTCATCGGCGCCCCCGCCACCCGCAGCGACACCGCCCCCGGCTTCGTCACCTATCGCTTCGCACGCCTGCCCAAGGGCGCGATCAAGATCGGCAACCACGACGCTTCCGCCGATCTCGCCGCCGAGGCGCTGGTCGACACCCGCGGCAAGACGCCCTTCGTGGCGCAGGTCCGCCTCACCGCGACCAAGGGTTTCCGGATGATGATGGTGGTGTCGGTAAAGGCGATGACGATCGTCACCCGCTATCGCGCCCTCGCCGACGGCCACCTCGCCCCCGCGGACAATGCCAGCACCATCGACGGCTCGCTGCTCGGAAAGAGCGGTCAGATCAAGACGGCGGTGAGGTTCGCGGACTTCGCCGCGGTTCGTTAGCGTCGCCGGCCGCGATCCACGTCGACACGGGCATACTGCCATTATATGGCGGCAGGAACGTGAACGACGAGGGTGAGCCCCAATGTCTCGCGCACAACGCCTGCTCGACCTGATCCAGGTGCTGCGCCGCCATCGCCGTGCCGTCGCGGGGGCGGTGCTGGCGGAGGAGCTCGGCGTATCGGTGCGCACATTGTACCGCGACGTCGAGGCACTGAAGGCACAAGGCGCGCACATCGATGGCGAGGCTGGCGTCGGCTATGTGCTGCGCCCCGGTTTCATGCTGCCACCACTGATGTTTTCCGAAGACGAGATCGAAGCGTTGGTCCTCGGTTCGCGCTGGGTTTCGGAACGAGCGGACGGGCCGCTGGGCAAGGCGGCGCGCAACGTGCTCGCCAAGATCGGCGCAGTTCTCCCCGAAGACCTGAAAGATGGCATCGACGCGTCGGGCCTGTTGATCGGTCCGGGTGACGCGATCGCCACGGGAGACGCCGAGCTTGCCGCGATCCGCGAGGCGATCCGGTCGGAGCGCGAGACCCTGATTGTCTATTCGGACGAGCAAGGGAGCGCGACCGAGCGCGCTATCTGGCCCTTCGCGCTGGCATTCTACGATCGTGTCCGCGTCGTCGTCGCCTGGTGCGAGATGCGCCAGGGTTACCGGCATTTCAGGACCGACCGGATCACTGCGCTCGATGTCACGCCACGGCGCTACCCGCGCCGACGCGCGTCGCTGCTGAAGGAGTGGCGAACCCTTCGCGGCATTCCCGAGCAATGACTGCTGACAGAAGCTGACGGCAGGTCGCGATAGCGTCTCCCCACCGGCACGCGAAGCCTCGCGCTGACGGTTTGAGGAGAGCGTCGATGCCGGAATTCAGTTTCGTGCTGCTGCACGTCGAAGATCATGCGGCCAGTGCCGTGTTCTACAGCGAGTTGTTCGGCATCCCGATCATCGAGCAGAAAGCGGATTTCGCCATGTTGCCGTTGCGCGAAGGCGTCATGCTCGGCCTGTGGGCACGGGAGACGGTCGAACCGACCAGCACCGGCCGTACCGGAGCGAGCGAGATCGCGTTCATCGTCACCGACGCGAACGCCGTCGACGCCAGACACGTCGAATGGAAGCAGCGCGGCGTCGATATCATCCAGGCTCCGACATCGATGAGCTTCGGTATGACCTTCGTCGCAGCCGACCCCGACGGCCACCGCCTCCGCGTGTTCGCACCCCCCGGCGCCTGAACCATCCCGATCGCGGACCGCTGGGCATCGCTCGGGCTCGGACGATGTCCGGCGGTCCTGCGGAAAGCTCGTGTGGGCGGCATTGGTTCGGCGGTCTATGCAGCGCGGATGGGATCGCGACAGTCCATCGTCGACGCGATCGTTCTCGCCGCTTCGGGCGCGGACGACGTGTCAGCGCGCAAGATGTTCGGTGAGTTCGCGCTTTATTGCGACAGCAGGCTGGTCGCACTGATCTGCGACGACCAGCTGTTCGTCAAACCGACCGACGCCGGCCGCCAGCATGCAGGGCCGGTCGACGACGTTCCGCCCGACAAGGGCGCAAAGCCTTGCCTGCTAATCCCGGCGGACCGCTCGAGCGACGGCGCGTGGCTGTCCGATCTCATCCGCGCCTCGGCGAGCGCCCTGCCCCCGCCCAAGCGAACGCCG
>DATLME010000197.1:0-14646 GCA_035537395.1 Sphingomonas sp. | reverse complement strand
GCTGCTGCTGGCGGCACTCGCGGCGCAGAACGGGGGGTAGGCCTACCGCCCATGCCGGGAAACGAAGCCCCGCCGCCTCAGGGTCGGCGGGGTTTTCGTTATGCGCGCCGGCGCGAAACGACAATCGCGATCAAGCAAAATAGGTGTTGTACTTGGATATAGCAGTCGCTTAGATCAAGTATAGATTGCCGAAACAGGATGCGCCGATGCTCGAGCTCAACCATGTAAGTCATGTCTACGCGAACGGTACGCGAGCACTCGACGACGTCAGCCTGTCGATCGGCAACGGGATGTTCGGTCTACTCGGGCCCAATGGGGCGGGTAAGTCGACGCTGATGCGCATCATCGCGACGCTCCAGACCCCGACCAGCGGCAGCGCCCGCTTCGGCGATATCGATCTGATCGCCGATCCCGAGCGGCTGCGCGAGACGCTCGGCTACCTGCCGCAGGACTTCGGCGTCTATCCGCGCGTGTCTGCTTATCAGATGCTCGATCACATGGCGGTGCTGAAGGGCATCGCGTCCGCCGCCGATCGCAAGGCGACCGTCGAGACACTGCTCAACCAGACCAATTTGTGGGACGTCCGCAAGAAAGCGATCGCTGGTTTCTCGGGCGGCATGCGCCAGCGTTTCGGGATCGCGCAGGCGCTGATCGGCAATCCGCGGCTGATCATCGTCGACGAACCGACCGCCGGGCTCGATCCCGAGGAGCGCAACCGCTTCCTCAACCTGCTCGCCGAGATCGGCGAGACCGTCGTCATCATCCTTTCGACGCACATCGTCGAGGACGTGTCGGATCTCTGCCCGCGAATGGCGGTGCTCGCCGCGGGGCGGATCCAACTCGAGGGCGCGCCGCTCGACCTGATCGAGCGCGCGCAGGGCACCGTCTGGGCGAAGACCATCGATCGCGACTCGCTCGACGCCTACAAGGCGAGCCACGAAGTCATCGCGACGCGGCTGTTCGCTGGCCGCACGATCATCCACATCCTGTCGCCGAACGATCCGGGAGGCGGCTTTACGGCAGTCCCCGGCGGTCTCGAGGACGTATATTTCGCAACCCTGGCAAAGACCCGCCGCACCCCAGTCGCGCTCGCGGCATGACGGCGCGGCGCACGATGTTCGGCAAGATCGCCGCATTCGAATTGCGCTACCAGTTCGGCAGCCCGGTATTCTGGGTCGTCGCGATCCTGTTCTTCCTGCTGACTTTCGGTTCGGTGACGGTCGAACAGATCACGATCGGCGGCGGCGGCAACGTCCACGTCAACTCACCCGCCGCGATCGCGCGAACCCATGAAATCCTGTCGATCTTCTTCATGTTCGTGACCACCGCCTTCGTCGCCAACGTCATCGTCCGCGACGACGAGAGCGGCTTCGGCCCAATGGTCCGGTCCACCCGCGTCACCCGCTTCGACTATCTGATCGGGCGGTTCACCGGTGCGTTCCTCGCTGCGGCGGCGGCATTCCTCGCCGTGCCGCTGGCGATCTGGTTCGGATCGCTGATGCCCTGGGTCGATGCCGAGACGCTCGGGGCCAACCGGATCGCCTATTACGCCCATGCCTATCTGGTGCTGGCGCTGCCGAACCTGCTGATGACCTCCGCCGTCTTCTTCGCGGTGGCCACGATCACACGGTCGATGATGTACAGCTATGTCGCCGTGGTTCTCTTCCTGGTGGCCTATAGCGTGCTCAGCACGATTTCGCGCAACAACCCGGAATGGCGCGAGATCCTCGGCTATGCGGAGCCGTTCGGGCTCGCCGCGCTAGGCAATGCGACACGTTATTGGACCGCGAGCGAGTCGAACAGCTTGCTCGTGCCGGTCGCGGGACAATTGCTGATGAACCGGCTGATCTGGTTCGCGGTGGCGCTTGGCGCGCTGGCACTCGCCTATTGGCGCTTCAGCTTCAGCGAGCGCGGCATTTCGAAGCGCCGGCTCCGCCGCCAGGCGCGCGCCGCCGCGAAGCTGGCCGAAGTCGCGCCGCGAAGTGTCGCCATCTTGCCCGCGGCCGATCCCGCGCGCTCGACCTGGCCGCGTTTGACGACGCTCGTCCGGTTCGAAATGACCCAGGTGTTTCGCAGCCCGGCATTCTTCGTGCTGATGCTGGTCGGGCTGTTCAACGCGTTCGGCGGCCTGGTGTTCGCCAACCAGATCTACGGCACGCCGTCGCGCCCGCTGACCTTCGCGTTGATCGAAACACTGATGGGCACCTTCGGGATCATTCCGATCATCATCTCAATCTACTATGCCGGCGAACTCGTCTGGCGTGATCGCGATCGCAAGATGCACGAGATCGTCGACGCCACCTCGCTGCCCAATTGGGCCTATATGGTACCCAAGGCGATCGCGGTCACCGCGGTGCTGATGACCACGCTGTTCGTGTCGGTCCTCGCGGCGATGTTGGTGCAGCTGTTCCGCGGTGGCGGCGATCTGGCGTTCGGCAAATACCTGATCTGGTACCTGCTGCCGATGACCGTCGACATGGCGCTCATCGCGATCCTCGCGGTGTTCGTGCAGGCGCTGAGCCCGAACAAATATATCGGCTGGGCGGTGATGGTCGTCTATCTGGTGTCGACGATCACGCTGACCAACATGGGATTCGAGCACCCGCTCTACCAATATGGCGGCGGCACTACCCCGCGCCTGTCGGATATGAACGGGGAACAGGTCGGTGGCGCGATCGCATGGTGGATGCGGCTCTATTGGGGCGCGTTCGCGCTGATCCTGGCGACGGTCGCGCATCTGTTGTGGCGCCGCGGCACCGAGACCCGGCTGATCCCGCGGCTACGCCGGATGCCGGCGCGGCTGAAGGGGGCTCCCGGCGCGATCATCGCGCTCGCGGCGACCGTGTTCGCGGCGACCGGCGCCTATGCTTTTTACAACACCAACGTCCTCAATACCTACCGGACGCAGGACGATCGCGAAGCGATGCAGGCGAGTTACGAGCGCAAATATCTGCGCTACGAAAAGGTCGCGACCCCCTCGATTACCAAGGTCGCCGCCCGCGTCGCGCTGTTCCCCGCGGAACGGCGGATGGAAGCGGCCGGCAGCTACGCGTTCGTCAACGATACCGGCCAGCCGCTGCGCGATATCCATGTTCGCCTGCCGAGCACCGACACCGCGATCGTCTCGATCGACGTCGCGGGCGCCCGGATGGTGACGAACGACGAGAAGCTGCAATACCGGATCTACCGCTATGATCGTCCGCTCGCCCCCGGTGCGGCCGGCACGCTGCGCTTCGTCACGCACCGCCAGCAACGCGGGTTCCGCGCAACCGGCGACGATGTCAGGCTCGTTGCCAACGGCATCTTCCTCGACACTAGCGAGTTCATGCCGCAGCTGGGGATGAACCGCGATGCGCTGCTGACTGACCGGGTCAAGCGCCGCAAACAGAAGCTGCCGTCGGAACTGCGGATGGCGAAGCTCGAAGACCGCTCCGCCACTGCGCGCAATTATGTCGGCAACGCACCGTGGGTGATGTCGGATCTCACCGTGACCACCGACGCCGGCCAGACCCCGATCGCCCCCGGCCGCAAGGTCAGCGATCGGGTCGCGGCCGGACGCCGCACCGCGCGCTTCGTCTCGACCGCGCCGATCCTTGCCTTCTTCTCGGTCCAGTCCGCGAATTACGCGGTGAAGCACGACCGGCTGGGCCGCATTGCGCTCGACATCTATTATCACCCTGCGCACGGCTTCAATGTCGATCGGATGATCGCCGCGATGAAGGCATCGCTCGGCTATTACCAGCAGGCGTTCGGACCCTATCAGTTCGACTATGCGCGGATCATCGAATTTCCCGGCTACAACAGCTTCGCGCAGGCTTTCGCGGGCACGATCCCCTATTCGGAGAAGATCGGCTTCCTCGCGGATACGCGCGACAAGAACGCGATCGATTACGTGTCCTATGTGACCGCACATGAACTCGGGCACCAATATTGGGCGCACCAGCTCATCAGTGCCGACATGCAGGGCGGCACCATCCTGGTCGAGACGATGGCGCAATATTCGGCGCTGATGGTGATGAAGCACCAGTTCGGCGAGGACAAGATCCGCCGTTTCCTGAAATACGAACTCGACCAGTATCTGCGTTCGCGCGGCAGCGAGGCGATCGAGGAACTGCCGCTCGATCGGGTCGAGAACCAGGGCTACATCCACTACCGCAAGGGTGCAGTGGTGATGTACCTGTTGCAGGACCGGCTCGGCGAGGATCGCGTCAACGCAATGCTCCGCGGCCTGCTCGATCGCTACCGGTTCAAGGGGCGTCCTTATGCGACCTCGCTCGCGCTGGTCGACGGCTTTCGCGGGCTGGCACGCACCCCGACCGAACGCGCGCTGGTCGACGATTTGCTCGACAGGATCACGGTCTATGATCTGAAGGCGACCGAGGCATCGGTCCGCCCGCTCCCGGGCGGCAAATGGGAGACGGTCATGACCGTCGCCGCAGGCAAGATCTACGCCGACGGCAAGGGCGTCGAGAAGAAGGCCGCGCTGGCTGACGACATCGATGTCGGGCTCTTCGCCGCGCGGCCGGGGGTCGGCGCGTTCGACCGCCAGGACGTGATCGCGATGGAGCGTCGCCCGGTGCGGTCGGGCACCCAGCGGATCCGCCTCGTCTCCACCCGCCGGCCCGCCTTTGCCGGGATTGATCCGTACAACAAATATGTCGACCGAAACAGCGACGACAACGTCCTCGCGGTGGACGAATAGGCCAGGGCGGGCGGCAGGTGGCGCTCGCAGCGAGTGCTGCGCCG
The DNA here is from genome assembly GCA_035537395.1 of Sphingomonas sp. Taxonomy (GTDB): domain Bacteria; phylum Pseudomonadota; class Alphaproteobacteria; order Sphingomonadales; family Sphingomonadaceae; genus Sphingomonas. The sequence continues at coordinate 9,900 of DATLME010000197.1, read as the reverse complement.
GGCGGACCCGGCAACCGCCGTCGCCACCGAAACGGAGCGATCTCCCGCGCCGACGTCACCCAATCGGACACGACCGCGATTGCGTCGCGGCACCTGCGATCGCCATCCTGGCCGGGATGCGCACTCGCCCCGCCAACCAGCTCTACTATGGTGACAATCTCAACGTCCTGCGTGATCATGTCGGGGACGAGAGCGTCGACCTGATCTATCTCGATCCGCCGTTCAATTCGAACGCCAGCTACAACATCCTGTTCAAGTCGCCCGACGGCGCCGGCGCCGATGCGAGCATCGAGGCGTTCGACGATACCTGGGCCTGGGGACCGGCCGCGTCGGCGGCGCTGATGGACGTCACCGAAAGCGGCAACCACAGCCTCCACGTGCTGATGCAGGCGATGAAGACCGCGATCGGCGAGAATGCGATGATGGCGTACCTCGCGATGATGGCGGTGCGGCTCGTCGAGCTCCACCGCGTGCTCAAACCGACCGGAAGCCTCTTCCTCCACTGCGATCCCACCGCGAGCCATTATCTGAAGCTCGTGCTCGACGCGGTGTTCGGGGTGAAGCAGTTCCGCAACGAGATCGTCTGGCTCTACACCGGCCCGGGTTCCCCCGGGGTCCGACAGTTCCTGCGCAAGCACGACACGATCTTCTGGTACGCCAAGGGCGAGACCTGGACCTTCAACGTCGACGCGGTGCGCCAGCCGCACAGCGCCAAGACCAAGGCCAATTACAAGGGCGGGCTGGTCGGCTCGGGGTTCGTCGGTGCCGACCATGTCATCCACGAAGGGGGCAAGGTACCCGAGGACTGGTGGCAGTTCGCGATCGCGCCGCGCGGCCGCGAATATCTCGGCTACCCGACACAGAAGCCGATCAAGCTGCTCGAACGCATCGTCGCCGCGGCGTCGAACCCGGGCGACGTCGTGCTCGATCCGTTCTGCGGCTGCGGCACCGCGGTCGACGCCGCGCAGAAGCTCGGGCGACGCTGGATCGGGATCGACATCACCCATCTCTCGATCGGGTTGATCGAGAAGCGCCTGACCGAGGGCTATGGCGGCGACGCGAGCTGGCAGACGATCGGCGTCCCCGCCGACCGCGACAGCGCCGCGCGCCTCGCGGCCGAGGATCCGCACCAGTTCCAGCAATGGATCACCCTGAAACTGGGCGGTTGGCCCTGGAAAGGCGGCAAGAAGGGCGCCGATCGCGGAGTCGACGGCTATTTCTACTATGTCGGTGCGAACGGCCAGACCGAGACCGGCGTGATCTCGGTAAAGGCGGGCGTGCATGTGAACCCGGCCATGGTCCGCGACCTGGGCCGGGTGATGGCACGCGACGGCCATGCGCTCGGCCTGTTCGTCTGCGCCGCCGCGCCGACGCGGGGGATGGTCGACGAAGCCGCCAGCCACGGCCTGATCCAGACCGAATTCGGCCGCTTCCCCGCGCTGCAGATCTTCACGCTGGCGGAGCTGTTCGAGGATCGCCACCCCAAGCTGCCGCCGCTGGTTAGCCCCAATCGCCGGGCCGGGCGGGTCGAGACGCGCGTTTCGCACATGGAGGGTTCGCAAGGCGCGTTCCTCTAAGGCGAGGTGAAGGTTCGCACGACGGCGCGAAGGATTGCACCGCGCCAGTGCCACAAACCCTCCGGCCCTCCGCGCGGACCAAAACGCTGTTCTACATGCCCCCGTCATGCCACCGGTCACGCCCCCGAACCCGCTCCTGCGCAGCGTCGACCGCAACTCTCCCCGCGCGCTTCGCAAGCGCAATGGTGCGACCCTTGCCATTCTTCCGGTCCCGAAAGTTGCTCGCGTCGTCCCCGCCTTCCCTTTTGCCGCTCGCTCCGCTAAGGCGCCGGCTCACGAATTCCCGACATTGCTAGAGGTTTGTTTGGCCAAGGAAGAACTGCTCGAAATGCGCGGACAGGTGGTGGAGCTTCTCCCCAACGCCATGTTCCGCGTGCGCCTGGAAAACGACCATGAAGTCCTGGGCCACACCGCCGGAAAAATGCGCAAGAACCGCATCCGCGTCTTGGTCGGCGACGAAGTCCTCGTCGAGATGACTCCCTACGACCTCACCAAGGGGCGGATCACCTACCGGTTCATGCCCGGTCGCGGCGGCCCCGGGCCGTCCTGATCCGCAGCGTCGTTGCCGGCCGGCCTGGCCTGTGACCCTCGTTCTCGCCTCCTCGTCCCCGCGCCGGCTCGAGTTGCTTGCGCGGCTCGGTATCGTGCCCGATCGAATCGCGGCGCCCGATGTCGACGAGGCACCGCTGAAGGCGGAGCTCCCCCGCGCCTATGTGCTCCGCGTCGCGCTCGCCAAGGCGGCCGCAGTCGACCGCACCGCCGGTGAGGTCGTGCTCGCCGGCGACACCAGCGTCGCGGTCGGCCGTCGCATCCTCGGCAAGCCCGCGGACGAAGCGGATCTGCGGCGGATGCTCGCGCTGCTCTCAGGGCGCCGCCACCATTGTCTGTCCGCGGTCGTCGTCATCGGCGCCGACGGTAGCGTCCGCCACCGGCTTTCCGACACCGTCGTCGCATTCCGCCCGCTCGGCGCCGCGGAGATCGACGCCTATGTCGCCAGCGGCGAGGGGATGGGCAAGGCAGGCGGCTATGCGATACAGGGCCGCGCCGAGGCGTTCGTCCGCTTCATCGCGGGGAGCCATTCAGGCGTCGTCGGACTGCCCCTCGCCGAAACCCGCGCGCTGTTGAAGACGGCAGGACTGCCGCTTGCCTGAATGGCTCTACGAAGCCGGGATCGGCGAATGTCGCGCTGCGCTGGTCACTGACGGTGCGATCGTCGAAGCGATCATCGAGCAGGACGGCCTTCGCCTCGGCGCCGTGACGCGCGGCAAGCTGGTCGATCTCATCCCCGGTGGCATGGGCAAGCTCGACCTGCCCGGGGGCGAGGCATTGCTCACCCAGGTCCCGCCGGGGGTGACGCAGGGCGCGTCGCTGGGCGTCGAGATCGTCCGCGAGGCGATCCCGGAGCCTGGCCGCCCCAAGCTGGCCCGCGCCCGCGCGACCGACGCCGCGCCCGCGCCGGGCCGCGATCTCCTCGCCCGCATCGCTGCGAGCGGGACCCCGGTGCGCCACTGCCACGCGCACCAGCCCGACGCGCTCGAAGCTGCCGGCTGGTCCGAACTGCTCGACGAGGCGCTCACCGGCGACATCGTCTTTCCGCTCGGTGCGCTGCGAATGTCGCCCACCCCGGCGATGACGCTGTTCGACGTGGACGGCCCTGCCCCGCTCGAGCCACTCGCACTGGCAGCGGCGCGTAGCGTCGCGCTTGCGATACGCCGCCACGGTATCGGCGGTTCGATCGGCATCGACTTCCCGACGCTCGCGGGCAAGGCGCCGCGGCTGGCGGTCGCCGAGACGATCGACGCCCATTTGCCCCAGCCGTTCGAGCGTACGACGATGAACGGTTTCGGGTTCCTGCAGATCGTGCGCCCCCGCCCGCGCGCCTCGGTTCCCGAGTTGCTCGCCGCCGACCGGACGGGCGCCGCCGCGCGCGCCGCCCTGCGTCGAATCGAGCGCGAGCCGCCGGGCGCGCCGCTGGCACACCGCCTGCCCGCACCGGTTCTGGCATGGCTGACCGCGCGGCCCGATCTGCTGGCGGAACTCGCGCGGCGCACCGGCGTCGTCCACCGACTGGAGACTGTGTGATGGCCAAGCCCTGCCCGATCTGCGGCAAGCCTGCGAGTATCGCCGACGAACCCTTCTGCTCACGCGGCTGCCGTGACCGCGACCTGCTGCAATGGCTCGGCGACGGCTATCGCGTCCCCGGTCCGCCCGCCGACGAAGACGGGGTGGACAGCGACAAAAGCGCCGACTAAAGCCGCCGCTCCCGAACGGCGTTCGGGAATGCCCGGGTAGCTCAGTTGGTAGAGCATGCGACTGAAAATCGCAGTGTCGGCGGTTCGACCCCGTCCCCGGGCACCATCGTTTCGCAGTGTTGACGGCAATCGTACCGCGTCCCGGACCTGATCGGGGACCCAGGGTCACGAACGCTGCGCTCGTTAACCCTGGGTCCCGGCGTGGGACGGCATGCCGAAAGCGGGGATCAGAACGCCGCTGTCAGCGAGAACAACACCTTGCCGTCCGCGATCGACGAGCCGTCCTTGGTCGACGAGAAGTTCGGCAGCAGCGGCGCTGCCTCGGCGCGACTGATGTCGGTATCGACATAGGCGACGCCCAGCGTGACCGGACCGACGACATAATCGACCCCGGCCATCCAGTCCCAATATTTGCCGGTGGGCGCGACGCTGGTACCATTGGGCCCGAGTCCGGGATTGCCGTCCGAATAACCGATATGCGCCTTGGCGGTCAGCGGGGTGCCGGGGATGCCGCTGTTCACATCGCCCCAGAGGTAGAGATTGTCCTCCTTGTCGAACGCGTCGTCGTATGCGCCGCCGGCGAGCACGGCCTGCGCGTTGGCGCCGGTGAACGACCAGTTGCCCAATGCTTCCTGTGCAGGCGCATACGCGACGCCCGCGAGCAGATTGAGCGTACCGATCGTGCCGCTTAGCTTCACATAGGGCTCGGCGAAGTCGGTCTTGTTCGAGCCGCCGGGATACATGTACCATGTCAGCCCGACGTCGAGCGCACCTGCGCCGACCGGCAGCTTGAAGCCCGCGATCAGATCGAGTTCGGTGTTCGAGCCGCCGAAGGTTCCCCAGCCCGCCAGGTTCGACGCCCAGAAGCCACCGTAAAGCCCGCTCTCATGAGCGACGGTGACCCCGCCCTGGATGGCGATCTCCTCGTCGCTCTGCGACACGCCGCGAAACCGATAATCGTTGACCAGGGTGACACTGCCGGTGACGGTGACCGGCGGGGGCGGCGCGGTTTCCTGCGCCATGGCGGGTGAGGCGAACGCGCCGAGCGACGCGGCGACGGCAGTGATGATCGTCTTCATGGGACCCCTTCCAGATGAAAGTCTGGTCCCTCCTGCGTCCGGAAACGCCGGCGCGCTCGTCCCCAGAAGGGCGGGCGCCGGTCGAACCGACCTTTGTTAGCTACTGCAGCATCGTTGAAATAACAACTACCGATTCGTGCAGGCCCGGATGGTTCGTCACCGACGCTTGCGCGGCAATGTGATCGCGGCGCGCAGGCCACCTTCGGGCCGGTTGGCGAGGGTGAAGCTGCCGCCTTCGTCCTCCACGATCCGCATCACGATCGGCAGGCCGAGCCCGAACCCGATCGTGTCGCGCGGCCGTGAATTGTCGAGCCGCACGAACGGTTCCAGGACCCGCTTGAGCGAAGCGTCCGGAATGCCGGGCCCGTCGTCCTCGACCGCGATCGTCACGGCGCCCGGTACCTCTTCGAGGATGACGGCGACGCTGCCGCCATAATGGAGCGCGTTGTCGATCAGGTTGGTGAGCGCGCGCTTCAAGGACGCGGAGCGCACCACGATCTCGCAATGATCGGGGCCGACATAGCTGCCGGCAAGCCCGCGGTCCTCGACATCGTCGATCACCGTGGCGCACATGACCGCGACGTCGGTCAGGACCGGTACTTCGGGATTGCTGTCGCCGCCGAGAAACGCGAGCAGCGACGTCACCATCGCCTCCATCTCGCCGATATCGCGCTCGATCGCGTCGCGGGTCGCATCGTCGCCGACCGCGTCCGCACGCAGCCGCAACCGCGCCAGAGGCGTGCGCAGATCATGGCCGACCGCGGCAAGCGCCTGGGTACGGTCGGCAATCAGCCGTTCGAGCCGGGCTTGCATCCGGTTGAACGCGGCGACGACGCGTCGGACCTCGCCAGGCCCGGTTTCCGCGACCGGGGCGTGCTGGCCACCCTCGCCGAACCGGTCGGCTGCGATCGCCAGCTGACGCATCGGGCGTAGCGCGCGCCGGATCAGCAATCCGGCCACCAGCATCAATGCCAGTGCGGGAACGAAGGCGAGGACGACGCGCTGGATCGCGAGGTTGAGGTTCTGGAGCGGCTGAAGCGTGCGGAAATACAGCCAGCTCCCGTCCGGCAGCCGCAATCCCCCCGTCACGACCGAGCTGCGCCCGGGCGACGTCAGGCGCAGCCGCAGATCCGCCGACGCCAGGGACGGTTCCCAGTCGATCACCTGGTCGTGCATCGTCGCCAGTGTCGGCTCGATCGGCGGCGGCGACGGCAGTGCCTCCTCCCATTGGACCGCGTAGCGCTGCGTGGTGAGGCCTTCGGCCATCGGCCCCCGATCGTCGCGCTTCCGCTCCGCGACCAGCCGGCGGGCAATCACGAGATGCTCCGCCAGCCGCCGCGCCTCGTCGTCGCGAACCGAGAATTGGCTGGCGCGTTCGTACAACAGCGTGCTTGCGCCGAATTCGATCACCATCGTCAGCAGCAGGATCGCCATGATCTGCCCGATGAGGCCGATCGACGGCTGCACCAGCCGCTTCAACTTCGCGCGACCTCGGTGTTGAACATGTAACCGACGCCGCGCACGGTGATAATCGGGGCGTCCTTGCCGCCGATCGAAAGCTTGCGCCTCAGGCGGCTGATCAAGACGTCGATGCTGCGGTCCGAGCTGTCGCCGAGGCGCGTCCGCGACAATTCGATCAGCCGCTCGCGCGCGATCACCCGTCCGGCGTGATCCGCAAGGCTGACGAGAAGGTCGAATTCGGCGCCGGTAAGGTCGACGATCGCGCCGGTGGGTGACGTCAACTCCCTGCGCGGCAGCGTCACCGTCCACCCGTCGAAGCGGAGGACGCCCTGTTCGCGCTCGCCTTGCTGGCGATCGAGCGCGCCGCGGCGCAACACCGCGCGAATCCGCGCGATCAGTTCGCGGGTCCCGAACGGCGTGGCGATGTAATCGTCGGCGCCGAGCTCGAGCCCGACGACGCGGTCGGTCTCGCTGCCGCGCGCGCTGACGAAGATGATCGGGACGTCGCTCTTCTGGCGCAGCGCGCGGCACAGGTCGATCCCGCTGGTGCCCGGCAGCATGATGTCGAGCAGGATCAGGTCGACCGGGCCGGCCTCCAGCGCGATCCACATCTCCGGCGCGGCCGAAGCCGGGCGCACGACATAGCCATGTTCCTGCAACGCCCGCGTCGTCAGCGTCCGCAGCGCGGGATCGTCCTCAACAAGCAGGATGCAGGGTGCGCTCATGCCGTCGACCTAAGGCAAGCGCCCCCGGCGGGTCAACGCGCGCGCGGCATCAGTCGGCAGCGACCGGTGCGCCCTGCCCGGTCGGCCGGCGGGTGAACCAGACCACCAGGATCAGCGCCGCGCACAACATCGCCGACAGTCGGAACAGATCGGTCGACGCCAGCAGATAAGCCTGCCCGACCATCTGCCGGGTGATCACCGCCGCGGATTGCAGCGGCGACAGCCCGAGATGCTGCAGCGTTTCCGACGCGGCGCGGTACGGTGCGTTGTTGCCGATCGCCTCGGCGAGGCGGTTCTGGTGGAGCGCCTCGCGCCGGTCCCAGGCAGTGGTGATGATCGACGCCGCGAAGCTGCCGGCGACGATCCGGGTGAAGTTGGAGATCCCGGTCGCGGACGGCAGCCGCTCCGGCGGGATACGATCGAGCGAGATCGTCAGCATCGACAGGAAGAAGGTGCTCATCGCGATGCCCTGGACGAGCAGGGGCAGCATGAAGTCCCAGCTGCTCGCGCTCGTGGTATAGCCCGAGCGCATCCAGTACGACACCGCGAAGGCCGCGAACGACACGGTGGCGAGCAGGCGCGCGTCGATCTTGCCCGATAGCCGCGCGACGAACGGCGTCAGCAACACCGCGACCACGCCGCTCGGCGCCGCGATCAGCCCTGCCCAGGTCGCGGTATAGCCGAGCTGGGTCTGCAGCCAGAGCGGCAGCAGCAGGATGTTGGCGAAGAACACCGCATAGCCGAGGCAGAAGGCGATCGAGCCGATCGCGAAGTTGCGCTTGGCGAACAGCGTGAGATCGACCGCGGGGTTGGCGTCGGTCAGCTCCCAGATCAGCCACGCGACGAAACCGATTGCTGCGATCACCCCCATGATCACGATCCGCGGCGAATTGAACCAATCGTCGTTCTTGCCGAGATCGAGCATGATCTGGAGCGCGCCGACCCATACCACCAGCATCATCAGGCCGACGGTGTCGATCGGCAGCTTGCGGGTCGGCGTCTCGCGCGTCTTGAGCCCGCGCCAGCACACGAAGCCGGTGAACAGCCCGAAGGGCACGTTGATCAGGAAGATCCAGCTCCAGTGATAATTGTCGGAGATGTAGCCGCCGAGGATCGGCCCCATGATCGGCGCGACCAGCGTCGTCATCGACCAGATGCCGAGCGCGGTCGCGCGCTTGTCCGAGGGGAATACCGAGATCAGCAGCGCCTGGCTGCCGGGCATCATCGGCCCGGATACCGCGCCCTGGAGCACGCGAAAGGCGATCAGCGACGGCAGGTTCCAGGCGATCCCGCACAGGAACGACGCGATCGTGAACAGCACCACCGACGCGCAGAAGGTCCGCACCACCCCGAACCGCCCCATCAGGAAGCCGGTGAGCGGCACCCCGATCCCGTTGGCGACCGCGAAGGCGGTGACGATCCAGGTCGAATTGTCGCTGCTGACCCCGAGATTGCCCGCGATCGTGGGCAGCGAGACGTTGGCGATCGTGGTGTCGAGCACCATCATGAACGTGCCCAGCGCCAGCGCGAACGCGATCAGCGCGAGCGATCCGCCCTTCAGCGGCGGCAGCGCCGCACCCGACGCCGGGGCGGGCGCGGCCATCAGCGGTTGGCCGCGATGATCTGGCGGACGCGCGCGTCGACCGCCGCATCGCCGGCATCGGTGGCGAGCCCCTTGTACGCCTGGCGCGCAGGCGCCCCGAGCCGCGGTCCCGACCGGTCCGCAGTGGCGACGATCGCGTTCACCGACAGGCCGACGCGGAGCGGATTGGCGCGCAGCTCGCGCGCATCGATCGCGATCCTGACGGGCACGCGCTGGACGATCTTGATCCAGTTGCCGCTCGCATTCTGCGGCGGCAGCAGGGCGAAGGCGTTGCCGCTGCCCGCCCCGACCCCGACGACGCGACCGTGATAGACCAGGTCGTCGCCATACATGTCGGCAGTGACGGTGACCGGCTGGCCGACGCGCAGATCCTTCAGCTGCGTCTCCCGAAAATTGGCATCGATCCAGACGCGGTCGAGCGGCACTACCGCCATCAGCGGCATGCCCGCCGCGACCTGCTGGCCGAGCTGCACGGTGCGCTGCGCGACGACCCCGTCGATCGGTGCGGTAACGTGCATGTGCGCCCGCGCGATCGCCGCGCGCCGATAAGCCGCGATCGCGGTCAGCACCGCGGGGTTGGTCGAGGTGTCGGTACCTTGCACCGCACTGCGCGATTGCGCCTGCTGGCTGAGTGCGAGCTGGAGATTGGCGCGCGCGATCTTCACCGCGTCCGCTGCATGGCTCAGTTCCTCGCCGGAGATCGCGCCCTCCGCGGCGGCACCGCGACGGCGCGAATAGTCGGCCTGTGCCGCCGCCAGCGTCGCACGAACCTGGACGACCTGCGCGGCGCTTTCGCCGACCTTGGAGATGTCGGCGCGGGTCGAACGCACCGCGCGCGCCAGTTCGGCCTCCGCGGCCGCCAGGTTGACGTCGACGGTCGCGGCGTCGAGATCGATCAACGGCTGGCCCGCCTTCACCGTCTGCGTATTGTCGGCATGGATCGCGAGCACCGTGCCCGGATCGCGCGCGGTGACCGAGACGACGTCGCCGGCGACATAGGCGTCGTCGGTCTCCTCCTCGGGCACGGCGAGCAGAAAGTGGAACACCGCCCACACCGCCAGCCCGATCAGCACGACCGCGCCGAGAATGATGAAGGCACGCGTGCGCCCGCCGGGATTGCCCCGCGCTGGAGCCGGCACGGCAGTATCGGTCATGGTCGAACGTCCTGATCGGGAGAAAAGCCGCCACCTAATGCGATCAGCA
>DATLME010000196.1:0-6248 GCA_035537395.1 Sphingomonas sp. | reverse complement strand
TCATCGGGAGACGTCCGCATGGGCGTCTCCCTTGCTGGTCGCGGGCGAATCGCGGTCGGCGATCAGGATGCCGCCCGCTCCGTAGTTGGCGGGGTCGACTTCCTCGATCACGATCTGCACCGCGGCCGGGTTCTTGCCGAGACGCGCAACCAGCGAGGCGGTCACGTCGGCGACGATCCCCGCCTTCTGGGCGTGGTCGGCAGACCCTGCGATGCGGATCGAGACGAACGGCATCAGGCTTCGTCCGCCTCCGACGTCGCAGGGGCCTCGGCGGCCGGCTCGTCACCCGCAGGCTCTTCACCAGCAGCTTCGGGCTCGTCGTCGAACCAGTGCGCGCGCGCGGCCATGATGATCTCGTTGCCCTGTTCGTCGCTGAGACCGAAATCGCTGAGAATTCCGCCCTTCGGCTCGGGGCGCTTGGGGGCGTCCTCGTTGCGGCGGCGTGGCTCCTGGCGCTTCTTCTCGACCAGTTCGTCGGTCGCCAGATCGGCGAGATCGTCGAGCGTCTTGATCCCGGCCTTGCCGAGCGTCACCAGCATCGCTTCGGTCATGTACGGCATGCCCGCCAGCGCGTCCTCGACACCGAGCGCGGACCGCTCCTCGCGCGCCGCGGCTTCGCGACGGTCGAGCGCTTCCTGCGCGCGGCTCTGCAGTTCCTGGCCGAGATCCTCGTCGAAGCCTTCGATCGACGCGATCTCGCTGAGCTCGACATAGGCGACCTCCTCGAGCGCGCCGAAGCCCTCGGCGACCAACAGCTGCGCGAGCGTCTCGTCGACGTCGAGCTCGTTCTGGAACAACTCGGAGCGCTCGACGAATTCCTTCTGGCGCTTCTCGCTGGCGTCCTGCTCGGTCAGGATGTCGATCGCCTTGCCGGTCAGCTGACTGGCGAGGCGGACATTCTGCCCACGACGGCCGATCGCGAGGCTGAGCTGGTCGTCGGGAACGACGACCTCGATCCGGTCCTCTTCCTCGTCGATCACGACGCGCGACACCGATGCCGGCTGCAACGCGTTGACGACGAAGGTCGCGGTGTCGGGCGACCAGGGGATGATGTCGATCTTCTCGCCCTGCATTTCCTGGACGACCGCCTGGACGCGGCTGCCCTTCATGCCGACGCAGGCGCCGACCGGATCGATCGACGAATCGCGGCTGATCACGCCGATCTTGGCGCGGCTGCCGGGATCGCGCGCGGCGGCCATGATCGTGATGATGCCGTCGTAGATCTCGGGAACTTCCTGCGCGAACAGCTTCTTCATGAAGTCGGGATGCGCGCGGCTGAGGAAGATCTGCGGTCCGCGATTTTCGCGGCGGACGTTGAGGATCAGCGAGCGGATGCGATCGTTGACCCGGACGACTTCGCGCGGGATCTGCGCGTCGCGGCGGATCACGCCCTCGGCACGGCCGAGATCGACGACGATGTGGCCGAATTCGACCCGCTTGACGACGCCGGTGATGATCTCGCCCTGGCGATCCTTGAATTCCTCGAACTGACGCTCGCGCTCGGCGTCGCGGACCTTCTGGAAGATCACCTGCTTGGCGGCCTGCGCCGCGATCCGGCCGAACTCGATCGGGGGCAGCGGATCGACGATATAGTCACCGACGACGGCGCCGGGCTGGAGCTTCTCGGCGCCCTTCAGGTCGACCTGCTTGAAATAATCGTCGACCGCCTCGACCACTTCGACGACGCGCCACAACCGCAGATCGCCGGTGTTGGGATCAAGCTTCGCGCGGATGTCGTTCTCGGCGCCGTAGCGGGCACGTGCGGCGCGCTGGATCGCATCTTCCATCGCCTCGATGACGATGCCCTTGTCGATCATCTTTTCCGACGCGACCGAGTTCGCGATCGCGATCAGCTCGGCACGGTTGGCGGTGGCAACGCTGGCCATCAATTCTGTCCTTCCATATCGGCGTCGTCATCGCGCGCCGTATTGTCGTCGTCTTCGAATTCTTCGGCGCCGAGGCTGACCAAAGGCGCGGTCGCCGCGAGCAAGCGATCGGTGATCGTCAGCTTGGCCTCGCCGATCTGGTCGAGCCCGACCGTCATCGGCTGGTGCCCGCGCACGTCGATCGTGATCTGGTCGCCCTCGACGCCGATCAGGTCGCCGGTCAGCACCTTGCGTCCGTCGACCGCCTCGAGCAGCCGCAACCGTGCCTCGTGCCCCGCCCAGTCGGCATAGTCCTTCGCGCGGGTCAGCGGGCGATCGATCCCGGGCGACGACACTTCGAGCCGATAGGCTTCCTCGATCGGATCCTTTTCGTCGAGCACGTCGGAGATCCGGCGCGACAGCTCGGCGCAATCGTCGAGCGTCAGCTGCCGGGTGTCGGGGCGTTCGGCCATGATCTGCAGCGTCGGATCGGATTTGCCGCCGGTCATCTTGACGCGCACGAGATCGAAGCCGAGCGCCTGCGCCTCGGGTTCAATCAGGGTCGTCAACAGGGCGATGTCGGCCATTGTCGGCTCGGGTCCAATACATGCGTCGTCGTCGCCGGAACCGGGTGGCTCCAGCCTCTTCACCGCTAGCGATGTAGAGAATGTGCTTGCGATATAGTCCGGCGCGACGGACTAGGCAAGCGCCGCAACCCTTGGCCCCCGGCCCGCGTTTGCACAGGCGATGTACCCGAGGAGCCAGTGATGATCCGAGCCGCCCTGTTCGCCACCGCCATGCTGACCGCCACTGCCTGTTCGGCCGCCCCCGACGAGTCGCAGGCTGCCGGCAGCTCCGCCGCACAACCCTTCGCGACTGCCGTGCTGGCCGATCTCGACGCACCCTGGGCATTGGCGGTGCTGCCCGACGGCCGCCTCCTGGTGACCGAGAAGCAGGGGCAGATGCTGTTGCTGTCGGCCGATGGGAAACAACGCCGCACCGTGGCCACGGTCGCGGTCGATTCGGCAGGACAGGGCTCGCTGATGGACGTCGTCCTCGCGCCGGGCTTCGCGCAGAACCGGCAGGTTTATTTCAGCTATTCGTCGTCCGGCCCCGGCGGCAAGGGCGTGGTGCTCGCACGCGGCACGCTGGAGGGCGCAGCGGGAAGCGAGACGCTCGGCAAGATCGAGACGCTGTTCAGCGCCCGCCCGTTCGTCGAAGGCAATGGCCATTATTCGGGACGGATCGCGTTCTCGCCTGACGGCCAGCATCTGTTCTTCACCAATGGCGACCGCCAGAAATTCACGCCCGCGCAGGAGCCCAAGGCGACACTCGGCAAGGTTCTCCGGCTGACGCTCGACGGCAAGCCAGCGGCGGGCAACCCGCTTGCAGCCAAGGGTTTCGCGCCGGAAGTCTGGTCGTACGGCCATCGCAACCTGCTCGGCATCGCATTCGACGCGCAGGGCAATCTTTGGGAGCAGGAGATGGGTCCGAAAGGCGGCGACGAGGTCAATCTGATCAAGCCGAGCCTCAATTACGGTTGGCCCAATGCCTCGAACGGCGATCATTATGACGGCCGCCCGATCCCCGATCACGCCGCGGGCGACGGCTATGAGGCGCCCAAGGCGTCGTGGAACCCGGTGATCTCGCCCGGTGGGCTGATGATCTATTCGGGAAACCTGTTTCCGCAGTGGAAGGGCGATGCGTTCATCGGCGGGCTGTCGTCGCAGGCGCTGGTCCGCGTCGACCTGAACGGGACCGAGGCACGCAAGGGCGACCAGTTCGCGATGGGCGCCCGGATCCGCGACGTCGATCAGACGAGCGACGGCGCGATCCTGGTGATCGAGGACGGCAAGGACGGCTCGCAGGGGCGGCTGCTCAAGCTCACCCCCGCTTCGGGCTGATGCACGGCACCCTCCCCGGTCCCGCGCCCGGACCGCGCTACGACTTCCGGCGCCTGCGCCGCGACGACCTGCCGATGCTGCGGCGCTGGCTGGCGACGCCGGCGGCGCGGCAATGGTGGGGCGACCCGCGGCTCGAGGCCGAGCTGATCCGCGCGGATTTCGACGAGCCGGCGATGACGATGCTGATCGTCGCGCTCGACGGGCGGCCATTCGCGTTCGCGCAGCATTATGCGGTCCATGCCTGGCCGCAGCCGCAGTTCGCGCATCTGCCGCGGGGAACGCGCGCGATCGACACCTTCATCGGCAACCCGGCGCTGATCGGTCGCGGGCACGGTACCGCCTATCTGCGGTTGCTCGCCGAACATCTGCGCCGCGGCGGCGTGCCGATCGTCGCGATCGACCCCGACGTCCGCAACACCCGCGCGCGCCGCGCCTATGCGCGTGCCGGCTTCAGGCGCGAACGGCTGGTCGGGGTCGCGAAACGCCCGGCGGTGGTGATGCTGTTCGACGATTGATCGGGGGCGCCCCGCGTGGGAGGGAGCGCGCGTGGCCAAGCTTTATTTCTACTACGCGTCGATGAACGCGGGCAAATCGACCAATCTGCTCCAGGCGGACTTCAACTATCGCGAGCGCGGGATGGCAACGATGCTGTTCACCGCGGCGATCGACGATCGCTTCGCGCCGGGGACGATCACGTCGCGGATCGGGCTGGAGGCGCCGGCGACGCCGTTCGACGCCGCGACCGACATCGCCGGGTGCGTCGCGCGGCGCCATGCGGCGACCCCGCTCGCCTGCGTGCTGGTCGACGAGGCGCAGTTCCTGACCGGGATCCAGGTCGCGCAGCTGGCGCGGATCTGCGACACGATGGCGATCCCGGTGCTCGCCTACGGCCTGCGCACCGATTTTCAGGGACGGTTGTTCGAAGGCGCGGCGCGGCTGCTCGCGATCGCCGATTCGCTGGTCGAGATCAAATCGGTGTGCGTGTGCGGGCGCAAGGCGACGATGAACCTGCGTGTCGATGCGGACGGGCGGCCGATCGCGGAAGGGCAGCAAACCGAAATCGGCGGCAACGACCGCTATCTCGCGCTGTGCCGGCGGCATTTCGGCGAGGCGTTGGCGTCTTGATTTTCCGACATGCCGGACTTGTTCGGGCAGCCACCGTGCCGGGTACCAATTTGGGGGCAAGCGCGCGGCACCGTGGACCCCGGAACAAGTCCGGGGTGACGGAGAACTAGCCGCCACCTGTCACACCCCCTACATCGACGCGCATGAACCCCGACAACATCGTCTACCGCAGCGCGGTCTGGATCATTCCGCTGATCATCGCGATCGTGTTCCACGAGGTGGCGCATGGCTGGATGGCGAAATGGCTCGGCGATCCGACCGCTGCGGAGCGCAAGCGCTTGAGCTTCAATCCGCTGCGCCATGTCGATCCGATCGGCACCGTGATCCTCCCGCTCGGCCTCGCGATCGCGAGCGCGCCGGTGTTCGGCTGGGCGAAGCCGGTGCCGGTCATCGCGGAACGACTGCGCAACCCGCGCTTCGGGATGATCGCGGTGGCGCTCGCGGGGCCGGGGATGAATCTGGCGCTCGCGACGATCGCGGCGGTGGTGCTCGGCGTGGTCGGGACGGCGCTGAGCCCCGCGCAGCCCGGCAGCGTGAGCGGGTTCCTGCTGTCGAACCTGTTCAACTTCCTGCTCGTCAACGTCTTCCTGGCGCTGTTCAACCTGATCCCGCTGCCACCGTTCGACGGCGGGCATGTCGTCGAGGGGCTGCTGCCGCGGCCGCTCGCCGCGCAATATGCGAAGCTGGCCAAGTTCGGCTTCCTGATCATGATCTTCCTGCTGGTGCTGATCCCGATGGCGTTTCCGAGTGCCAACATCGTCGCACGGCTGGTCGCGCCCCCGGCCGAAGCGGTGGTGCAGATGTTCCTGGCACTCGCGGCCGCGATCGCCTGACCGGCAGAACCGCGGTGCATGGCTGGATCATCCTCGACAAGCCGCTGGGGCTCGGCTCGACCCAGGGCGTCAGCGCGGTGAAGCGCGCGCTCCGCGAGGGCGGGCACGGCAAGTGCAAGGTCGGGCATGGCGGCACGCTCGATCCGCTCGCCACCGGCGTGCTGCCGATCGCGATCGGCGAGGCGACCAAGCTTGCCGGGCGGATGCTCGACAGCGACAAGGTGTACGACTTCACGATCCGCTTCGGGGTGCAGACGGCTACGCTCGACGGCGAGGGGGTGGCGATAGCGCAGAGCGACGTGCGGCCGACGCAGGCGCAGGTCGAAGCGGTGCTGCCGCGATTCACGGGGCCGATCGCGCAGGTGCCGCCGGCGTATTCGGCGCTGAAGGTAGACGGCGAGCGGGCGTACGATCTGGCGCGGGCCGGCGAAGAGGTAGTGCTGGCGAGCCGCAATGTGACGATCCACTCGCTCCACTTCTCCCCGGAGCGGGGAGGGGGACCGCTCGCGCAGCGAGTGGTG
>DATLME010000195.1:0-2017 GCA_035537395.1 Sphingomonas sp. | reverse complement strand
CCGGCGAGGCGGTGACGCTGGTACTCGCCGACCAGATCGATTGTTCGCGCGGTGACGTGATCGCGGCGGCCGCGGATCCGCCCCAGGCCGCCAGCCAGTTCCAGGCGACGATCGTGTGGCTCGGCGAGAGCGCCTTGGTTGCAGGGCGCGGTTATTGGCTGAAGCTCGCGACGCAAACGGTGGGTGCGACGGTGCAGCCGCCACGGCATGTCGTCGACGTCAACACCCAGGCCGAGCTTTCCGCCAAGACGCTCCACCTCAACGACATCGGGGTGGCCGAGGTCTATACCGATCGGCCGCTGGTGTTCGAGACCTATGGCACCTGCCACATGCTGGGCGGGTTCATCCTGATCGACCGCGAGACCAACGCGACGGTCGCCGGTGGGATGATCAACTTCTCGCTGCAGCGCGCCCAGAACGTGCACTGGCAGTCGATCGACATCAGCCCCGCAGCGCACGCGGCGCAGAAGCGGCAGGTACCGCGCGTGCTGTGGTTCACCGGATTGTCGGGATCGGGCAAGTCCACGATCGCCAACCTCGTGGAAAAGAAGCTCCACGCGCTCGGGCATCACAGCTTCCTGCTCGACGGCGACAATGTCCGGCACGGGCTGAACCGCGATCTCGGCTTTACCGAGGCCGACCGGATCGAGAATGTGCGGCGGGTCGGCGAGGTCGCGAAGCTGATGACCGATGCGGGCTTGATCGTGCTCACCGCCTTCATCTCGCCGTTCCGGGCCGAGCGCGACATGGTCCGCGCAATGCTGCCGGAGGATGCCTTTATCGAGATCTTCGTCGACACCCCGATCGAGGATGCCGAAGCGCGCGACGTGAAGGGGCTCTATGCGAAGGCGCGGTCGGGCCAGATCGCCAATTTTACGGGCATCAGCAGCCCCTATGAACCGCCGGAACGCCCCGATTTGCGCATCGATACGCGCCGCGAGACCGCGGAGGCTGCCGCAGAGCGGGTGGTCGAGCATATCCTCGGCCTCGGAAAGCCAGGCGCTTGAGCGCGGCCGTCAGCGATACCGATCTTGCGCGCGCGGTCGCGGAAGAGGCAGGCGCGTTGCTGCTCGCGATCCGTGCGGAAGGCAGCGAGGCGGGCAAGGCGCTCGGGGTACGTGGCGACCGCGACGCCAATTCGTTGATCCTCGAACGGCTGCGTGCGGCACGCCCCGACGATTTCATCCTGTCGGAAGAATCGGTCGACGATCGCGCGCGTTGCGCGGCGCGGCGGGTGTGGATCGTCGATCCGCTGGACGGCACCCGCGAATATAGCGAAGGGCTGGACGACTGGGCGGTTCATATCGGGCTGGCGATCGACGGCCGGCCGCACACCGCGGCGGTCTCGCTCCCCGCGCTCGCGCAGGTTTACGCGACCGACGACGCGCCGCGGTTCCATCCCGTGCTGTCGCCGCCCCGCCTGGTGGTCAGCCGCACCCGCGCACCCGACATCGCCCGGCGCGTCGGCGAGGCGCTCGGCGCGACACTGATCCCGATGGGGTCGGCCGGCGCGAAGGCGATGGCGGTCGTGGACGGCCGCGCGGACATCTATCTCCACGACGGCGGCCAATATGAATGGGACAATTGTGCTCCGGCCGCGGTCGCGCTGGCGGCGGGGCTGCACGCGTCGCGGATCGACGGCAGCGTGCTTGCCTATAATTGCGAGAACCCGCTGCTTCCCGACCTGCTGATCTGCCGGGCGGAACTCGCCGAGGCGGTGCTCGCGGCGATCCGGGAAGCCCGGTAGGCTCCACAATGCCGTCACCCTCGCGTTGGCGGGGATCCAGATTGGCTTGCCTTAGCGACAGAAGCGCAGGCGCTGCCGGAATGTTGTCCCGCCGTCGCGGGGATAACGGTGTGGGTAGTAGTCATCGAGGCCGTCCACCACGATCCCTCAATGCCGGTGCGCGAGTTCCTTGTTGATCGCCAGCGCCACCAGCGTCCCGATCGCCCCCGACAGCAGATACGCACCTGCGGCGACCAACCCGAACCGGCTCGCGAGGACCAGCGCGACCAG